>CAZAGU010000017.1:0-9658 GCA_964484805.1 uncultured bacterium
GGTCGATGTCGCTGAACACGTCATCGAGATCAGCCACAACTACCGCGTCGCTGTCCTCGTCGATGGTAATGTCGTCAATCGGAGCCACGACAACTGGCGCATCGTTCATCGGTGTGATGGTGATGGTGAACGCCAACGACACTGATCCGCCCATGCCGTCATCTGCAGTAATCTGAAGCTCCAAGCCATCAACATTATTATAGTCTTCGGCTGGGTTGACTGTCAGTTCATTTGTTTCTTCGTTAATGTTGGCATTCAAGAATTCCGGCGCATCCACAAGTGCGAAAGTAAGCACATCTTCGTCAGCATCCATGAACACTTCAGCCAGATTTGCTACAAGAGTTTCTCCTGCATCTTCATCAAGCTCAAAGGATTCAATCGCTTGCGCGATATACGGCGGGGCATTCAGCCCCACACCATACGCAACAAACTGAACCTCAGGTGTGAGCACTGCATTGGAATAGATTGTTCCAACATCGTTATATTCAATGCGCTCAGCAGGTTCGAAGAAGAAGAACAAGGATTCGGTTGATCCGGGCGCAACGGATAGTGGATTATTCAGAGCTACCGGCGCAAATCCGAAATGGCCTTCTACATTGACATCCATCGAACCACCAGCATGGAACAGCCCATCCGCTTCATTGGCTTCGCCATTAGCAATGATTTCACGCTCGGCTTCAACATCCCAGTACCGATATGAGACAAGCTCGTTCTCCGCAAATCCTTCTACGATCTCGGTCATGCCGTCATTAGCCCAGGCAATGATTTCGACCGGCATCTCTTCGACGACTTCCACGAAGCCTGCGCATACACCAGCCGGAGTGAACACACCGACAAAATCGCCAATGGGAAGATCTTCGCCATCGAGCGTTGCCGTCAAGACGTTAACCGTCATGCTGGCTCCGGTCTCAGTGACTTCCCAATCGAAAGTTGGCTGGTGGTCGCCTTCAACCCAGAATTGCTCAGAGTTGAAATTGACAGAATCAACAACAAGTGATATATTGCCATCGTTGCGCACAAGCATCTCGCGACGCTCGATGGCATTGACAAATGCTCCGCCAAAATCTAACTCTTGCGGCGAAATGGCAATAATCGCCATGAGTCCATTACCAGTCAATTCTATTTCGGAGATGTAATGGTTAGGATCATTGGAGTAGATGCGAACAATACCTGAGTACTCAGCAATGGTATCAGGGGCAAAGGTAACGAAAATCTCTTTTAGTTCTTCGCTACCCAAAACAAAGCTATCATCTCCATCCCAATGAACATCAAATCCTGGTCCGGTTACAGCGATGTTATCAATTGTTAATTCTTCCTGACCAAGACTGCGGATTTCAAATGATGTCTCGGCCGTTTGACCAACGCCAACATTTCCGAAGTGGATGAAGCTTTCCGAAAGTTCAAGTTCACGTGGAATCATTTGACCAACACCACTTAGCGCAACATGTATTTCAGAATCAATAAGATCATTGGAAACAATGGTCAGATCAGAATTAAACTCACCAACTGAAGCAGGTTGGAAGTAAATCGCAACCTCCCAGCTTTCGTCTGCGCCAATAACCTGCTCGGCTATTCCAGCGGGGGCAAGTGGCGCCATGCGAGCTTGAAGCTCAACAGCGCTGATGCTATCATCGTGGTAGCGATTACTCGCTCCGTCAAGGAATGTGGCTTCAGCAGAATATTCCCTGCCAAGTTCACTGTCCCAGATGCGGAATGAAATGACTTCGTTCTCGACAAAGCCTTCGACTTCGCCCGTGCCGGGATTATCGCCGAATGTTTCAATCAACCATTGATCAGCATCATCAGTCTCTATATATCCGGCGCAAACGCCATCACCGGTGAATGTCCCAACAAAGTTGCCAACGCCTAAAGCTTCGCCAACATACAAAGCTTCGCGAACAATAACAGTCATCGAGCGGTCAGACTCGGTGACTTCCCAGTAGAAATCAAGAGGTGTTGGCGTATAATCAACACGGAAGGCATTGTTATCGGTGAACATGTCATCAATCACCAAGTCGGCATCGCCTTCGTTTGTGATTGTCAGGGTGCGCTGAATCTCTTCATCAAGCCACGCTTCACCGAAGTCAAGTTCGTTAGCGCTAACGGCAATATTCGGACGTTGAATGTATTGACCAGTACCACTCAGGGCAATCTGTTCGTTGCCAGCGTTGGTGGTGATAGTCAAAACTCCAGAATACTCAGTCACTTCAGCAGGAACGAAGTTGACATCGAAGCTGGTGGTTTCACCCGGATTCACGCGAGTAATGTGATCAAAATTCGTTGTGAAAACAGCGTCATCGCCTTCAGTCAACTGAATCTCGTTAATCCACAGATAGCCGTCGCCAGAGTTTCCGACTTCAAACGCCCACTGAGAATCAAAGCCTAGCTCAACCACGCCAAACTCATGCTCATGAACCGGCACGCTGAGCTCAGGCGCTCTGCCCATGTTCGCGTCTAGTTCAAGAATGGTGAATGCGTTATCATGGTAGAGTTCGGGGCCTTGCAGATAATTTGCGGAAGCCTCAATCTCCATGTTTGCAAAATGATCGTAGTAAACAAAGGCGAATTCTTCATCAATTAGGAAGCCATCAATTACGCCATTGGTTGAAGCATCATCACTCCAAGCGGCGATTCCTACGCTCTCGCCTTCTGTAACGACTACTTCAGCACCTGCACAACGTCCCGCTGGAGTAAACACACCGATTTCATCTCCCACTCCAAGCGGATTGCCATCGAGCAAAGCTGACGACACGAGGAGCGAGTGATTCAGTTCGCTGACCCAATATTGGAAGTGTTCGCCTACAAGCCCGCCAGACACTGCTGACAAGGTTGCGACTTGAAGTTGGTTCGTATGGTATCTACCATCGCCCTGAATATAATCTGGAGTTGCTTCCACTTCAGTTCCAGCGCTGGCATCCCAGATATAGTAGCCAATTACTTCATTTGAGCGGAAACCGTCAAGTTCTTCGGTTCTCGGATCGTCTGCCCAGACAGAAAGGCCAACGGGCAATCCGGCGCCGGGGACGATTTCGCCACCAGCAACAAAGCCATCGGTGGTGACAACCGCGATTTGATCGCCGGGAACTAAACTCTGTCCATCAATCGTCGCTTCGCGCACGATGATCGACATATTGTATTCGGTTAGCTGATAGGGCCAATGCAACTGAGGTGTTATGCCAGAACCGGCAAGATAAACATCTGTCTGCCCGTAACCGGTGAAGCGGTCGGTGACAATTGCATAAAGCACCTGCTCGCCTGCACCGCCAGCCATATTTTCAGTTGAAACGGCTTCAATGGCGGTGATTGGGTTCGCGTCCACAAAGTTGAACGCCCACTCATTCAGCATCTCTGCAGCAACGACAACATATTCGCCATCAATCAAGGCTTGCACTGATTCGGGCTCCTGCCCGTTATCAACGTTAAATTGTTGTGTTGCCGCCCAAATATCTTCAATCACCTGTCGAACATCCCAGACCGGATCATCACTGATGATGGTCAGTTTGCCTTCATAGGAAACTGATTCTTCAGGCTGGAACGAAACCGGCAACATGATTGATTCACCCGGCTGAAGAACTTCATTCTGGAACGCATCGACATTGAAAATTTCATTGTCAATCGTAATCTGCTCAATGGTTAGATCGCTGCCGCCCTGATTGGCGAACACCATGTTCCATTGAACGACATCTCCGACGAGAACTTCACCGTAATTGTGCTCGTTTTCGTCAAGAGCTAAGACAGGCGGGCCGACTTCGATACCGCCACCCATGAGGCTAATGATCAGTTCCTCTTCAGCAGGATCATCGCTGAAGATGAACAGTGTGCCAGCGACTTCGCCGGCTTCCACTGGAACAAAGGTTACTTCGATAGTCTCAAAAGCACCCGGCTCAATGACCAGCGCATTATTGAAGTCAACGCTGAATACTTCCGGCGTGGCTTCGATGCCGTTGACTGTCAAGGTCGCATCGCCTTCGTTGCCAATGCTGAACCTGCGAGCAACGCGGTTATCGAGCAGATGGAATCCAAAGTTGATTTCATTGACATCTGCCACGATTCTCGGGGCTTCGACTGTGTAGGCATTCAGAGATAAAATCGTGAAGCCATTTGGACGCCAGACTTGATCGCCTTGCCTATATTCAGCGGTAGCGACCACTTCGCGAAGTTCTGAGTAATCCCAAAGGCGGAATTCTAAAGCTTCGCCGTTGCGGAAGCCGTCAACATTATCACTGCTGGGATCATCACCCCAAGCGGCGATTCCTGTCGGCAGGATGCCTTCGTTAAACTCATCCATCAGCGTCATTGCACCGGCACAAAGTCCTGCAGTAGTGAAAACACCAATTTCATCATTCTCGACCAGTTGTTCGCCGTTCAAGCGAGCGTCTTCAACAATGAAGGAGTGATCGATATCTGTCACTACATACCGGTAATGATGGCCTTCGTTGTAGGCTGCCAGCGAGAACAGGAGCGAACCATTGGGAGTATAAACACCATCTTCGGGATTGTAATCAGGATAGGCGATTACATCTCGCTGTTCTGAGTCATCCCACATTCTGAAATAAAGTGGTTCGTTAATAGCGAAACCTTCAACGGCTTCGGTGCCAAGGTCATCGCCCCATGCTTCAAAGCCCATTGGGAAGTTGCCTTCAAAGACAATTGCTCCGGCGCACTGGCCTGAAGATGTGAAGACGCCGACCTGATCGCCAGCCACCGCTGGATCGCCATCGAATGTCGCCATCTCAACTGCAAGCTGCATACTGTTTTCAGTGATGGCATAAGACCATTGCAGTTCGCCACGAACACCAACGCCGCGCAGTTCGACAATCTGATCGTCGAGCGGCTGTCCCTGTCCGTCGAAGGAGCGAATTGTCAGATCGCCGACGAATTCCGCTTCAGCATTCGGGAGGAAGGCAACACTTACACGTTGAGCTTCACCTGCCGCCAAAGTAATTCTGCCGGTAGGATTAATCTGGAAGACAGCACCGTTGACCTCAATCGGGTCGATAAACAGATCATCGCCACCATCATTGGCTATTGTCACGCTTCTTGTCTGACGCAAGCCAATGGCAACCTCGCCGAAGTCAATCGCATTGACATCGAGTGAAATTTCCGGCGGGCTGGCGGGTATTCCTTCACCAGCCACCGCAATCTGAATTTCACCGCGGTCGGGATCGTTTGACGTAAGCGTGATTGTTCCGGCGTAAACATATTCCTCATCATTCTCATTCGGTGTGAATGTAACGACAAGCTCGGTAAATTCGTTCGGGGCAACGATAATATCACCCTCAAAAGCTACAGTGAAGGCTCCGTTATCACTGCTGAGACCATCAATAATAAGGTCTGCTCTGCCATTATTCCGAGCAGTCAAAATCCAATCGCTCGAGCGATCAAACTGCACCATTCCGAAGTCATAGGTCTGAGCCGACAGAAGAATGCTTGGGCTGTCAACTCGTCTGGCGTTCAGCCTGATCTGCGACAATCCATTGACACTCCAGACCCTTTGACCTGAAATGTATTCCGCCTGCGCGACGATTTCTTCTTCCGCCGAAGCATCCCACATTCTGTATTCAATCGCTTCATTTACGCTAAATCCATCCACTTCTTCAGTGCTCTGGTCATCGCCCCAAGCGGCTACACCTATAGGATAAAGCTCCTGCCCACCCTCTTCGATATGGATTATCTCAGAGCCAGCACACATTCCGTCGGTGGTGAACACGCCGATCTCATCACCCATCACCAACGCTTCGCCATCAAGGATTGCTTCATGGACGATGATTGAGTGGCTTATGTCCGTTACGACAAAATCAAAGTGTGGCTCAACATACAGCGCGGCAAGATTGACCTGCTGAACATCGCCTTCATGCCAACGACCGTTGCCACTGATGTACTCAGCAATAGCTCCCGCTTCCACGCGAGCGTTGGGATCCCATACTCTGTAGGAAATCATCTGATTGTCTGTGAATCCATCGACATCATTGGTGGCAGGATTATCACCCCAGACGAGTATATCCAGCGGCATTTCACCTGAAACTATACCGAGACCTGCGCAAAGGCCAGCAGGTGTAAACACTGCGATCTGGTCTCCACCGGACATGGCTTCGCCGTTCAAGAAAGCAGAATGCACTTCAACGGTCATGTTGGTCTCAGTTGGCACATACGACCAATGCGTTAGTGGCGCACGCCCCTCACCACGCACCGTTAGTTCAGCGCGCGAGTTGTCAGGATCATTGGAGACGGCACAAATGATGCCATTATAGACAGCTTCGTCCGTAGGAGTAAAGATAACCTGTACCTCACGGTTTTCACCGGGTTCAAGGTTGAATCCTGCGTCAGAATCCACTGAATACCCTTCACCATCAACCTCGATGGCGCTGACTTCCAGAGTCTCGCCACCAGAGTTTGAGATGATCCAGGTAAACTCAGCTGGCGTGTAGAGGTCAACCAGATCAAAGTAGTGCCAGTTGGCTGAAATTTCAATCCGTGGGCCGACCTCACCAATACCTGCGCCAAGCAGGCTGATGACAACCTCGCCCTCTTCGGGGTCGTTGCTGATGATGGTCAAGTCTGCCGAATAGAAGCGGTCTTCCATTGGCGTAAAGGAAACGATGACGGAAATTTCTTCATCTGGAGCAACAGTTCTGGGCTGGTCGCCGAAGTCATGGACAAAACCTTCGCCATCAATTGACAAATTGTCAATATTCAGAACATTCTCACCGTTGTTGCCAATTGTGAACTCCCAGTCTCGCGTTTCTTCAACAGAAACCCAGAGGAAGTCATGCTGACGATCAGCGACAATAATGTTCGGGGCGTTGAATGTGCGAGCGACAAGGTTCAACTGTGTGAATCCATTGGATTGCCAGACTTCAGGTCCACTCGTGTATTCAGCGGTCGCTTGAATTTCCTGACCTGCTGAATAATCCCAATAGGCAAAGGTGAAAGATTCGCCTTCAAAGAAGCCCGTTACGTTTTCTTCATCTGCTTCAGCTCCCCAGGCGGCAAGTCCGACAGGATATAAGCCGAAGCCTTCATCATGGATTCGCCAAGCGCCGGCACAGATTTCACCGGGCGTGAACACACCAATTTCATCACCCACTTCAAGCAGTTCACCATTCAGCCATGCGTTGTATATCAGGAGCGAGTGACTGTTATCACTGATGTGATATTCAAAATGCAATGCTGGCTCGACACCATCACCAATCATAGCCACCAATACTTCAGCGCGGTCGGGATCGTTCGATGTGATCGCAAGATTGCCCTCGAAGAAGCCAAGTTCCTGTGGAGTAAAGGTTACCCGCACAACAGTGTTACCACCGGGAGTAACTATTCTTGCATCGTCCCATTCAACAGCAAACGGCTCACCAGACACTTCGGCAGATTGGATTTCCAGGTCAACATTACCCTGATTTATCAGGCGAACAGTCTGAACACCAACCTCATCGGTGCCAACTTCGCCGAAGTCTATATCACCGGGCACTATCACCAGACGCGGCTGACCATTAACCACACCAGTACCAATCAATGAAACGCCCAGCGGATCGCGTTCCATATTGGAGTAAATAGACAGCAAACCTGTGAATCTATCTTCAGAAGGTGGATCGAAGGTTACTGCCACATTGAAGGTCTGGTTTCTGAGCAAGGTTACTGGCTCTTCAGGGAAATTCACCGTAAATGCTTCGTTGTCAGAAGTAATTTGATCCACGACAAGTGGTTGGTAGCCGGTGTTGCTGAGGATCAGTGTCCAGTTCAGCGGCGTGCCGAGAACAGCTTCGCCGAAATCGTGAACATTCGCATTAACCGAAAGAACTGGCGGAGGTGGTTCAATGCCCTCACCCTGAATAGGAATGTGTAGCTCTGATTGATCGGGATCATTAGATTCGATCACCAGATCAGCTTCGAACATATCCACAGAATCAGGATTGAAGCTAACGACAAATCTCTGGTTTTCGCCGGAATGAAGGGTAAATGCTCCAGCGAATTGGAAACCGAATTGATCGCCGTTGTCGAGGCTTATGTCGGAAACGTCAAGATCACCCTGACCAACATTAGTTATGACAAATTCACTGTAACCGGTTTCGCCAGCAACAATCTGACCGAAGTCGATCAGATCAGTGTTGACGGAAATAACAGGATTCTGAGCTGTTGACGCCGCCAGCGTAAGAATGACAAAGCCATTCGGCGTGTAGATAGCCTCGCCGTTGGAAACGCTCTCAACGATTGCCACGACTTCCTGCTGAGATTCAATATCCCAGTAACGGAATGACAGTCGTTCGTTTGGCGCAAATCCTTCAACAACATCTTCAGAAGTTTCATCATCTGGCCATGCTGCAAATCCAACCGGGAAGTATTCATCGTCCGCTGGATTAAGTCTTTCATCTTCAGGAGGAATACCGATGACTTCACCACCAGCACAGATGCCGGCTGGAGTAAACACACCAATTTCATCACCAAGTGTAAGGGATTCTCCATCGAGTGTCGCCATGGTCACAAGAATGGATGCGTCATCAACTGTGGTTGTAAACTGGAAGTGTCGAGGAGGCCTGACACCTTCACCAGAAAGATCAACCGTTATCTCTGGGTAAGTTTCAGCATCGGAGGTGACCGTCAGAGTTCCGTTGTATTGTTGAAAATCAGTTGGTTCAAACGTGATTACTACTGGAAGGAAATCGCCGAGGGCAATCTGAACAGCTTCGCCCCATTCAACGCTGAAACCAATGCCCTCAACGGATACATCGGCTACCGTCAATATATCCGAGCCAATGCTACGGATGTTGACAACGCTAGTCTCGATTCCACCCGCCATTACCTGCCCGAAATCGAGTGTGGCAGGTTCAACCGCTACTTCAGGCACACCAACCGAAACGCCAACACCTGTCAAGTCTATGACAAACGGTGTTTCGCCGAAATCGGGGTCATTGTTGTAGATAGAAAGCTGACCGTCAAACTGGCCTTCACTCGGAGGAGTAAAGCTGACAGTAACATAGGTTTCTTCAAACCTGCCTAAAATGACTGGGGATTCGGGGAAGTCTGTGGTAAATGCCTCATCGCTTGACTCAATGCGGTCAATGACGAGTTCTTGATAGCCATCGTTGCGCAAGTTGACCTGCCATCTCTGACTCAGATCAACCAGTGTTTCGCCGAAGGCATGGCTGTCATCGGAGACGAAAAGTTCCGGTGGAGGCGGTTCGATGCCGTAGCCATGAAGATCAATCTCGACCAGCTCAGCGCCGGGTGAGTTTGAGGATATTTCAATTGTGGCAAAGTACTCTGTGGCTTCGGAGGGCCAGAAATACACATCGAATTCCTGCATTTCGCCCGTTGCCAGTGAAAATTCGCCGCCGAATTCAACGCTGAAATGATTCTCATCTGTCGAAGCGATGTCAGTAACAACTAACGCTTCTTGACCGCGGTTTGAAATCTGGAACATGCGGCTGTCAGAGTAGTTGATTACAACCTGATCGAATTCGAGCAGATCAACATCTACAAAAATCTGCGGCTCAACACTGGACAGCGCCGCAAGTGAAAGAATGGTGAAACCGTTCACCGTGTAGCGTGTTTCGCCCTGCGCGAGTTCAGATACTATTGCATTGTATTCTCTTTCCGCTGATATATCCCAGAATCTGAAGCTCATCTCTTCATTGTTTTGCAGACCTTCAATTTCTTCTGT
>CAZAGU010000017.1:9758-32813 GCA_964484805.1 uncultured bacterium
TCGGCGCTGAAAACTGCGCCCGAAACGGAGACAGATTCGATGGTTAAAATATCTGAGCCACTGTTGCGCACGGCGATAATTTCATCGCCAGTGTTGCCAAGTGGTACTTCCCCAAACTGTACAGATTGTGGATTGACTGTTATCTCAGGCTGTCCTACGATTACACCAATACCAGACAGGTCAATCACCAATGGGTCATCGGCGTAAACCGGGTCGTTGGAATAGACTTCAAGTGAGCCCAAGAACACGTCTTCGCTCGGAGGTTCAAAGGTGACCCAGACGGAGATCGTGGCGTTCCGGCGGACAATCAAACCCTGTTCCGGGAATTCGACGGTGAAGGCTTCTTCATTGGTCGAAATTACATCGGTCAAATTCAGGTCAAGGTAGCCTTGGTTGGAGATTCTCAGCTCCCAGCGTTGCGACAGTCCGACCACTGTTTCGCCAAAGGCATGGCTGTTTGCATTGACAGCAATCGCCGGCGGAGGAGGTTCGACACCCTCGCCACGCAGAGACACCTGAACGGATTCCTGATCTGGAGAGTCAGATTCAATGGTAACACTGGCAGTGAACACATCCTCGGCATCCGGGGTAAAGACCACGTTTATCTGCCGTGAAGCTCCAGAAGCCAGCGCAAATTCCGAGTTGAAATTGACGCTGAAATGATCGGGATCGCTTGATGACACATTATAGACATGCAGGTCTTCCTGACCAACATTTCGGATAGTAATCACATCACTGGGGGATTCGCCAACGATGACTTCGCCGAAATCAATATCCAGAGGTGAAACAGCAATCTCCGGAGCGACATTTGACAAGGCGGAAAGCGTCAAGATCACAAAGCCGTTGACTTCATAGACAGCCGCGCCCTGAACGATATCGGCAATTGCGTTGTATTCGCGTTGTGCTGAAAGATCCCAGTACCGGAAAGACATTGCTTGCCCGGATGTGAAGCCTTCGACCACATTTTCGGATTCGGCATCATCCGGCCAGGCGGCTAGTCCAACCGGGAAATGTTCTTCGCCCTGTGGGGCAATTCGCTCATCTGGAACCACACCAACCACTTCAGCGCCGGCGCAAATGCCTTCGGGTGTAAACACGCCGATTTCATCGCCATAGTCCAGCGGTTCGTCGTCGAGTGTCGCCATTTGGATGAGCACGGAATTATCATCAACAGTGGACGTGAAGGCAAAATGTTGTTGTGGCAACACCGCGTTGCCAGTCAGATCGACGACAAGCTCAGGTTCGTTGAGTGCGTCTGAGAAAATTGTCAATGTGCCGACATAATCGCCAAATTCATCCGGCGTGAAAGTTAGATCAATGATCTCGCTTGAACCTGCGGCAACCACAGCGTTGTAGTTGTCATCAAAGGCAAAGACAGGATTGTCAATCACAAGCTCGGAAATGCTGAGATTATACGCGCCATTGTTTAAAATTTCTAATGTCGCCTGCCCTGTTTCAAAAACGCCAATCTCACCAAACTCAACTGGACTTGGCTGAACGGCAATGATCGGGGCAATGCCTGCGCCGGATAGCGCGACTGTGTTGGGGGAATTCTGCTCATCGTTCGAGTAGATGTACAGGACATCCTCGTAATCCTGAAGGTTTTCAGGAATGAACGAGACCTCGATGAACATTGATTCACCAGCGGGAACAACCACATCGCCCTCTTCGCTGAAGTCTGTGCTGAAATCGGCTGTTGAAAGCTCGACGCGGTTAATCACCAGGTCGAGGTAGCCTTCGTTGAACACATCAAGCTGCCATGTTGCTTGCGCGCCCAACAGAACGCCGTCAAAGCTATGGGCATCAGCACTGACAACGGACACTGGCGGCGGTTGGATTAAACCATCGCCATACAGCGGAACGATCAGTTCGCCGTTTTCAGGATTGTTGGACGTTATGGTAACAGCGCCCTCATAAGAACGCACTTCATCGGGAGTGAAAATCAGACCGATCTCGATGAATTCTTCAGGAGCGACAGCCACTTCCCCACCCCACTCTTCAGCAAGAGCAAAGCCGGCTTCGCTGACGACGACACCTGAAACGGTTAGATCGGCGACGCCAACATTGTTGATTGTCAAGCTGGCTTCACCCTGCTCGTAAATAATTACACCGCCGAAGTCAACTTCAGCGGGCGATACTGTCATACGAGGCAGAAGCTCTTCAACGCCGCGTCCGACAAGCTGAACTTCCAGCACGCCGTTGTTGTCCGGGTCGTTTGTGGCAATGGTCAAAGTGTTATCGTAAACGCCGGCAGTTTCAGGATTGAAGACCACACGAACCGCAAGTAATTCACCGCTGGCGAGTGTGACACCTTCTTCCGGGAAATCAGTGGTGAAGGCATCGGCATCAGCACTCATATCGGTAATGTCGAGATCAAGGTAGCCGTCGTTGGTAATATTGAATGACCAGACGCGGGATTCGCCGAGGATGACATCGCCAAAATCGTGAGTGGATTCGCTCAACAGAGCCTGCGGAGGCGGTTGCGGCAGACCTTCAGCCGTAAATGACACGACAAGTTGAGGTGTCTCTGGGTCGTCAGACAGAATCGTGACAGATTCTTCTTCATAGACCATGGCTTCGGTCGGCGTGAAGGTCAAAGCGAATGTTACCTGCTCATGCTGGGCAATCGGGAAGGCGTTGCCGTCCCAATCTGAGCCAAACACCTCATTAGAGAAAATCAGGTCTGAAACATTCAGCGTCGCGTCGCCAGTGTTCAGAATCGTCAAATTCTGTTCATCAGTCTCAAAGATGATGACAGGATTAAACTCAACGGCGACCGGATCAACCGCGATCACAGGTGCCAAAGCGGCACCTGCAACATCAACGGTGAATGGATTGTCTGCCTGATCGGGATCATTCGAGAACAGGGAAATCACGCCTTGATAATTGCCGCGGGCTTCTGGTGCAAAAGTTACAGTCAAAATTTCGCTGGCATTTCGGGCGATGACCAGTGTTTCGCTGAAGTCGGTCGTGAATGCCTGATTGTCAGACTCAATGCGGTCAACAGCTAAATCCTGATAGCCAACGTTGGTTAGCTGAACTTCCCAGACATCGCTTTCACCGACGATAATAGCGTTGAACTGATGGGCATCCTCAGCCAGCTCGATTTGGGCAGGCGGGGTTAAACCAGCACCGCTCAGAGGCACTTCGACCAGCCCTTGATCAGGCGAGTCGGATCTGATCTGAATTGCAGCTTGATAGTCGGTCGCTTCTTCAGGCGAGAAGACAACGGTGAACATTCTCTGCTCGTGTCCCTCGAGGACAAATTCGCCGTCGAAGTTAATGCCGAAGTGATTGGGATCAGTCGAAAGCACTTCAGTAACCGTCAACGGAGCCAGACCAGTGTTGGCAATTTCCAACAGACGGTCGTCGGTTTCGTTGAAGTACAACCCACCAAAGTCAATTTCAACTGGATTGACAGAAATTTCTGCAACGGCGTTGGTTTCTGCCACGAGGGTCAACTGCACAAATCCGTTGGCAGTGTAAACCGCTTCGCCATTGACCAATTGGTCAATAAAAGCTTCATGCTCGCGCTGTTCGCTGACATCCCAGAAGCGGAATGCCAAGGCTTCACCACTGACGAAACCGTCAACTGGCTCAGTCTGGTCGTCATCGGGCCAAGCGCTGAACCCAACCGGGAAGTCTTCCTCGCCGGCGGGAGCTAATTCTTCCAGAGCAACGCCGATAACAACCGCGCCACCACAAACGCCTTCGGTCGTGAACACGCCGATTTCATCACCGTAGTCGAGGGCTTCGCCGTCGAGCCGTGCCATTTGCACGAGCACCGAGGCATCGTCCAAAGACAAAACATATTCATAATGCGGCGCGGGGAGCGCGCCGATGCCGGACAGATTTACAATGACTTCATCCACATCAGACGCAATAGTCAATGTGCCGGCAAACTGGGCGAATGTGTCGGGAGTAAACTGAGCGGTGATTTCAGTAAAACCACCAGCCGGAACGACATTTTCCTCATCCCAAATGATGCTGAAGCCGTCGCCCGTAACGAATATTTCGTCAATTGTCAGATCCCAGCCACCTGCGTTACTGATGGTGACTATCTCTTCGGCGGTCTCACGGACTCCAACTTCACCGAAGTTAATTTCAGCGGGATCAACTGCGATTTCAGGCACCGCACCAGCACCGGAGAAGGCGACATCAAAACCACCCGCAAAATTCGGATCGTTTGAAGAAATTGTCATGGTGCCTGCATAATCGCCAACATCGCCGGGTGTGAAGGTTACGAGAATCTGTGAGGATTCGTCCATCGGAATGACGATTTGCTCAGTGAAATCTGAACGGAATGCTTCGTTGTCAATTTCCACGCCATCAATGACGAGGTCTTGATAGCCATTGTTGGTGATGGTGAGCGACCATTCAGCCTGACCTCCAACGCGAACGACATCGAAATCATAGCTGTCTGCATTTACGGCTAATGCAGGAGGTGGCTGTAACAAGCCAACGCCGGCAAGCGATACATCAAGCTCACCGCGGTTCGGATCATCAGAAGTAATGGTCAACAAGCCGTTGAATTCACCCTCTTGGTCGGGGCTGAACATGATCTCAACAGCAAATTCACCTTCAGGATCGACGACTTGAGCTTCACCCCACTCATTAACGAGCGCGAAACCATCGCCAGAAACGAAAATTGTTTCCACGTTCAGAGCGGCTGTGCCCACATTATATGAGGTAAGGGTTTCGTTGGAAGACTCACCCCAGATCAGTTCGCCGAAGTCAACTGCTTCCGGCGAAACGACCAATTCGGGTTGCTCATCCCGGACACCTTCACCTGTAAGGGCGATCTCGTACTGACCGTTATCATCGGGGTCGTTTGACTGAATCGTTAAAGTGCCGTTGTATTCCAAGGCATCTTCAGCAAGAAAGGTTACGGACACGGTCAAGTTTTCGCCGGCAGGGATGTTCACATCTTCATCGGCTGGGAAGTCAGTAGAATAGATAGCCAGATCGGAATTGATGTCTGTTACGGTCAAGTCAAGATAGCCATCATTGGAAATCTGGAACTGCCATTCGCGGCTGTTGCCAACAAACACACTGCCAAAATCGTGAGCGTCATCACTGACCAGCATATTCGGCGGGGGCTGTACTAAGCCTTCACCAGAAAGCGGGACAACAAGCTCCGGTGTAATCAGATCGCTGGAAAAAATTGTCACTTGCTCGTTGTACTCTCGCGCCTCGACTGGCAAGAAGGATAGGTTAATAACCGCAGATTCCTGCTGAACGATGACGAACTCTTCGCCGTTCCAGTCTGTGGCAAAAGCTTCATCAGAGAATTCCAAGTCTGCAACAGTCAGATCGGCATCGCCATTGTTCAGAATTGTCAAGGTGGCTTCGGAAGTCTCAAAGATTATGATGGGATCAAAAGAAACTTCCTCAGGATCGGCAGCTATGACGGGTCCAATTGCCTGACCAGTCATTTCGACCAACAATGGATTGTCAGCCTGATCGGGATCATTGGAATATATCGACAGCACGCCGGTAAACTCACCACGGGCATCCGGCGTAAATGTTACATGAATAGATTGCTGATCATCGCGCGCAATGGATATATCAGCCGAGAAGTCGGTGATAAATGCCTCATTGTCGCTCTCAACACGGGTGATGACCAGATTCTGGTAGCCTGCATTGGTGAAAGTCAAATCCTGCCTGCCAAGCTCACCAAAGTTTATCGTGCCGAATTCCATTGGGTTTGGATCAGCAACAATCTGTGCTGGCGGAACCAAGCCAACACCAGAAACCGAGACTTCAACCAGCTCATTGTCTGGCGCGTCAGAAGTGATTTCGATAGTGGCAAGGTATTCTTCAGCCGCTTCAGGCATAAAGGTGACAGTGACATCACTGCTCGCCATCGGTTCGACGATGAATTCAGCATCGAAATCAACACTGAAATGATCTGCCTCGGTGGAAACCACATTGCTGACGGTCAGATCAGCGAAACCGGTATTAGTGATGGTGATTGTGGCTTCACGTTGCTCATTATAGAATAATTCGCCAAAGTCCAGCGCATCCGGCTCAACGGCAATCGCTGGCTCGGCAGCTCGAACAGCTTCAAGTGTGAGCTGGACGAAACCGTTGGTTGTATAGCGGGCTTCACCTTGCTGAATTTCAGTGATAACGGCGATAATTTCCTCTTCGGCTTCCCAATCCCAGAAACGGAAATACATCTGTTCACCTGAGCGGAATCCATCAAGCTCGCCGGTGTTTGGATCATCTGGCCAAGCACTGAAACCGATGGGGAACAAGTCATCGTTCATCGGGGCAAGTTCTTCATCCGGTTCAACCCCGACAATCGCCGCGCCGGCACAGATGCCATCGGGTGTAAACACACCAATTTCATCGCCAAGATCAAGAGATTCGCCATCAAGAATCGCCATCTGCACTAGAACGGAAGCATCATCAACCGAGCTGGCGTAAGCGAAATGTGGTTCGGGCATAATGCCGGAACCCGAAAGATTCACCACAATCTGATCGTTCTGGTATGCATCAGAAGCAATGGTCATTTCCGCATTATATTCGATCAGATCGGTCGGTTGGAAAGCGACCTCAACCATGATAAAATCACCTGCCGGAACGACGGTTTCGCCTTCAAAGTCATGGCTGAAAGCCCCTTCAGCAAGGCTGAGGGAGGTAATAGTCAGATCGGCTCCACCAGTGTTTTCAAGACGAAGGTCGATGGTTTCGATCTGATTCAGCGTGACATCACCAAAAGCAATATCTTCAGGGGCGATAACGAGTTCAGGCGCAACGCCTGCGCCAGAAAGACCGATGACCAGCGGTGATCCGGCGTATTCGGGATCGTCGGAAACAATGGTCAGGTCTGCGGAATAATCGCCGGGTGTTATTGGCGCGAATGTAACATTCACTTGTTCCATCTCGCCTGCTGGAATGATCAGCTCAGCATCGAAATCTGTTGTGAATATTTCATCACTTAGTATGATCTCGCTGACACGCAGATCAAGGTAGCCGTCGTTGCTGATTTCAAGCTGCCAGTTTGCGGACTCACCAATGAGGACATTGCCGAAGTCGTTGGACTCGGCGTTGACCGCCAATACTGGCGGCGGTTCGAAGCCTTCACCGTAAATCGGGATTATCAATTCAGGTGTATTATCAGCATTGGACAGCACTGTCAAGCTGCCTTCATAAACTTGTGCGATTTCGGGCGAGAAAGTGATCGTCACTTCAAAAGACTGAGTTGGAGCGAACGTTCCCACTTCATCCCATGCCATTCCGTAATTATCGCCAACAAGCTCGACACTTTGGATGGTCAAATCGCCAGTGCCGCTGTTGGTGATGGTAACGATTTCTTGCGCGCCATCGACGACCGACACAGAGCCGAAGTCAAGTTCTTCGGGATCAGCGGCGACCATCGGAATCTGCTCGATGACACCGTTGCCAGCAAGCGCCATTTCCAGCAAGCCACTTTCATGATCGTTGGAGGCAATGGTCAATGTCCCGTCATATTCACCCGCGTCAGGTTCTGGCGGTGAGAAGGTGACGGTTACAGTGTAGCTTTCACCGGAAGGAATGGTTATATCCTCGTCAGCCGGGAAGTCGGATGTGAATATTTCGTTATCAGAAGATATTTCCGTTACCACCAGATCAAGATAACCATCGTTGGAAATATCAAACTGCTCATTAACCTGCGTTCCAACATATACATCACCAAAATCAATGGAGCCTGCGCTCAGGGCAATCGCTGGAGGTGGTTGGATTAACCCAAGACCTGTCAAGTCCACAAGGATCTGATCGTTGGCAGGGTCATCGCAAGTTATAGTCAGCGTTTCGCTGTACTCCATCACTTCGTCGGGCGTAAAGGTCAACCCGATTTCTGTTGAGCCATTGGGCGCAAGAATGATGGGCTGATCATCCCAATCTGAAGTGAATACTTCATCAGAGATAGCCAGCTCGGAAACGGTCAAATCTGCGCTTCCGGTGTTGCTGATGGTCAGAATTGCATCGTCGGACTCAAAAATGATTGTCGAGATAAATTCGACAGAAGCAGGATCAACGGATATTTCAGGAGCAACCGCGTTGCCAGAAAACGAAACCTGAACCGGATTATCCGCTTGATCGGGATCGTTAGAATAGACATCAAGCGTCGCGGCGAAATCGCCAACGGCAAGAGGTTCAAAGGTTATTTCAATCGCTCCGGTTTCATGGCGAGGCACAGTGATCTGCTCGGAGAAATCTGTACGGAAGCCTTCACCAGCGAGCTCAACGCGATCAACAACCAGATCAGCCCAACCTTCGTTGGTGAATTCAAGAGTCCAGCTTTCGGAATTACCGACGAGTAGTGTGTTGAAATCATGGCCGTTATCGTTGAGGGAAATTTGAGCAGGCGGGGTCAAGCCAACACCGCTCAGCGCCACTTCCACTGTTTCCAAGTCTGGGGAGTCGGAATGCACTTCGATGGTGGAAAGGTATTCTTCAGCAGCGTTTGGGCTGAATGTGACGGTGAAGGTTCTGCTGGCAAGACCGCGGAGAACGAATTCGCCGTCAAAGGTCAGTTGGAAATGATCTGCATCGCCAACAACAATGTCGCTGACCGTCAAGTTACCCAGTCCAGCATTGCGAATCGTCAGGTCTTCTTCACTTGTCGCATCAAAGAACAGTTCGCCGAAGTCTATTTCCATTGGTTCAACGACAATCTCAGCCACTGGGTCTGATTCAGCGACCAGAACGACTTCAACCAGTTCGCCAGAGCGGAAAACCGGAGTACCACCAACTAGTTCAGAAATGAACGCCGGATATTCGCGCTCGGTATAGGGATCCCAGATGGCGAAATGTAACTCTTCGCCAGTTACAAATCCTTCGACCTCATCCTCAGTACCGGGGTCGTCCGACCAAGCTGAAGGTCCGACGGGGAAGAAATCGCCGTTGTCCATCACACGCTCAAACACACCAATGATTTCTGCGCCAGCACAAACACCGCCGGGCGTGAAGATTCCAATTTCAGTTCCGAAGCCGATGGTCTCACCGTCGAGAGTAGCGTCGTCAATTAACACCGACATGTTGGGATCTGTTCTTACATATTCAAAATGTGGTGCAGGGAGAACGCCAACGCCAGACAAAGGAAGCTCGATTGTCGGTTCATCATCGGCATCAGAGCTAATTGTCAGCGTTCCGCTATAATCAATTAGATCGAGAGGTTGGAAGGAGACTTCAAATTCTGAAGATTCTCCTGCCGGAATGACAACTGCGTCTTCCCAAACATTCGCAAAGCCTTCACCATCAACAATAATTTCGCTAATTGTTAAGGCAAAGCCACCATCGTTTGTAACAGTGAACATCTCAACGATAGCTTCATTCAATGGCACTTCGCCAAAGTCAATATCTTCACGAGACACACTAATCAATGGCACAACACCGTTTCCAAACAGTGTGATCGCTAAGCCTTCATCAAATTCTGGATCATTGGAAAGAATATTCAATTCTCCAGAATACTCAATCGCTTCAGCAGGCAGGAAGGTAACATTGACGGTGAAGAATTCACCTTGCGGAATTACTTCGTCCTGTCCATCAGAAAAATCAGTGGTAAACGCACCAATATTTGAAGTGATGGAATTAACGACGAGATCGGAATACCCATCGTTGCCGATCTGGAATTGCCAGACGCTCTCGGTATTGACCAAGACTTCTGTAAAATCGTGGGAATTAGCATCAACAGTCATTTCCGCAGGCGGCTCAAAGCCGACGCCAACCAATGGCACTTGCACTTCGGCAGCGTTGTCGGCATTGGATGTGATCGTCAGTAAGCCGTTATATTCAATGCCTGACTCAGGTGAGAACGTAACTTCAACATCAACAGAACCTCCGGGCTCAATGACATTTTCCTCATTCCAATCAATGGAAAATACATCGCCTTCAATAGCAAGATTCTCAATGGTCAAATCCGCCGTACCTACATTCCGCAGGTTGACAGTTTCAACAGAATCCTCAAGAACGCTTACCACGCCAAAATGGACATCCTGAGGCTCAACGGCAATGCGTGGAATTCTTTCCACAACGCCAGACCCTTGCACTGAAACAACTGCATCACCATCAGGATCGTTGGTCGAAATGGTAATGTTGCCTTCATGCAAACCTTCACCGGCAGGGCTGAAAGTAACTCCAATATCAATGGTCTCCCCAACCGGCACTAAAACCGCGCCATCGGGGGCAAAATCAACAGCGAACGCTTCGTTGTCAGAAACAATTTCGGACACTTCAAGGTCGAGATAGCCATCATTGCCGATGGTGAACGACCATTCGCCGGATTGATCGACAAACACATCGTCAAAAACATAATCTTCGTCACTTAAGACGATATTCGGCGGAGGCTGGGGTAAGCCTTCTCCTGTGAGAGCCACAGCGAGTTCACCATTTATTGGATCATCGGAAATCAGGATAAGCTGTTCCCGATAGACTTCTTCACTTACTGGCGTGAAAGCCAGATTAATATCATAAGTATTTGCTGGGTCTATCACAATGGGATTTTCATCCCAGTCACTACTAAAAGCATCATTGGAAATCTGTATATCTGAAATGGTGAGCGTTATGTCCCCATCGTTCCGCAGGGTGAGGACGGACTCGGAAGTCTCAAAAATAATCGCAGGATCAAACTGCACTGCAACTGGTTCAACACCGATTACTGGCGCGATGCCGGTTCCACTAAGGTCAATGGCAATGGCATCATTGGTTGGGTCATCAGAAATTAAAGTCAGTGTCCCGACAAAACCACCACGGTCGGCAGGGGTAAAGCTCACCGACAATGTATATGAACCTTGTGGAGAAATGACAACTCCATCGCCGAAATCAGAGCCGAAGCCGTCGCCTTCAATGATGACTTCCGTCAGAGAGAGATCACCAACGCCAATGTTACTGATTTCCAGTTGGAGAGAGCCATTATCGGTGACTTGGACTTCTCCAAAGGCAAGCGGTTCCTGACTCACTGAGATTTCACCCGGTGGAATGACACCCAAACCAGCGAGAGAAATAGCAATGTCATCGGCCCAGGGGTCGTCGTTCAACACATTCAAAACGGCCGAAAAATCTCCTGCTTCAGACGGATCAAACGTGACAGCAATTTCAATGCTCTCGTCGGGTGTAATGACAGTCTCGCCTTCAAAATCTGCCGCGAAAACGCCATTGGCATCTTCGGTGATGGTGAGCTCTGAAACTGTCAGATATGCATCGCCGATGTTGCTGATGGTCAGGGTGGATTCACCATGATAATCCTGATGAACAAAGACTTCACCAAAATCCATAGCGGCTGGGCTGTAGCGAACAACGGGGGTTTGTTCTGTAAATGCGTAAACGAGGTCGATTGCGCTGAAGCCATTCTGCTCCCATACTCGCGTCTCTTCATCGCCCCAGTCAATGCGAGCCGTGTACTCTTCACCTGCCTGAGTATCCCACATTTTAATCGTGAAGTCATCGCCGGCGCTAAACTGACCAGCATCACCATAGGCATTCACAGGTGCTGGATAGACCCGGTTATCGTTTTCCTCATCCTCAAACAAGACTAATCCACCGGCACAAACATTATCAGGCGTGAAGATACCGATTTCATCGCCCACAACCATAGGCTGATTGTCAATTTGTGCCATTTGAATCAGTATGGTGTGTGTCAAGTTAGGATCGTCAGGGATGGAGTATTGAAAGTGTTGTCCTTGGGCTTCAAGGAAAACAGCGATGGGTTCTTGTGCGTTGTCATCGAACAGGATTTGTGCTTGAGCGGCTGCAATTAGTTCCTGCTCGGCTGAGGCATCCCAGATATGGAATGTCATCGCCTCACCATCGGCAAAGCCTCCGGGAGGATCGCCTTCGCCATAAACTGTAATCATTGGAAATTCGCCGAATTCTACAATTCCGGCACCAAAACATTCATTATTAGGAGTGAAAACACCGATCTCATCATCGTCAACCAAACTCTCACCGTCAATATCAGCAGCAATTACGAGAATTAAATTGGTTAGACCATCTGTTTCGGTCGCGCTAAAATGCTGACCGAAAGCATGAGTACTGCCCACTAGAAGGGCAAGTGTTACCACAACGGAAACGACTGCGGAACGTCCCATTTGGCTCACCTTGGTTTTTCGTTTATGAAGTACCTTCGAAACGGAAACGACATAATGCGTTGAAAAGGTTAAATTTTGAAAGGACCACAAAATGGTATTTCGGGCGAGTCGCAACTGAAGATGGGCTAGTGTGGATGTCTCGTCCGGGATTTTCAAGAGTTGCAATATACGCAAATTCATGCAAAAAATCAATATCAAACGGCATTTCTTTGCATAATTTGCAGTTCAGCTAACTCGATTGAGCTTGTAAAGAATTGCCAGACAATACTTTGCAGGAAATCAAAGATTTATTCGGCAAAACCCGCTACTCCGATTTGGTGAAAGTAATAATATTTCCCAAAAATTGATGTGATTTATATCTCATTACTAATAATTTTGGATAATATACAAAAAGCCGCGACCAACTCAATGTCAGACGCGGTTTTTGTAAAATGTAAGTTGAAGGTTTAGCGCATGTAAACCATTCGTTTTACAGCAGTATGACCAGCTCCATCAAGGCGATAGAAATAAATTCCTGACGCAAAAGCATCACCGGAAAAAACTGTGTTATGTCGCCCAGCGTCGAGATAGCCGTCAACAAGCCGAGCCACTTCGCGACCCGTCAGATCGTAAACGGTTAAGCGCACATTACCAGCTTCAGGCAGATTGAAGTTAATCATGGTTTTGGCGTTGAAGGGATTCGGATAGGCATCTTCAAGCTTAAAGACCATCGGCACGCCTGCTTCCGGCTCTACACCTGAGTTCACATCAACGGTCAAGGTAATCGGAATGTTGACGGGTTCACCCATGGCATTATGATCAACCATCAAGCCGAATTCATACACCCCTTCAGAAAGATCATCAGCGCGCAGCGTGATTCGCGAGGTGAATGTAACACCTGGGCCAACGACACCATTCTCAGGCTCAAGAGTCAGGAAATGTGTGTCAGGGCCTATTTCATAGACATTCACATAGTCAGGATTGCTACCTCCACCGCCGTCGCTAATTAGAGCCAATGAAACTCTGGAACGCTCCCAGTTGTAACCAATGCCCAGTCCGGTTGCATTGCCATCGTTTCCATTTTCCAGACTGGCAATGACTTTACCTTTGCCGGTGTTTATGTCGATCTTCGCCAGGCGGAAAGACTCATCTTCATTTTGATCAATGAGCATCAGCTGCATTCCGTCGTTGTCTTCCTGATACCACGCCAAGCCGCGCAATGCCATGAAGTAGTTGGGAATATCTGGCTTGAGCTGTCTGATGATCTCACCATCTCGATTCAGAATAATCAAATCCTTATTTTGATAGCCGATTATGAAGGTATCATCATTAGGATTATAAGCTAACGCCCAGGGCCTGCTCAGCAGAACATTAGAAACATCTGGGGTGATTGTCTCATGAACATTACCCTCAGTGTCAAAGCCGACAATCTGCATCAGATTGTCGCCTTGCTCTTCACGGTAGCCACCGAATAAATACTCACCATCGTAAGCTAAATCGCGCATGCCACGATTGGTTGGCGCTGGTTGCAGGAATTGACGAACTAATTCCATATTCTGATTGAACACATAGATAGTGTTATCCTCAGAATCACCTCTGTCTCTGCCACCCGAAACATAGAGCTCATCGCCAATGAATTCACAGCCGTACAAATAGAAATCGTCTTCCAATGCCTCGGTGCCATTCAGCGTCGAAGTCATGTCAAAATCAGAAACAGACCCATCGACATAGCGATGCAGGAATGAAAAATCAAGCGCCCCATTACCAGGATTTTCAATTTCAAAGCCAAAGGTCGTGCCAAAGTTGCCGGGTCGCAAAGATTTTTGAACGGCTTGCTGAGCCACCATTATTTCAGGATGCGTCAGAGATGTGTCAATGCGTAAATTCTCATCCTGATTCAGAGTAACTGCCACTTCCATGGTGTTGAAACCGTCCAGTGAGTACTCAATATGGTCTATTCCAGCGGGAATTTGAGCGAATGCATACTCACCCTGCGCGTCTGTGTAGGTTCGAATATTTGTTCTAACCGAGCGAACTCGCACTCCTTCAAGCGTCTGATCGGGCGCTTCACGTCGTGTTACCCGACCGCTCAGACTTCCATTTGCGGTAATGCGATCGGTGGTAATGAACAGCGCCATCTCGTTCTGAATGGCGGGATTTGATGGGGGATAATTATTCCAATAGCAGTACTCAAGTCCATCAGTTCCATCAAGATTTTTTGTGCCAATAGTGAAGTAATGATTATCCCATGGGTCTCCAGGCAGGTTAAAAACAGTTTTGTATTGCAGTTTAATTTCTCCATCACCAGTGGAGGTCGGGTAACGTGATGGATCATATAAAATTGCCTGGAATTCCACCAAATTTACATTCGAGCTATCGCGGTAAATTTTCAAGCGCGACCATTCAATGATGAAAACACCGTCCTCTTCATCATAGCTCGTAAAAACTCCACGTTCATCCGACAGAGGATTAACTAAATCCTGCCAGAATACCGCGACCATAGCATCGGGGCCTTGTATGCCGGGAATCTGCTGGTTGCGGAAATCAGGGAACATCGTCTGAAGTTCACCGAAAGCAAACAAGCCATTGGAATTTACAGAAACAAACGAAAAATCCTCGCCGTAAAAACGGAAATCAAAGGGAAGATCAACGCCAGCGGTTTTGTCTGAATCAACAGCCACATCGTCCAGATCGAGCTCTATGCCTTGCAGGTCAAAGCCTTCGATAAATGGATTGATCTCAACCCAGTCATAAGTTGGGACTTTATCTTCCCATTCCGTGTCGCCTGAATCAAAAATTATATAGCCGTACTCATCGGGGCCAAATGGATCGGTGGTCGTTGGATCGCCGATCATTGCTTCAAAGTAGATTGTATCCCGGTAAGCATCCTGCTGGTCGGTGGCGGCTAAGATCATCTGGAATTGGGCAATGTTGCCTGCAATAGCGAGATCGTCCGCCTCAACGCGGAAGTTAACCTGTGGTGATTCAGTTCCACCGGGGTTGATTGCATTATAGTCCGCAACAGCCTCAACAACTTCCACGTAATCGCTCAGAGAATTCAGAGTTGCTGTGAAAGCCGGAGTCGGAAGATCACCAAGATTTTCCAGACGGGGCTGGAATCTGGCAACCTGACCGGGGTGGAATTCGTTGGCAAGGACAGGATTGCCATTGATCTGCAGAAGCGGAGCATAAGCCACAAATGTGAACGAGTGCTCCCAACTTTGATCACCACTCTGCACCACAACCTGCACTAAAACAGGGTCGCCAGAATGTGCCGCTCGATCTATGGTCAGGTCAAAGGAAACTTGAGTATTCCCATTTGCCGCAATATTGCCTGCGTCAAGATTGTCATCTGAAAAACTGACCAAAGAATATTCTGAAGACAGTTGAACGGATACACCGTTTAACGCCTGTCCGGTCACGTTTGCCAAAGTAATCGTTGTGGGAACGGTTTCGCCGAAGCTGAAATTGTCATCGTTATTGTCAAATGTAAAGTCGGCATCAACTCCCCCGCCACTCACATCAATGACTCCAAGGTGGGGAATCGAGTTAGTATGCGTAACGGTAACAGTGAGCTCACCCTCAACTAATTCATCGGCATCAAAATTGAATCTCGCCCAGCCATCTTCGCCCGGCTGACAAACCAGATGCAGATCATCGCCCTGCATTACTGTCACCCAAGCATCGGGAACAACTTCACCATCGTCGTTAAGAACATGGACACTGAGTCCCTGTGTACCCAAGGCGATCTGATCGGGATGTTCGGCGTGAAAAGTGAAAGGTCTTTTGGTGAAAATCTGAGTTGTGGGGTCACCCAAAAGGCGGTACATAGCAACGTTTTCTTCCACCCAGACATCCAGTTCAAAACGATTGTCTGAGTAAAGCTGAATTTTGGAAAAATTCTGGATCAAACCCGCCTGAAGGATTTCATAGTCATACATGGCAACGACAGCGCCGCCAAGTATGCTATTGTTTGTCTTGGAGTGCGTCATTCCTGAGATTGCCAAGTCAGCGATTGGCCCCGTAATTGTATTACGAGTACACATCCTAAAGAAATGTTCATGAGTGTCAAAGGACAGGCAGGTAATTGCCATAGTAAATGGGTTTTTCCTGCGTGTGTTAACAACACTCCAGCCTTCGACTTCGTCTCTAATTGCACAGCCGGTCATCCAACCGCGACTCAGGGCTATGCTACGACCATCTTGTAGAGCATCCTGAACTTCGTCTTCAATGTGGACATCTTCACCGCTAGAGTATATAGTATCAATCTGCGTGTATCCATACTGTTGCTGTTGCATCCACATCCATCTGCCAAGATGAATCATTGATGGCACAAAAGCGGCACCCGGTACACCGATATCTTCAGCAGTGATAATTGATTTGGTAAACCAATCTAAACCTGCTTCGACATAAGGCTCACGTTCATATAGAATGGTGCGTCTCATAACACCAGCGAGTTCAGTATATGATTCCACATACATTCTACCTATTGCAATGTCAGATAAATAGATATTATCGTCATCCATTAGCGAATAGTAATGATCGCCTTCAAAACCTTCATCTCCGCCACCGGATCTAAAATTCGGGAAAAACAAAGCGTTATTTGGGAGACCACTACCGATGATGAGGACAAACGCCAATGGATTCTCATTGTCTCTGTAAAGGGGACGAATAATGTCAGCTCTTATGTCATCAGGAGTGATTCCCTGTGTGAGGTCAACACTGACCACATCAACCATGTAGCCCATCTGGCGTTTCCAATCCGCCAGCATGTTTACTTCATCCAAGCCACCATTTTGAATAAAGGCATCGTTACCTTGGTGCAAAATGAGCATTCTGCCGCGGTTGTTCTGCTGGAATTCCGCGACCATCGGGTCGTCTCGGCCGGGTCCATTGAGAAGAAGCTTATCAAACATCACTGCCATGTCGCTGCCGGGAGGATCGGCGACAGGCTGAACCATCCGTATATTCGGATCCGGAATGAACTCTACTTCCACATTAATCTGATTGTTCTCGACGATTCCTTCGCCATCGGCATCTACAAACTGGTAAGGAAAGAATTCCAGCGAAGCAATGGTGTGCCCACGCATGAATGAAACTTGACCTACCCGTGCCGGTTGCGGAGGATCAAGGTTTAAGGAAGACAACATGTTGTCCTTGAGTTCACCGTTTTGCAAACTTACATTTGCGGCATCGGGAAAATTCAGGCTTGATGTTCTGTGGTCAACCCGGACAACTGCCCTATGTCCCGCTGGCACTTCAATTAACCGCGAAAAAGCAGGAACTTCCCTGCCGGCGCTGGTCTCGGTCATTTTGTAGGAGATTTCCGCTTCTACATCTACGCCAGTCATATCAAAGCTGATGGTCAGCCCATTAGGATTAGTTTCTGTCAACCGAATTGGTGAATCGATGTCTGATAACTGTGTTTTGCTTGCCTGTGCTGTGTTCACCCCAAGGACTAAAACACAGATAAAGGCAAAATATGCTAGCAACCTGTTCATGGCGCCTCCTGTTGTGTATGCTATCACTGTCAGGTTCCTGTGAAAAATGTTTCCGAATAAATCAGACTGTAAATATACAAAATCCGTGCCTGCTCTGCAATCCTCTCGGAATTACATCACATAATGTTATACGATTTCTGATGCTCAATAATTTACAATGAATTCCTTATTCAATGGCACATAGGCACTTAAGGTCGGTAACAGTTAATGCTTTGAGCAGATTGCGGGGAACTATCTGCTGAAATGAAGAAATATGAATTTTATTTATGCCAGCCACAACAAGGCATACTGTAGTACAATTTATGAATGAACTGCATTGCACCGTGCATGTTTACACAGGTGTTTGGATGTTCTGGATTCTGTTATTTACCACCAAGCTTTACATTCAGGGAGCGTAATGTTATTTTTAGTTCATAATAATTTAAGCAAAGAGTAAGTGAGCACATGAAGAAAAGATTTCCTCGCAATAACTTTATGTTAAATATATTTAATTACATAATAGCAGTAGCTATATTTGTCCTGATAGCTCTGGCAACACCAAAGCCTTCCCTTTGCCA
Organism: uncultured bacterium; assembly: GCA_964484805.1. GTDB lineage: Bacteria > Electryoneota > AABM5-125-24 > Hatepunaeales > Hatepunaeaceae > CAZAGU01. Next base: position 27,873 of record CAZAGU010000017.1, read on the forward strand.
GGATTTTATTTCTGACAACGAGATGTGGACAGCATTCCCCTACCCGATCTTAGGATGCCGCATTCAGAACATCGCTATCCTTACCGAGCTGAACCGCCTGAAAACTTCAATCAGAATGGGATACTCAGCAAACACACCTTGCGATATTGCTGGTGAATTGGGCACTCTGAAAGTCCAGCAAACTGAGTATGGCATAAGCTTTCTGATGCCGATCATCACTAAAAACCATCATTTCACCCTCAGATTTAACTCGGTGGAAAACACCAGCAGTTTCAAAGCCTCCTCGAAAAGAGATCAAAACGAGTCCGCGGTTTTTAACCTGAACACAGACTATTCCTCAGAGGTATTCCTGATCGCTCATTACTGGAAAAAGTTTAACGTGAGTTGGGGTGGCGAAATAAAACTGATCGACAGAGGCTCAGAGACCAAGACGGAGTCCGCGCTGGAAGTTGGCTGGGGCGATTTATCCAATTCACGCCTTCGGTTTCGTTATAGTCGCGAATACACAGACACTCCCTGGTCTTGGCGGCTGGAATCAGATCAAATGCACGGCGAACTAAACAACATAATTACTGGCAAATTGGTAGAAGTATCATTTGGCGATCCGTTCGGAGTACATCTGACGATGGTCGCAGGGGAAGAAGAAATTATCAAAGATGATCCGTCGTTAGAAGATGCTGAGACCATCACTCTGGAATCTGAATTCACGCGAAGCTATGTGTCTATTAAACTTAAGAAAAACCCACCTCATAAGATCAGTTGGTGGTTTGGTGGAGTCCATCTGAGCGGCAGTGGCGAACTGACAGCGACATCCTCCGCGAACACCACAATCGCAAGCAGTCATCAAGCAACAGTTGACTTCGATGAGTGGGGCGGCAAAGTAAATCTGCCTGTGGGAAAATATCACTTACTCAGTTTTTTCTCAGAGTACTTCTCTTGGAAAATATATACTGACGGATTTCTTTACCCGGCAAATCTTCCTTTCGCCTTTTCAGACTGTTTCTCGGACACGACTGTTTTCTTTCTTGATTCAAAGGTGCAAGGCGCGGTAATCCGTAGCGAGATCAATCGCCATCGGGGCAAATACAATGCGGGTTTAAGGCTCGGATTGTCCAGACTTTGGGTTAATGGCAACATAGAAGATTTTTCAGTTGACTCTATTGAGGAAGATCCGACACGGCAAACAACACTGTCTTTATCTGAAGTTACACTGGGCTTTTTGACATTGAGGGCAAACTGCAGCTACAGGAAAATCACAATTGGTGGTAGTGTCAGCCAAGCATTTCTGTTAAATCAGCAGACTGATGGTCGGGATATTTTCGGGCAGGGAAAGCAACATGGCGGAACAAATGGGAAACTTTGGCTGATGGTAAATTTTTAGCCGAAGGGGAAGGCGAACCTTCCACCTTCAGCAATAATTTTCGACGGCTAACCGCCGTGCGTTCCCATGTCAAGAATCATTTCTTCCATTTTTTTCCAAGCTGGCTCAAGCTCCATGGTCAGTAAATAGAGGTCATGATAGTTGTCGTTAAAATCTTTAACCCAGTCTTGCAGAACTGCCGCAATTCGGAATCCCACCTCCTGATATGATCTGAGCAGTCCTTGCTGCGTTCTAACAAGCGAGATAACCAGGCGTTCTATCTCCAGATCTGAAGCGAATGACAAGAGTTCAAAAATCATCGCCGGCGCTATCCCTTGCCTGCGTTTCTCAGGTAAGACTATGCCACGAATTTCCCCCTGATGCCGCGACCAGCCATACTCGTGAACATGGAGAGTCCATTGTGAGATTATCTCATCATCTTGTATGGCGACTAAGGGCACAACCTTTTTCAGGTTTATATGCTCCACCCATTTGTTCACCACCGAGGGGTCAGTAACATCATCGCGAAAATGAACACGCTCTTGGGAAGGAATAGACTTCAGGAACATACTCAGCCTCTCGTGGTCACTTGACTCCAAAAGCCGTATGGTTACCTCACTTCCGTTCCGAAGTTTCACCGTTTTTGGATAGGTGTTCTTTTCAGTCATCGTTTCCTCCTTGAAATATATAAATCACGTTGATTGGTTTCACGCAGGAATGGATAGATACTTTCAACATTAACCTTTCGGCGGTTCTCCGTTATGCAGCTTGATCCAGTTTTTTTCATTCCGAGTATAAATACCTTTGTCAAAGGTAGAGAAAAATTTCTGTAGCAGGGGGTGAACAATCTTGTTTGTTGAATCATCTGTAATCAAACTACTTTGGGCTGCATAGGTCACCCGCGAGGTCAGGTGGACAAAAACATAGTACCACGGCTGATTTTTGGCTGGAGGCGCCACTGCGTTATCTGCATACCACTCATCATCTGCCAAACATACGGGATCATGATCAACAATGACACCTCGATAAGAGTATCTCTTATGTCTGACTATTTGCCCCGGTTCATATAAGCATTCTCTTAACAGAGATGGATTGGCTCGTTTATCATCAGTTGAACCACTGAAACTTCTGAGAAAATCCTCGACCTGATATAAGATAATACGCACCTGAGCGTCATTTATCGGGATCGCCATTCTCCTGAGTTCCTGCTCGAGGGTGGATCCGAACGAGGCAAGCTGTCTGATGACATGTTGCCGAACATAATCCGATTCATCCTCAAGCAGGTCGATCAAGAATGGCAGTTGGGTTGGGTCAGCCATTGCATTTCACTGTGTTGTTCAATCTAAGCCTTCACTCTTGAGGTTCTCTGCGGAGAATGATTGTTCCATTTCCGCATCAGTGAACACGCCGTCTTTTCGGATCAGTTTGTCATCGAACCAGATTTCACCACCGCCGTAATCTGAGCGTTGGATTTGCACCAAGTCCCAGTGAATAGCAGATTGATTGCCATTGGGAGCTTCATCGTAGCACTGCCCGGGTGTGATATGGAATGAGCCAGCGATCTTTTCGTCGAACAATGTGTCTTTCATTGGTTCGCGGATGAATGGATTGACTCCAATGGCGAACTCACCAATGTAGCGAGCTCCTTCATCAGTGTCGAGTGTCTTGTTCAACTTGTCTTCGTTGGAGTCGGCTGTGGCTTTGATGATCTTGCCGTCTTTGAACGTGAAAGAGATGCCGGTGAAGACCGTCCCCTGATAAAGCGAGGGAGTGTTGTAAGTCAAGGTGCCATTGATGGAATCGCGCACGGGAGCAGTATAGACTTCGCCATCAGGTATGTTGCGATGGCCATCGCATTTCACCGGAGGGATGCCCTTGATGGAAAACGTCAGATCGGTTCCGGGGGCTTTAATGTGAACTTTGTCAGTTGATGCCATCAAGGCATACAGTTTATCCATCGCCAGTGACATTTTGGCATAATCAGCACAACAGACTCGATAGTAGAAATCTTCGAAGGCTTCCTGTGATGTCTGGGCAAGCTGAGCCATGGCGTTGTTCGGGAAACGCATTACGACCCATTTGGTGCGTTTGACGCGCTCTTCCATGTGAACAGGATGGACGAAATGCTTCATGTAGGCATCAATTTTTTCGCGAGGAACATCGGCGAGGTCGAAAGCATTGTCTGAACCGCGCACACCGATGTACGCGTCAGCTTTCTGCATCAGCGGCAGATGAAGATCCGCCATGGCTTTGATCTGATCTTCGTCGGCATTCATGATGAAATGCCTCATGATCGACTCGTCGCTGTAGTTCAAGAAAGGAATCGCGCCTTTCTGGGTGGCGATGCGAATGATTTCTTTCGCGAGAGCAAGGGTCTCGATGCCCTTGGTTTCGAGGTACAATGTCTGCCCTTTTTCCAGCTTGACGGAATAGTCGAGCAGTTGCTGGGCGAGGATGGTGTTTCTTTTATCTTTCATCTATGGTTTCTCCACTTGTATCTTTAACAGTTTTTTTAACTCAAGGAAATCTTCCGGTAAGAATTGTTCTTCAATCCTAACAAGACTATGTAAAACGGCATTTCTCTTTGGAAGCCCACTTAGAATGTTGTCTTTATAATAAATTCTAAAAAGTGAATTGTCATTAATTAATTGATGGAGAATAGTTTTCAGACTCATTCTATCCAACCATTTTCCATTGTCAAAATCTAAAGGGATTGTATTGCCTGTCATTTCGATAAATAGTTCTTCATATTTATCACTAATAGATTTAGAGCTGAGTTCTTCAACAATATTTTTCGAACGAGATGAAAAGCAATTATTAGTAATTAGGGCTTTTAATGCGCTTTCTTTCGAGTTTATTTCGGATACTTTCTCAAATGATTTAATCCAATTTCTTTTCTGAGTCTCCCGAAAAAATGTAATTACTTGATTGGCGACATCAAAATAGACTCTTTCTGTACAAAGACAAATAATTTTGTCTTTCAAATCATCTGTAGTTCCAATGAAAAACTCTGATTTGGAGAGGTACTCAGGTTGCATGAAGTAATTCTCAATCTCTTTTTTCCTCCAAATCAATAAATTAGAATAATCAGAGTCAGGAAAATTCTTCCATGATTTCTCCACTGTTTCAATATCTTGATGGTCTCTATCTATTAGAAAATAATACTCAGTGTGATACTTAAACAATGCTTCTGCTGCACTCCTCACATGAAAACTTGCACCGAGTGATTCGATTCCCAGTTCATCTATTTGCAGTAAAGACGCCAATATTTCTTGGTCAATACCATTATTATCCTTGCCTTCAACAAATAATGTATGCCTTGCTTTGAACCTGATATTATTTTCATCTACTGATTTTGATGTTCTCATAATTCGCACTCACTTGCTAATTAAGATTCTGTGATTTTTTGGAACACTGCCAAAAACATCTTCTGAATGTGTGGCAACAATGTACTGATTGCCTGGGGACATCTTCACAATACGATTTATCACTTTACTATGCCATTCAGAATTAAGGTGAAGCTCTGGCTCATCAATAAGGACTATGGATGGTGAATTATATGTGTGACACCAAATAAGAAA
>CAZAGU010000018.1:0-32695 GCA_964484805.1 uncultured bacterium
TTCAAGCTTTACGACACCTTCGGTTTCCCGCTCGATCTGACCAAGCTGATGGCTGAAGAAGAAAATCTGACGATTGACGAGCCTGAATTCAACCGCCTGATGGAAGAACAGCGGAAGCGCGCCCGCGGCGAAGCCAAATTTACCGCCGAAGGTGGCGAAATCGAAGAAGGTTTACACAGCGAATTTACTGGCTACGAACTAGCCGAGCACACCGCGACCTTGATTTCAGTGCAAAAACAGAAGAAAACCATTGATTTCATTTTAGACAGAACGCCGTTTTACGCTGAATCCGGCGGTCAGGTGGCGGATTGGGGCGAAATCAGCACAGACAAGGGCAAGCTTATTGTCCGCGATGTCATTCGCAAGGGTGATTTGATTATCCATCGTGGCGAGTGGAAGGGCAAAGATTTGCCGGAAGTTGGTGCTGAAGTCTGGGTGAAGGTTGATGAAGATCGCCGTCAGGAAATCCGCCTGAACCACACTGCTACTCACCTTCTTCACACCGCCCTCAGGCAACATGTGGGAAGCCATGCTACTCAAGCGGGCTCGTTAGTAGCGGCAGATCATCTGCGCTTTGACTTCACTCATTTTGAGAAGTTGACCGAAGAGGATGTGGCGACTGTTGAGCGTATGGTCAATGATGCCATTCGAGCAGATTTTAAGCTTGCCACCTCTGAAGAAGCTTACAAAGATGCCATCGACAGCGGCGTTACTGCGTTGTTTGGTGAAAAATATGGCGATAGAGTGCGCGTGGTGTGCATCGGTGAAAAGGCGGATGCGCATTCTCAGGAGCTTTGCGGTGGTACTCACGTTTCCCGGACTGGTGAACTTGGAATGTTCCGCATCAATTATGAAGGCGCTGTCTCGGCTGGAGTGCGGCGCATCGAGGCTGTTACCGGGTCTTATGCCTACCAAAGTGCCATTGATGAGCACCTGACGCTGAAACGGATGGCGGATTTGATGGGCTCACATGGCAGCGATCCCGCCGAGAAGCTGGAAAAATTGCTTGAAGAGAAGCGTTCGACCGAGAAAGAATTGAAATCACTGGTGATGAACTGGGCGAAGGATGAAGCAGCCAAGATCATTCAAGATGCCGAAACAGTGCAGGATTACAAAGTCGCTGGCAAATGCTACCAAGGCGTGGAAATTGACCGACTGAAAATGATCGGCGATGCGGCACGCGAGCTGGACTCTATGTCTGTGGTATTGTTGACGAGTTCTGCCGCTAATGGAGCTGGGCAATTATGCTGTGTTGTTGGTGATAAGGCAATCAGCTTAGGTAAGCTCAAAGCTGGAGCGCTTGTGGGTAAAGCTGCAAAAATCGCCGGCGGAGGTGGCGGAGGAAAGCCTCACATGGCGACTGCTGGCACGCGAACTCCTGAGAAACTTACTGAAGCCGTCGCGGAATTCTCTAAGATCATTCAGGAAGTATTGGGCTGATTATGAAGTTGATAGAACGCATATTCACCAAAGGTAAAACCGGTGTCTGGGTGTTAGTTGATCCTGACAGTTTGGCACTGGACAGGCTTATTGATAACATCCTGATCGCTGAAGAGGGTGGAGCGGATGTCGTTTTGGTTGGTGGCAGTTATCTCAAGCAGGACTGTTTCGACGACACCGTTCGGGCAATTAAAGCTTCCACAAAATTGCCGGTGGTAATATTCCCCGGCAACAGCCGCCAGCTATCCAAACATGCCGATGGAATTCTGTTTACGTCGTTACTTTCAGGCAGAAATCCACAGTATTTGATCGGCGAGCAGATGATGGCCGCGCCGATTATCCTGCAAATGAAGCTCGAAGTCATTCCGACGGCATATCTGTTAATCGAATCCGGTGGAATGACATCCGCACAGTTCATTTCAAACTCTATGCCACTTCCTGCAGGCAAACCTGACTTGGCATTGGCACATGCACAGGCAGGAATGTTGATGGGCATGAAGGCGGTTTATCTCGAAGCCGGCAGTGGTGCTGAAAGACCTGTGCCTATTGCAATGATTCAAAGAGTTGCGGCTGGCACAAACATGAAGCTGATTGTCGGCGGCGGGATTCGATCAGTCGAAGATGGCGTTGCCGCGGCACGGGCTGGTGCAGATGCCATTGTCATTGGCACGATCATCGAAACGCTGGGCGGCGGCTTAGTGAAGGAAATGGTTGACGCGATTAACACCAAGAATTGATGACAGGAAATTTGATTTTCCAATGAGCAGAAAAGAAATCATCCTGAAACCCGGTGACAAGGTACTCTTTAGCCAGCTTAGAGCCATGGGTGACACACTGCTGACCACGCCGGCTATTCGTGCCTTCAAACTGAAACATCCCGAAGTGGAAGTTGATTTTCTCACTGAGCCTCTACCAGCGCAAATTTTAATTAACAATCCACGCATTCGCAAGGTTCATATCGCCGTTGGAAAGGGGTCAAGCTTAGGGGATTATCTTCAACAGTTTTTCAGCTTAAGAAAAGAAAAATACAAACTTTACGTAGATTTTCTTAGCATTCCACGCTCGGCGATAATTGGGTTTCTCACCGGAGCAAAGCACCGGATCGGCTACGACCTTCGCGGAAGAAGCTGGGCATACACAGCGCCAGTGGAACGGCGGCGCGAAATTTTCTATAACCCACTCACAAAATTTGACCTGCTGAAAACATTCAACTTATCTGAGGATCAGCTTATTCCAGAGATTTTCCCTGATGTGGATGATTACCAATGGGCTGATCCCTTCGTTACCAGCCTCAGAGAAATGAATTATAGCTGTATCATTGCCTTAGCGCCATGGTCAAAGCGCGAGTGGCGACGGCTTTCGCCCGAAGGTTGGCTGAAGATTATCCAGAGATTTTCTGACAAGGAGAATATCGGCTGGGTGCTATTTGGGTCGCCTAATGAGCATTCGATATTGACATATCTGGAGGAGCACTTTCCGCAGAATGTAATCTGGGCGGGGGCTCCGGATTTAATGAAGCTTGCTGCGTTGATGAAGCGTTGCCACATGTATATTGGTGCGGATAACGGATTGAAGCACATTGCTGTGGCAACCGGAATACCGACAATCACGGTCTATACAGCCTGCAAAGGAGTTGCTCCAGAAGCTTGGAATCCACCCGGAAGCGTGAAGGATAGTTTTCTAATCGTGGATTCTTCCTTAGATAATCTGAATTCCTCGGTGAATGCGATCGAAGATGCGTACTTGAGTTTAATGAGAAAATGAACAAGAAAGTGACTGCTGACTTAAGACTGAAATCAGGATTACCAGACCGACGTTGAAATCGGGACGATGCGATGGTTTGTGATTAGGATGACCTACTGGATTATTATTCAAGCTCAGGAAAAGTTTAATGATGGCGGATAAGAAAAAGCTCTCTGTTGCATTAATCGCACACAATGAAGCGGAGATTATCGAGCCGACCCTGAAGAGCATTGATTGGGTAGATGAAATCATCATCGTCGATGCAGGATCAACTGATAACACGGCTGAGGTTTGTCATCGTTATGATATTGAAGTGATACTTGAAGAAAATCAGGTAAATCTAAATATAAACAAGAATATAGCTATTGATAGATGTATCGGTGAGTGGATTTTAGTATTAGATGCAGATGAAGTGATTCCTTATGAACTTGCTGGTGTAATCAGAAAAATCGTCAATGACTCCAACAGTGCTGATGGCTACCTCATTCCGCGCAAAAACTATGTGCTCGGCAGATGGGTGAAGCACGGAAGTCAATATCCTGACTACCAACTTAGACTATTCCGAAACGGCAAGGGACGCTTTCCAGCAGTTCATGTCCACGAGCGGTTGAAGGTGGATGGCAAGGTCGAAAAATTGGACACGCCCTTTGAGCACCATCCCTACCCAGATATTGCAATGTTGAATATGAAAACCAAAAGATACGTTGAGTTTGAAGCCCAACACCGATTCAAGAACGGCGCAAAGATCAGCGGGTTCAAATTATTCATGCAGGTTACAGTGATAGCGCCATTCCGGTTTATTCGCCGATACTTCTTCAAAGGTGGTTTCCTTGACGGCACACAAGGAATTATAATGGCGTGGCTTGACCTCACGAATAACATCCAGCGCTGGTTTCGGCTCTGGGAATTGAATCAACAGTCACATCGGGAGCAATGACCATGAGCACTGGTAGTATCAGAACGCCGATGTTGGATCAGTTCAGAGCGATCAAGAAAAAATATCCCGATGCAATTCTTTTCTATCGCATGGGTGATTTCTACGAGATGTTCTTCGATGATGCTGTCATTGCCAGTGAAGTGCTCGGCTTGCGACTAACATCTCGCGCTCATGGTAATGCCTCACAGAAAGTGCCCTTAGCCGGTTTTCCTCATCATCAGATTGATTCCTACCTGACCAGAATGGTGAAAGCTGGCAAGAAAGTGGTCATCGTTGAGCAGGTGGAAGACCCGAAGAAAGCGAAAGGACTCGTAAAGCGCGACGTGGTGCAGATTGCCACTGCCGGCACGAACCCTGCCTCGGTGGATCAGGAAACGCCGCGCGCCAATCGTATCGCTGCCCTGATCAAAGGCGTAAAAAAATGGGGGCTTGCCTGGGCAGACATTGCCACGGGGGAATTTGTGGCGGGCGAGTTTGACCGCGACCAGCTCATTCAGGTTGCCAGCCAGGTGTCTCCAGTGGAATTGCTAACTCCAGAAGGACGATCGGAATCCGGTACATCGCTGTTCAAGGACAATGTTCCGCCGGTATTCAGCAAGATAGAGGAGTGGATATGGGAGTCAAGTTTCGCCCGTCAAACTTTGCTGGAACATTTCAGCACTCGTGGTTTGAAAGGTTTCGGGCTCGATCATCTTGAGCTGGCGATTTCCGCCGCTGGCGCATTACTACACTACCTCAAAGGAAATCTTCGCTCAGAAATTACCCATCTGACCAGCCTTTCCCGCGCCGATGTTTCTGGCTACATGGTTCTCGAAGCCACCAGCCGGCGCAACCTCGAACTGTTTGACTCACTTTCAGGAAACCAACACGCCACACTATTCTCGGTGATTGACCGCACTATAACTGGCTCTGGGCGAAGATTGCTCTACAACCGGATGATGACTCCGTTGGCGAATCCTGAGCGACTCGAAGAACGGCTCGATGGCGTGGAAGAGTTTGTGAACTCGCCTGAGCTACTTAAACAGGTGCGAGCCATCCTGAAGCAAACGGGAGACCTCCAGCGATATTTAGCACGGTTGGCAACTGGCAGAGGATCCGCTCGTGATCTAGTGGGAATCCGCGAGACCTTGAAGCTTGTGCCTGAAGTGCGAGTGGTGTTAAATAGTGCCGAAAGCGCGGTATTGCAGGCATTATGCGGCAGAATGGACGGGCTTGGCAGTCTGGTAGAACTGATGGATCTATCGCTGGTCGATGAGCCACCAGTGTCAACCAGCGACGGCGGAATGATTCGCGAAGGGTACAACGCCGAGCTTGATGAACTGCGGGCGATTAAGTCTGATAATAAATCATGGCTGAAGAATTACGAGAAACAAGAGCGCGAAAGAACGGACATTCCAAATCTGAAGATCAATTACAATCGCGTGTTTGGTTATTACATCGAAATCACAAATTCATATAAAGATAAAACGCCTGAAGATTACATGCGCCGTCAGACATTGGTGAATGCTGAGCGATTCATTACTGACAAATTGAAGGGGTTTGAGGAAAAATTACTCGGTGCCGAAGAGCGCATTATTGCTATCGAGCGAGAACTCATCGGCGAAGTGGTGTCTGAAACGCTGACCAAATCCGTGCAACTTCAAGAGAACGCACTGGCATTCGCCGAGATGGACTTCCTCGCTGGTCTAGCTACCATTGCTATCGAAGAAAATTACACGCGCCCCGAACTTACTCTTGGCGATCAAATTTATCTGAAAGGCAGTCGTCATCCAGTCGTTGAGAAGCTGTTACCGCCGGGAGAAGATTTCATTTCGAATAATCTGGACATTGGAGGTGAGAACAAGCGAATCCACATCATCACAGGCCCCAATATGGCTGGTAAGTCAACCTACTTACGGCAGGTTGCGCTGGTGGTCATTATGGCGCAGATGGGGTCATTTGTTCCGGCGCAGGAGGCGCGGATTGGCGTTGTAGATAAGCTTTTCACCAGAATCGGCGCGCTGGATAACCTTGCCGGTGGAGAATCCACCTTTCTGGTGGAGATGCAGGAGACCGCATCCATTCTCCATAATACGACATCGAGGTCGCTGGTGTTGTTCGATGAAGTTGGACGGGGCACATCGACGTTTGACGGTTTAAGTTTGGCGTGGTCGATTGTTGAATATCTTCACGCTGACAGGAGCCGCTGTCCGCGAACACTGTTTGCCACGCATTATCATGAACTGGTGGATTTAGAGAAGCATTTGCCTATGGTAGGCAATTGGAATGTGGCGGTGCGTGAGTATGAGGACTCTGTGATATTCTTGCGGAAAATCATCCCCGGTGGTTGTGATCGAAGCTTTGGAATTCATGTGGCGCGCATGGCGGGATTGCCGGTTGAGATTATCAAACGTGCCAACGAGGTACTCAAGAACCTTGAAGCCAATGATTTAAACCCGGTTGATTCCGATGAACCGGGAAAACCCTCAGTGAACGCAAATGTCAGACCTTCGCGGCAGATTCCCAGGGCACAGGTGGCGCAACTGAATTTCTTTGACTCGATGGAGCGCAAGGTCAGAGAAATCCTGAAGGATATTAACCCGGAAACTACCACGCCTTTGCAGGCTTTGAATATTCTTTCAGAGTTGAAGCAGTTGTTTAAGTGATCGAGGTAACTTATGGCTCATAAACTACATCCGATGATTGTCGGCATACGAAAAGATCTCAGGCAAATCGCCAATCCTGACTATGCCAGAAGAATGCAGGCATATATGAAGTCAGAAATGCTCTACCATGGTATAAAATCGGCGGAACAGACCAAGGTGAAGCAGAAGTGGTTCAAGGAATTTCCGGTTGCGTCCTTTAATGAATACATCGAGCTGATTCAGGACTTGTGGGCGGCGGATTTCCGTGAAGAGCGATACGTTGCCATTTCGCTGGGAAACAAATACAAGAAATTCCAGACGATGGAGGCCTTGCCTGTCTATCAGATGATGATCCAAGATGGAGCGTGGTGGGATTATGTTGATGCCATCGCTGCTAATTTGATCGGGGCATTGTTAAAAAAGTATCCGGCAGAAATGCGGACGGTGCTCTATCAATGGATCGAACACGACGACCTCTGGCTTCGAAGGTCGGCGATACTAGCGCAGTTGAAATTCAAGGCGAACACCGACGAGACGATGTTGTTTGAATTTTGTGCTCGTTGTATGGAAGAGAAAGTATTCTGGATCCGCAAAGCCATTGGCTGGGCGTTGCGAGAATATTCGAAGACAAATCCAGATTCAGTTCGCGAGTTTGTAGAAAAGACACACGAGAGAATGTCAGGCGTAACATGGCGTGAAGCCAGAAAATATATCTGAGGGAAATATGATCGAGACACCAGCAGAAATTATCATTAAAGAACAACCGCTCGAACAGAGCGCCCGTCGAACAGTGCAGAGCCTTTTAACACGCATACTCGGACTATACGAAGCTATGTATGACCGATTTGGAACCGAGGGATTGGATTTGATCCGCGAAGTAAGCACCGAATACGGCAAGAACATCGGCGCTCGCGCCCGAAGGGGTGGTGACGAGTGGAAGATGGAAGACGTGGGGCTGTTTCTGGTCAGGGTATTCAACAATGTCTATGCTGAAGGCAAGATCAGCCGATGGGATGGCGAGAGTATTGAAATTCGTGTCGATAAATGCCCCTATCCATTTTGCGATGATGAGATATGCAAAGCGCATACGTCAATGGAAGAGGAAATGGTGCGTGGCTTGAACCCCAATCTGAAATACGAAGTGACGAAATCAATACCCCGTGGCGATGAATATTGCCTGCATGTGTTGAGCCATAGAAAGTAGCTCAAGTTGCTATTTATTCGGCAATCCCCACAGCTTAACGCTTTGTTTTCGTGCAGACCAAATCCGTTGTTCTGCTTTCCAAGTGCGAGAACTGACTTTCTTAAATGTCACACAAATGCGTTCGCCGGGATAGACGCGGACGTTGTGCAATGCGCTTTCACCATAAGCAGGGCTGATTTCCAGAATGATTCTGATGTCCGGCTCAATGCCTTCCTGCCCGATCTGCCAGGTGTCGCCAGAATACCGCTCCAGCCAAATCCGCCCACCGAGGACGGATGTTTCAATCCGGTAATTTCCCCAGTCATAAGGGATCAACGGTTTGAAACGAAACTGCCTCTCTTCCTCCTCAGATAACCCCAGCAGATATTGATTGGTCATCCTGACAAATTCAGCATTTGACACCGAATGAGCAGGACTCCAGACGGTGTTATCAACTCCAGCGACATTTTCAGCATTTTCGGCTTCCGGCAGGGCGCCTATGATGCCAGTGTTCAGGCAACGGTCGCTCAGGGATTCATAAAGCTGAAGAAAATCCCCGCGAAAGTTATTCTGGCAATACATTTCACCCAAACATCCCGCAGTCCAAACTAGCGCATCTCCTTGCATCGTCGTTCCATAAGAGCAAAGCTCAGACCGATAGTCATGCTGGTTTTGGAATTCATCTTCCGATGGAGCAAGGCTACGCAATCCGACCGGACTAATAAGAGAGGTGGATGTAGCATATCGTAAGGCGGGCTGGTATGAGTTGCCATAGGTATTATGAAAAAAACACGAGAAAAACGGCTTCAGGAAGCGAACTGTGGAACTCGGCGCCATTGGCTTGTTAGGTCGTTTCTCGTCAATCGAATCGAGCGGAATATAATCATTGTTTTCCTTAGTTTGCATTGAAAACTGACTATGATAAACTCCAGATGAATCCAAATCGGCAGAAATGTTGTACTTGGTCTGGTTAATGTAATGCTGAAGTTTTATCCTTTCTATTATCGTGTTAATAAATTTTTCAGGGCCTGAAAAAGAGTACTGCGAGACGCTTCGGTCATAAAGCGAATCTCGTTCGCTGGCAAGTTCAGGAGCGATTTCTTCCAGGTCTTCAGCGCCGTAAATCATTCCGTGCATTGTCCGGTAAAGGTAGGTTGATTCCATCGTTTTGCCCGGTCGTTCTGGAGCGGCTGGGGAATCGTAGAGGAAATGATCTTGGGTGCCGCTGATGGCGAGCTTGTTCCTCATCCGGAATTTTTCAGTTCCTCGCTCATCTTTGATGAAAGCCTTGACTAACAAGGACTTAAGTTCATCAGATCCGTTCGGAAATTCGCTCGATATTGCCTGAAAAGACCGAGCGACCATCCCGCTGACGAGGGGCTGGTTGTATTCGACCTTATCAGCGTGAATCTTACCGGGGAATTTGCCGAAATTCCGGGATGTGCTGTCAGTGTTCTGATATGCGATTAGCGATTCAACTAAACTGAAAGCTTGAATGTTGTCACGATTCATCTCGGCTATACCCGGCGTTGCCATTGCTGTGAACATGCCATCGGGATATGGGGAGTAGGGGAGAGCTGTCAGTAAGAACTGCTGTTCGTTGCTTGTGTAAATCAACCCGGCAAGACTCAGACGCGCCCAGGCATAGCTCTTTTCAAATTTCACATTGTCGGCGCGGACATCAACCGGGCTAAGCACATTGGCAACCCACTTCTCGCGCTCAGAGCGCCATTGCTTTCGAGTGGCGAGAATTTTCTTAGCATTAGCAATGGCTTCTTCCGGGTTTTCTCCCCAGCCGAAAGCAAAAGCCACAGTGCTGAATGTCCGGGTTGAAATATCTCCCACGCTGTGAACTATGGCGTTATAGGGCCTGCCGATCTTCTCGCTCGCAGTGTAAGATTCACGAACATCGGCATCAAAATTGAGGAAATCATAAGATTTTGACACTGCCAGCGCGACAAAACCTCCCACCGAATCGGCAAGACCCAGCACAAAAGGCACCTCCTTATCGCCTGTCTCGGTGATGGTCTGATAGTCAGAAAATTTTTCACGTGCAAGTTCTCGGAAGTCGAAATTCGGGCGGAAGATGAGATTCTTACCCCAGCGATACTTAAGTGTAACCAGTAGCCCGGGCAGGTTAAATGGCGCTTCGATGATTTCTTTCAAACCGGAAGCGTAATGCCGTTCTATGTGCTCGGGGTGGATAATGCAGTAATCGCAGGTTGTGTTTAGTGGATTGTCGGATCCATCGAAAACCGACCAGCCAGAAATGTACCGACGTTCAAGACGATTGTAGCCATATGTTCCTTTAGTTGCTTCCCCGGTGGCATTGGCAAGATAGAAACCACCGGTCAGGTCTGTGAGCAGAACTTCAAGGTTGTCGTCAGCTTTTAATGTGTCGGTTAATTTTGAGGATGGCTTTGCGGGAAACTGAGTTATATCACTTGTGCTATCACAAGCTGCCCAGATGACTACTGATGATGCCAAGATCAGTAAATACAAGATATTCCTGAGAAAAATAGGTCGCATGGGAATCCAAGTGTATAATTCCGAAGCTATTTCAGTTCAAACACAAAGGTTATGATGCCATTCTGTTTGACTGCGTTTGTGCCCTGCAACGAATTAAAACGCCACGTTCGCAATGCCTCAACAGATACACGCTCTAAATCGGGTTCGCCTTTGGTCTGTGGTGTAATCGAGCCAATGCTACCATCAGGCTCAACAGTGAACGCCAGACGGATTTTTATCTCACGGTTGACCGATCCGGGAAAACGTGGCAGACTGCCTGAGGTTTTCACGCGGTTTGGCCCACTCTCCCAAGTGATTGTGAACATCTCAGCGTTGGCGATCTGGTCAGAAATGGCATCTTTGCGCTGACCGAATAGAGCCTCATCGCTCAGTGGTAAGGATTCCATAGAAGCGCGCTCGCGACTAGCCTCGGCAAGTGAGTTCAGGGCGACTCGCTTGGATGGAGCAATAGATTTGAGCTTTGAGAAGTCCGGTTTGGAGCTTGATGACTGAATCGCGACCTCAGGGCGTTGTCGATCGGGCAGTTTGAGCAGGGGCGAGGTCTCGTCGAGCATCGGTCTTCTGGGCAGGTCAACCAGCGGTTCGGATCCGCTATTGCTGGAGTTGTCATCAATCGCAACCTGAGGTATCTCGGTGAGTGGCACGAAAAATACCGGAGTATAGTCGAGATTGAACGGCTTAAGTTCCAGCTTTGCGCTGATAAATGCCAGAGCCGCCAGAATGTGGATTATGATCGAGATTATCCAGCCTTGCATATTTTCAGATCGTTCCATCACTCTTCATCTCGCATGGTTGCAATCAGGAAGCGTTCGCCACCAGCGGCTTTGATGCGGTCAATGACCCCAACAGCCATCTCAAGTGTCACGCTTTTATCTGACTTAATGACAACTGTTTGCGAAGCGCCGTGGACAATTTGCCGGCGCAGAGTTGAAGCCAGCCCGTCAAGCCCTGTGCGCTCGTCGCCCACCCAGATAGTGCCATCGCGGCTGATGGTGACGATAATGCCTTTTTCATCGACGACTTGCGAGGTTTCACTGGAAGGCAGTTCGACCTTGATGCCGGGCTGAATGATGTAGGTGCTTGACAACAGGAAAAAGATCAACAGCAGCATGACAATGTCAGTCAACGAAGCCAGTGAAAAAGTCGATAGAGGCGGATTTTGTGGTTCGAATTTCATCTTTTTTTACCGCCAGAGTGTTCTTAGAGTGATTTCGCCGGTGGTTTCAATCAGGCGCGCCACATTGCGGATCCTGCCAGCAAGGTAGTTGTGAACCACCAAGGCGATGATGCCGACAGCAAGACCTGCGGCAGTTGTGACCAATGCTTCCCAGATGCCACCAGCAAGCACATTGGCGTTGACATTGCCGCCAAGTTGTTGAATCTGCATGAACGCACGGATCATGCCGGTTACCGTGCCGAGGAAGCCAACCAGAGGCGTGGCGGCGGCGAGAGTGGCGATAGTTCCGAGTCCGGTCTCCAGTTGAAAGAGATTCTGTCTGCCAGCGGCTTCAATCGCCTCGACAGCGTCCAGACGTTCGCTCGGTTGACGATCAAAAACAGCGACCATATCGCGAGTGATATGGCAGGTGGTTTTACTGGCTGAGGTAAATGCCTCTGGATCCGATGCTGAAGTTGAGTTTTTCCAGCGTGCGACAAATTTGACAAGCGCCTGCTCTGATTTGCGGATGGTCAGGAATCTGCCTATTCCCAGTGCAATCACTACCAGTGAGGCGATGACGATGAAAACCATCAGCCAGCCACCGCTGACAAGTATCTGAAAGAGGTTCATGTTTTGTCTATGTTAGATGTTAGCTAAATTTTTCAAAGTGTTTCGCCAATTCCATGACGAAGAATTAATGCCGTACACAACACCGGCTCGAATGGACAATGGCGCTGAGTCGTAGCCGGGTATGGCTTCAAATGGGCTGTTCACAAGGTTTGAAGTGGTGACAAATGCCTGCATCTTCCTTCCAAACGTGTAACCGACAGTCAGCTCAGACTCCCAATGACTTGGCGTGGTGCGGTCATCGAGGAGCGCCACCGGGAAGCCGTCTTCCCAATGGAAGTTCACTTCAGACCAGAACGACTCAGCCAACCACTGGATTGAAACGTCAGCAAAGTAGGGCGCAAGCTGTGGAGCCGTCTGATTGATATTGGGATTCGCAGCATCCGCCTGACGCATTCCGCCGGAGATATTCAGTACCAACGGGTGAATTATCTGATAATCCCAGCCGACTTCAGCTTCCAATAGGTTCAACCTTGATGTTGCCATACTCCAGACATCATTAAATTCCTGCAATGGGAATGGGTAATGAGGCGAATCTGCATAAAGACCGCGTAGATAGACCTTTGAGCCTGCTGAGAGGTTTTGAGCCATTGAAAATTTCAGCCGGGCGTAGTCTTCGGAAATTGCTCCCCAGGTGTTGTCTGTTATCATCGGGTAAATCTGCCCATTCTGGCGCGCTGAAAAGACTTCGTATCCCGGTTCCCACGACAGTTTAACTAAAGTTGATCGCCCAGGGTTCCATGATAGACCTACTGCCGCGTCAACACCGTCCTGTACGCCGAATGTATGCGAATAGCCTCGGTAACTGCTTAGACCTGCGGAGACCCGCAATGTTTCAAAAGATTTGAAGATGATGGACAATCTACCTGCGTTTATGCCCAGCTCCTGATAATCAGTGGGGAGTTGTTCCCAGAATCCGTTGTATTCCGAGCTGATTTGCCATGTGCCTAAGTCTGTGTATTGCCTAAAGTAACAGGAGTAAATATCGCCATCAAAGCTACCGATGCCTTCATTACTCCAACTATTGTAATGAAAACCAACGGCGAATGAACCAATCGGCGTGAAAACCGGAGATAAATGAACGTCACCAAAGAAGTCTGCCCAGTTGCGCTCTGAATGAGCAACATCGTTGAGAGTGAACTGAGTGGCGGAAAACCCTAGCTTATAGTGAAGCTGGCTTTGTCCGGGCGCATGATGGATGAAGGCGATTTCGCTAGTGCCAAGAAAGTCTTGCCCCGCTTGAATTCGCTGAGGTGGAATATCAAGCTTTGTTTTGGTGTCCAAATTTATATAAGCTAAGGGAAAATTGCCTATGACAGATCCATTGAAATTTCCAAACGACCCGCCTCCAGCTTCAAGAACAACTCGATTATCTTGGCTTATATCTTTATGTGAAGGGCGTTTAGGGAATATTTTAATTGATTGCGATTGAATCTCAGGCCTGTTGGTCAACAACCCTTGGGCAAGGTTCACCTGCACCTCATTTTTCCCGAATTGTAATCTGTCGGCTTTAATGATCGTGGCTCTTTCAACACCGGAAATGACAACATCCGGCATTTCAATCTGTGGTAGTTCTTCAGCGAATGCCGCAAGACTGAGTGCGCAAAAAACGATGATGAGCGCAGTGGCAAGTTTTTCTGGCAATGTGGACAAACCTCCGGCTGATATTTAAAGATAGACATAAAGTAACATATTGTTGCTTTAACTGCAAATTTCAAATTATATTGTAGCTAAAGTTTTAAACGAACTGTCTGTAGTAAGGATGATTCGCGGTTGGTGATAGTTGGGACTAAAAAAGTCTTGCCGAAGCGGATAAATCGTATTATATTACAGAATTCAAAAATAATGTGTTGATTTAACACGATACGATGGAGCATCCAATGAAAGACAACATTCATCCCCCATATCGCATGGCGACAATCAGCTGTGCCTGTGGAAATACATTTACGACCCGCTCCGCTGTCGGCGACGTCAAAGTAGAAATTTGTTCAGATTGCCATCCTTTTTACACTGGCAAGCAGAAACTACTTGACACAGCAGGTCGGGTTGAGAAATACTATCGGAAGTACAAACTCGAACAACCGAAGCAATAATATTTATCATAGACCGGGTGAGGCAAAAAACGTTTCACCCGGCCTGTGCATTCGGTTTTTCTGTCCCAGACTTCTGTCAACTCCTTACCTTCCATAGAGCACTCCGTAGTTTTTTCACTTCAGCCTCTCAAACAACACTATTAAGGAATGCACATGTTTTCATTTACATATCGAATCAAGCAAAGTGTGTTCGTCTTTGCCTTATTGGCAATATCACTCCTCATGGCTCGCCAGAGCTTTGCGGAGGCTGATAACCAGGGGTTTTTCAGGTATCCAGACACTGATGGCAAATGTTTGGTTTTTGCCTCAGAAGGGGATATCTGGCGAGTGTCGCTTCAGGGTGGCATAGCAATCCGTTTGACTTCTCATCTCGGTGAAGAACGATTCCCAAAGTTTGATCCCACTGGCAAATGGCTGGCTGTTTCCATTCAGGAAGATGGCCAGAACGATGTGTTCGTGCTCCCGTCAATGGGTGGCGAGCCAACACGCCTGACATTTCATCCTGATGGTGACTATGTAATGGGCTGGACTCCAGACGGCAATGTGCTGTTTCGGTCACGCCGCGAGAGTAATATCTTCGGCTACCGGATGTACACGATTTCTCCATCAGGCGGTTATCCACAGGCATTGCCCTTAGATCGTCTTGCCTTGGTCAGCTATGAGCCAAATGGCGACCGGATTGCATTTAACCGATATTCCAGAGAGTTCCGAAGCTGGAAACGCTACAAAGGTGGCTGGGCGCAGGACATCTGGGTTGGCAACACAACAGATTTTACATTCGAAAATATCACTGACAGTAAAATCAACGATTGGGATGGCACGGATGCCTTCCCAATGTGGCACACCGACGGTAGAATTTATTTCCTTTCAGATCGTGACCTGCGCAGTAATATCTACTCGATGTTGCCGGATGGCAGCGATCTGAAGCAGCATACCTTCCACAAAGATTTTGATGTGCGCTGGCCATCGATGGGCAAGGGCGTGATTGTCTATCAGCATGGTATGAACATAAGAGCTTACAACATCGGCGAAGATGACGATTACGCTGTCAATATCACATTACCTTCAGATCGTCTTCAATCATGGCAGAAATTCACCAATCCTGCACGATATATCACCTCTTACGATCTTTCACCTGACGGCTCAAGGTTGTTGCTTTGCGCCAGAGGCGAGCTTTTTACCGCGCCAACACAAGGCAAGGGACTTATTCGCCAGTTGACGCACAGCTCAGGCGAAAGGGAAAAATTCCCAACTTGGAGCCACAATGGCGAAGATGTGATTTGCTGGTCTGACCGCACGGGTGAAGAAGCACTCTATACTATCAACGGCAAGGGTGGCAAGCTGGAATCACTGGGAACCGACAACCGCGGTTGGCATTTCCCACCAGTTGCATCTCCTGATGGCAAATGGCTGGCGTTCAGCAATGAAGAGCAATATCTAATTGTTATGAACATCAAGAAGCCGAAAGACATGAAGGTCATCGCCAGGGGTGCTTGGGAGATTGGTGATTATGCATGGTCGCCAGACAGCCGTTGGCTGGCTTACGCTCTGCCAGAGGAAAATTCCAACGCCACGATTCATATCTATGATGTGAAAAAGGGTGAATCTCATCAGATCACCAACGACTTCAAAAGCAACTTCTCGCCAGCATTTGATCCCGAAGGTAAGTATCTTTATTTTCTGTCCAATTGTATCTCCAATCCGCATCTTGATTGGAGCGAGCTGTCCTACACACTTGACAAGCGGACAATGCCCTGTCTGGTGACTTTAAAACCCGAAACTGCTTCACCCTTTGCTGCCGAGGCAGATCCGAAGTCAGAAGACGAAAAGCCCTGGGAAAAGGGTAATAAGGACGATGACAAAGATAAAGACGGTGATGACAAGAAAGTAACGGCGGTCGAGATTGACTTTGATGGCATCGCCGACCGAGTCGTTCAATTTCCAGTTTCAGCCGGCAATTACTTCAGTCTGAGGGCTGTGAAAGAGAAAGTATTCTTCCTTTCGGTTGAAAACAAAGGCATGATGTGGGATTCCGAATATGATGACTCGCCAAGAGGTTCAACACTTCATCGTTTCAACATTAAGAATGAGAAGGACAAAGTCGTTGCCCAAGGAATACGCGGCTACGATCTTTCGCAAGATGGCAAGAAGCTTCTCATCTGGAAAGCCGGCAAGTTCTCAGTGCAGGGTGTTGATGAAGATGGTGGCAACCGTTGGAATGATAACAATGGTGATGATGACGGCGACAAGTTCGTTGATCTCAGCCAGTGGGACATGCGCGTAAATGTGCGCGATGAATGGCGGCAAATTTTCAAGGAAACATGGCGATTCCAGCGAGATTTCTTCTGGGATCCGAACATGCACGGCGTTGATTGGCAGGCTGTGTATGATAAATATGCTCCCTTGACTGCGCGCATTTCCACCCGTAGCGATTTGAATGATCTGATTGGCGAGATGTTTGCCGAACTGAGCTGCTCGCATACCTACGTCTGGGGAGGTGATCAGCGCCGGCTTCAGAGCCATCCCACAGGTTTGTTGGGTGCAGATTTATCTCGCGATGTTTCAGGATTCTATCGTATTGACAATATTTATCCTGGTGTTAAATGGGCAAATGATGTCCTGAGTCCTCTTTCGGCGCTGGGAGTTAAGGCGAAAGTTGGCGATTACATCACTGCTGTCAACGGAGTTTCGGTGAACAGTGTGAAAAATATCTGGGAATTATTCCTGAACAAAGCAGGCAAGATCACCAGCCTGACTCTGAACGACGAACCTGAGCTTGAAGAAGGATGGGATGTAATCGTTGAGCCGTTGGGAAATGAGTGGGATCTTCGCTATAACACATGGGTTGAAGGCCGGCGGGAATATGTCAGCGAGAAAAGCGACGGTCGGATTGCATACATCCACTTGACCAATATGGGCGGCGATGGATTGAGCCAGTTCGCACGCGATTATCTACCTCAGCACCGCAAACCCGCGCTCATTATGGATGTGCGAAACAACGGCGGTGGTTTCGTTGCTGAAATGATCCTAGCTCATTTAAATCGTCAGGCAGTTTCGATTGGCAGACCGCGGCATGGTGCAACATACCGCAGCCCTCAGACGGCATTCCACGGGCACATGGCGGCGGTTTGTAATGGTCAGACTGGTTCGGATGGTGAAACATTCACCGAAGGTTTCAAACGGCTTGGTTTAGGACCCGTTATTGGAACCCGCACCTGGGGTGGCTGGGTTGGCATTCGCATGGACAAGCCATTGGTTGATCGAGGCATGGTCTCACAGCCTGAGTTCACTGGTTGGGGCTTTGATGGTCAGTACTTGATCGAAGGCTGGGGTACAGAGCCCGACATCGAAGTCAAGGAGCATCCGGCGGCAGATCATCTGGGCATTGATCCGCAGTTAGATCGAACGATTGAGTACTTACTCGACAAGCTTGAGAAATATCCGATGGCGATTCCAGATCCGCCACCGTATCCAAATCGCAGTGGCTTCGCAAGGTAGGTTTCTGAGATAATAAAAAAGGCGACGGAATCAGTTCCGCCGCCCTTTTTTTGTACAAGTAGAATTTATGAATTTTGCCAGTGGTTCAACATCTTCTTTCCAGCAGGTAAAGAAACTATCACAACGGCGATTTTTAACACCTCGCCAGTCATAAAGGGCATTAAGCCAAGTTTAACTGCCGTAGAAAGACCGACGAACAAGCTCAACCACAGTGTACCCACCACAAAGGTTATTGCAAGACTAACAATGATGCCCACAGTCAGCAGGGCTAAATTACGGTCCCAGTGCATTTGCATAAGGTAGCCTGCCAAATAAGCAGTTCCGACAAAACCTACCAGATAGCCACCCGTTGGGCCCAATAGATACGCGGCACCAAAACCACCGCCAGCAAAAACCGGCAAACCACACGCTCCCTCTGTAAGATACATCATCACAGCCACGCTGCCTCGGTTTGCGCCCAGCAGGATACCCACTAAAAGCACACCCAAAGTTTGACCAGTGACTGGCACAGGGCTGAAAGGGAGATTGAGCCGAAGTTGTGCCAAAGTTGCAATAATCAGCGAACCGCCAATAGTCAGCATGGCATTCTTAACAAGCGTCCGATTGCCGGATAAAATTTCCGATATGTTCAAAGATTTCGCACGAATCATGTTTTCATTCCTTACTTTGTTGTTTTGTGCGATCTGAATTTGATTAAATGGGGTTGCTTTCAACCCCATTGTGAAAAGTATAACGATTTTATAGTAAAAAAGAAAGGTTCATCCGGTTTCCGGGTACTTTGATTTTATCGATGATAGTTGCATTATCTCCCGCAAGTCCTCACTTTAGTGATTATCAGTCAATTCTGGGCAAAATGAGGTTTCTGGCCGGGCTTCTAGGATGTACTTGAAACTTTCAAAACGATACACCTTCATTGTTAGCGAATGATTAAGCTCAGGTTAGAATGACATTAAGTTCGTCGTGGAGTAAAAATGTGGGAAAAATGAGAAGAGAAGCTGAATCTACTTGACCGTAAGAGGTTCGTTGACATTTCTCAGGCTGGAAGAGTATGTATAATATTCCCAATGGCATAAAAATTGCTGATCATATTAGTAAGTGTAGGATAAATTATAACCTCGCGAAGGGCTTGAACCTGCACAGAGATTCCTCTACCAATGAATCCGCTTATTAGCGGATTTGCAGAAAATCGGTAAAAAACGCTTAACATAAATAAATTCACGCATTATTTGCATACGCACCTACTATTCTGACAAGTTGTCTTGTTAGGTCGTTTGTTGCTTACGGATAAAAGCGTTGATTTAATTTCACAACAACTGAAGACATTATTTTAGAAGAAATGTTTTTGCATGTTTCGTAAATAGGCATTTACCGATTGTCACAGTGTTTGACGATAGATCGACTCACACTTAGCACTGCAACATACACACTGGAGGAATCATGTATCGAATTAACCTTTTCACCATCTTGGCTCTCGTACTCGCCATGAGTACATTACCTTTAGGTGCTCAAGATCAAGTCAGTCAATTGTACGACTTTTGGCATGACATGAAGCAAGTTTCTGTCGCCGATGGATACTCCTACATAGCTTCTGGAGTTAGCGGAGTCCGAATTCTTGACGTAACTGACCTCGAAGAACCATCTCAAATCAACATCTACGACCTTGATGGCTATGCTACAGCAGTACTGGTTGAAGGTGCCTATCTGTACGCCCTGACACAAAATCCGGCGGGTTTGTTTATCCTTGACATTAGCGATCCCGGCAATCCAACCGAGGTTGGAAATTTTGAGCTTCAAGGCACAATCCTTGACGTTGCCAAAGAGGGCGATCTATTGATTATTGCTGACGGAGATTACAATCATCGGGATGTTTCCATGCTGATTATTGATGTCTCGGATCCTGAATCTCCGCATGAGATCTTTCGTTTACGAGCTGGCCATGCCTTTGCCAGAGGTTTAGCGACCACTGAAAATTATGTTTTCATGACAGATTATCGCTACTCAACCATTAAAATTGTGGACATTAGCGATCCTGAAAATATTTTTTTCGTCGGTGATGCTATTACCGAGCATGCTCTGCCTTTTGACATAGCCACCGCGGGAGATTTAGCCTGTGTTGCTGCCAACAGGTTGTTTGTGTTCAGCACAAACAATCAGGAACATACAATGCAAGAACTCAGCAATGTGACTTTTGATAGAGATAATGCCCGCAATTGTATTATGGACGATCAATGGGTATTTGTTTCCGGGTATTCCTCATTCAATGGCTGCTGGATCAGAGTCATGGATTTAACTGATCCATCAGATCCCTATGAAGAAATTCGGTTGCCTACACAAGGCGGTACTCTTAGCATGGACATTGACGATGATTATCTGTTTTACACCACAGATAACAATAGTTTCAATATCATTGATGTCTCAGAGCACCACGATCCTGAGCTGATTAGCTCCATCAATCGTCAGGGCGATTTGCAAAAGATCGCTGTGAGCGATGGAATTGCCTACATTGCAGATAAGGGAAGTCTTTTGCGAGTAGTAGATGTTCAAGACCCGGAAAATCCTGTTGAAATTAATCGTGTTGATCTGCCACATTCACCAATTGACCTGGTTGTCAGTGAAGACTTAATTTTCATGACCTTTGGGGATGATGGCATTGCTATTCTTGATGTATCTGACCGGGAAAACATCCAGATCGTAGCCACTTTGGATCTACCCGGCTTCAGCATGGATATATGTCTGACTGAAGATTATGCATATATCGCCAATTCAGCTCACTATTCACCAGACCTTGGGCGAGGGCTGTATGTTATTGACATCAGAAACATCGAAGAGCCCACTGTGGTCGGGCATAACGATCAATCCTGCGGGCAGTTGGCAATATCAGGCAACTATGCCTACTCGATGGGATTTAAAACCGGTCTGCATGTCTTCGATATCAGCGACCCAACCGATCCTGTTGTGGTGGGTGATTTTTACATTGAAGAAGGAGCTAAAGATTTGGTGTATCGTGACGATATGGTTTACATTGCACACTATAACTGGATTGGCGTGTACGATGTCAGCGATCCTGAGAATATTCAGATGGCAGGATCAGCACATACACACAGTTATCCTTTAACAGACCTATTCTTATATGAGGATTTTCTGCTGGCAACAGACAAGTCCAGAGGCTTGCTGATTTTCAATATTCTAAATTTGGACAACCCGGAACTTCTGGGTGTTATAGAAACCTCACAGAACGAACCACAAGGTCTGGATTTTCAAGCTCCCTATGCCTACGTCGCCGGCAAGCAGATGATGAATATTCTGGATTGTTCAGACATCATGTCCATGCCATTACCGCCTTACTGGGTTGAAATTCCTGACAGTCTCAGCGCAACAGCAGGCGATTTAATCAGCTTCTCAGTTGAAGCGGCAGACTTAAACCATGATGAGATCTCAATGGAACTGGATCCAGGTGATCTTCCAGATGGCTGGGATTTCACGTGTGATAGTCCAAACACTGGCACATTCACCTGGCAAACAGAACGTGGTCAAGAGAACGTTTACCACTTCAGCATCATTGCCTCTGATGCTGAACATGAGACAGTTCATCCAATTTTGCTGATATTGGATGAAGCTCGTTCTGTGGAAGATCCCAATCAGGAAGTACATCTGTTGAGTATGGACAGCGGATATCCAAATCCGTTTAACTCCTCGACAAACATCTCCTATATACTGCCAAGAAGTATGTGGGTTAATCTGTCAATCTTTGACATGCATGGCAGAGTTACAGAAGTACTTGCTGAAGGATACTCTGTAAAAGGGAAGAATGTCGTTACCTGGAATGCGACTGATGTACCGGCTGGCACATACATCGCCAAACTATCGACACCCGGACAGGCGATCACTCAGAAAATTCTACTCGTGAAATAGGCGAACCTTGTGCTTGATTTAAGACACACCAATACCGTGACTAAAGTAGAAGTTAATACTAGTAGTCTGTGAAAGGTGATTGAAAAGGACAACACAATCTCTGAAGCTATGTGAGATTGCGTTGTCCTGTTCGTTTCAATCTGCCAAAATCTTATGTTGAGTTAAAACTTCCACCCAAATTCGCAAGGTGATGCTCTGAACTCTGACATTTAATGAAGCGATTAATTAAAGTCATCCAAGCATACGCCAAGTGACCATGGTTTTGAAGTAGCCCTAGTCACTCAGAAACTAAAAACATCAGGGATTCAACTTTTGTTTCTTTTCTTCGCTCTTCTTGGTTTTTTTGTCCTGCTTCTTAGTTTTCTGCTTGTCGTTTTTTATCTTGTCCCGTTTTCCGCCTTTGTCGCCCATGGGGATTTCCTTCTCGGATAATTCTTTTGTGTTTTCACGCGTTACCTGCACAGACACAGCCCATGTATGATAATCCAAAGTTAAATAAAAGATGTGCAATCTTCTAAAAATAGAGGATTGTGGTTTCGAGAAAAATCTTTCAAATTCTTTGGCGGTAACATCATCACGCATTGCTTACAGAAATATACTAAATTCCCAGTCACATTCATATCATGTTGATAAATTAAAAATATTATTTTTGCCGAATAATTCTAAGTAATTATACTATAATTATTTGGAACAGAATCGCTTTTCAGGATTACTTGCCGCCCATTCATCAAAGGATATAATAATCGCCCAGTTCAATAATTTGCTTCCCCTAAATTCGATTTATCTCTCGTTATCTCCGCTCAATGATTCGGATGGGTTCTTCTATTCCCACACTCTTACAGAAAGCCCGTAACCGTTGTAACATCGTCGCAGTAATATCCTGACCTTTAACTGCAATCAACGCCCCTGTGACAGTGCGGACATCCTCACCTAGGGACATGTTCGTTTTCAATTCACGCACCATAACACTCTTTTCAATCTCCTTGAAAGGAGTTAAATTAAACCCATGAAGTGCTTGTACTGCCAAATTATAATATCGGTCAGACTGTCTGTACATTTCACGTAGAGCCTGTTCTTTCTTCTCACCATACATCAATCGGCGGTCGAACTCAATCGCGATCATGAGTAGATTTCCACCGAGATTCACCATGTCCTCTTCTAAATACTGGCCAGTTACAGGAGTGCCTGAGTATGGCTGTCCCTGCAAGGCAATAATATCTGCAACTTTCTCAAGTCGAGGAATTTGTGCCAATAAATCCCGACCAACCTGTGGATGTTTGGCAACCATGTCTTTCTCTTCATCGGTCAACACTCCGCCTGAAGTCAACTTGTCAAGAGTTTGGGGTGGTATTGTGACAGCTCCAATAAAACACAAAAGCGCTGATATTTCAAACTGCCATGCAAACGGGATGTTTAACTTTTCAACGATGTGATTAACATAATTTTTTATGCGGATGGAACGACTAAAAGTCTTAGGATTCACTATGCTGAGGATCTCAGTCATTACTTTTATACCTCCGCTGAGGGTTTTCTCCAGCAGGTCTTTTTCAGCCACCACCAGATTTTGATAGGTAAGCCCAGATTCAATTGCATTGACTAAAATTTCCGCAGGGCAGGGCTTGGTCATGAAGCGGAAGATATGACCTTCATTGACAGCGTTCATCGCAATTTCCAAGTCAGCTCTGCCAGTCAGGATAATTCTAATCGTGCTTGGTGACTTTAACTTGACGGCTTTAAGAAAACTAATCCCATCTATACCGGGCATGTGATAATCGGAAATAACAACAGAGTAAAATCGATCTGAGGCGATCAACTTCAAACCCTCAATGCCACTAACCGCTGTTTCTAAATTATAGTTTTTTCTGAGCTGGCGACGAAATGAATCCAGAATGTTCTGATCATCATCAACGAGCAGAATTCGATGATTATTCATGCTTTTCATTCTCCTCACTCGCTTCGCTATCCCGATATATTTCACACCAGACAGGTATTCTGTCAGTAAGGTTCAACTTCTCGATATAATCCATATCAAGAAAGCTTTCAATGGGTTTCTCATCGGGTGAAAACTTATGTGATTCCAACGCGTTGGCTATGTGAATGAAGGTAACAGGTTCGATACTTTGTGATGGACATTCGCTGGGATTGTGATGAAAATATATCGCTTCCACAATCGGATCAGGCAATCCCCAAAGTCCCATTAAATAACCGCCAACCTGTGCATGAGTTTTTCCAAATATAATTTGCTCAGCTTTAGCCAATGTTACTTTCCCGGTCGCGACCAATCGTAGTACCCTCCGATACTGATCAGACATGTTTGCCGCCAGCACCAAGATGCCAACATCGTGCAGAACCCCTGCCATGAAAACATCATCTATCAGTATTTTGTCTATTTTCTCTGCAGAAGCGATTTTTTTTGCGATAATGCTCGTGCGGTTCGAATGATTCCACAATCGTTGTAAATCAAGATCATCAGTCATTTGATTGCTGAACCCGCTGAAAATCTTCACAGATAATACCAGCGCTTTAATAATATCCACACCGAGGAGCGTCGCTGCCTGCGATGGATTGGAAATATGTTGAGGCATACCAAAGAAGGCAGAATTAACGAGTTGCATGATTTTGGCAGTCATGCTGATGTCTTTGCTGATAATCTCACCAATTTTCGCCATTGAGCTTTTTGGTGACTTCAGCTCTTCAACTACTTCCAGATACAATGCTGGCAGACTTGGTAGTGATTCTATTTTTGTTACTAAATCCAACAATTCTGGGTCGGTCAACAGGTCCTGGAGCATACAGGAGCGAGTAATTACCAGTTTCAGACTATCGCCATCACAGGGTTTGGCAAGGAACTGATGGGTTGGACCGACAGACTTTAGCACCACCTCCCGATCGGTATATCCAGACAATGCAATTCTGACAATTCTTGGGTAACGTGCTTTGACTTCCGTCAAGAGTTCCACACCGTCCATTTCCGGCATTCGGATGTCTGATACAATCACGTCCGCTTGCCAAAGCTCAAGCTTTTCAAGAGCTTCCCTGCCGCCTCCAACAAACTCCATCTCCCAATCTTTTCGCATTGTTCTCAGCATTCTGCGCAAAGATGAGAGCACGTCGGCATTATCATCGACAAATAGTATTTTTTTCTTTTGCATGTTTATGCTACTTCATAAGGTAAAGTGATGATGAAGGTCGTTCCTTCACCTTCTTTGGTCTTGAATGTCAATGTTCCTTTGTGTTTCTCGACAATCACATTGTATGCCAGAGTCAATCCTTGTCCTGTGCCCTTGCCAACATCCTTGGTGGTGAAAAATGGTTCAAATATCCTGTCCTGCACGGCTTCTGGGATGCCTGAACCTGTGTCCGAGATTGTAATCTTGACGAATTTATCTCGGTTCAGGGTTGTGATCGTGATTTTTCCCATATTGAACGGTTGATCAACATTTGTCTCGCCTTCATCTGTCAACAGGTTAGCTTTGCGAGTCTCTGCTGCTTGCTGAATCGCATGGGTAGCATTTATGATTAAATTTAAAATAACCTGATTAAACTCACCAAGATAACATGGAATCATCGGTATTGTGTTGTCAAAATCGAGATCCATATCTGCAACGTACTTCCACTCATTCTTTGAGACTGTTATAGTATTTTCAATCGCTGAATGAATGTCAACCATGTCTTTTTCTTTGTATCCAGGGTGAGCAAATGACCGCATGGCTTTCACAATGCGGGTCACATTATCCACGCCGCTTATGGATTGGTCAATAGCTTTAGGGATTTCATCTTGCAGAAATTCTACGTCTGCATCATCGTAAGCTTCAACAACCTCCTTGACCGATTCATTGATGTCAGTGTAATCACCTGTGGTATTCTTCAATTTTCCCAACATGTTAAACAAAACGCTCAGATTGTCGAACTCTTCTCTTAAAAAACGGAGATTATTGCCAATGTACTGTGTGGGAGTGTTGATTTCGTGGGCAATGCCTGCTGCCAGAGTGCCGATAGACTCCAATTTCTGAGCTTGTCTAAGTTCCACTTCGAGGTTTTTTCTTTCCCTGACATCACGGATTATTCCAACCGCGTGCCAGACATTTTGCATTTTAATACTTGCGACAGAGAGTTCAACTGGAAGTTTACTGCCGTCCTTTGTTTTCGCGGTCAATTCAAGTGTCTTACCAATAATATTTCCTTTGCCGGTTTTGGAAAATTTTGTGAATCCCTTCCTGAATTCTGTATAATTATCTTCAGTGGTAATCAGTTTATGAAGTTCAACTCCCATCACTTCTTCCTGCAGGTAGCCAAATAACCGCTCGGCGGCGGGATTCCAGAATGAGACTAAGCCATCTTGATCGATCATAACAACGCCATCATTGGCAGTCGTAGCTATGGCGCGAAAACGTTTCTCGCTCTCTCTTAGTGCCAGCACAGCTTTCTTGTTTTCAGTTATATTCGTAAAAAAGCCAACCAGGCATTCTTTATTATTGATGGTTAATGGAGTAGTGTTAATATTGGTGTAAATAATTGAGCCGTCTTTTTGCAGGCAGGGAACATCGGAAGCAAAAGGCTTCGTATCACTTGTCTGTAATAGAAAATTTGCCTGATTAGCTGCGCTTGTTTCTTCCGGGTGTATGTCGCAAAATTTAAGTTCCTTAAATTCATCCGCTGTATAGCCAAACATGCGGCAAATTGCATCATTAAAATAAAGAAAGCTTCGTGTGGCAATCTCGACGATCAGAATTCCCTCGTTTGCACCATGAAAAATTACCCGGTATCGTTCTTCAGATTCTTTTAACTCATCTATAGCTCGCTTTTTCTCTACCCTTATCTGATAATCTTTCAGTTCACGCCGGATTGCTGGAACAAGCCTGACGAGGTTATCCTTGCGAATGAAATCACTCGCGCCAGCTTTCAGGGAATCAACCGCTTTGGCATCACCAATAGCTCCCGAAACTATGATAAAAGGAATGTCAAGCTTGGACTTTTTGAACAAAGCCAATGCCTCAGGCCCGCTGAATGAAGGCAGATCAAAATCCGAAAGAATCAAGTCCCAATGGGATTCATTGAGTGCGGCTTGCATTTGTGTTGCTGTTTCAACACGTTTGTCTTCAGGTTCAAATCCGCCTTTGTAAAGCTCGTTAACAATTCGAAGTGCGTCCTCTTCGGAATCTTCAATCATCAGCACTTTCAGAGATAAAATCATCTTAACACTCGGTAATGGTGTGATTTAATTACTGCCATCGAGAGCCCGGCGAACTTTCCATGATAGATCTACCGGACGAAATGGCTTCTGCATGAAGTAGAAAGTTTCCTTTGATTCTTCCACTCCATTGCACTCTTCTGCAGTATAGCCAGACATGTAAATGACCTTAACGTCAGGCCACATCTCATGGATATTTTTTACAAGTTCCTGTCCTCGCATCTTTGGCATCACTACATCAGAAATCACCAGATCAATTGGCTCTGACAGTATTTGGCATAATGCTAATGCTGCCTTACCGTCATTCGCCTGTAAAACCTTGTAGCCCTGTTTGGTTAGAATAATATTCATCATAGTTCTGAGAGCATCGTCATCTTCAGCGATTAGAATAGTTTCAGATCCACGCGGAAGATCAAGCCTGACAATGTTTGTTATGTCGATGGCTTCAGCTTCAACCGCAGGGAAAATCAATCTGAATGTCGTGCCTTTGCCGATTTCAGATTCTATGATTATTTCACCACCGCACTGTTTAACAATACCATAAACTGTAGAAAGCCCAAGCCCTGTGCCTTTGCCTTTTTCTTTTGTCGTAAAGAATGGATCAAAGATTTTATCGCGCATGCCTTCAGGTATTCCAGTGCCAGTATCACTGACTCTAACTTCGACATACAATCCACAGGGAAGGATTATATTCGATTGTGAGTACTCCTCACGAAGTTCTATATTGATGGTTTTTATTTTCAATTTACCACCCGTTGGCATGGCATCTTTTGCATTGACAGCAAGGTTGATTAACACTTGTTCGATTTGTCCGGCATCGGCATTGATATTCCAAAGATTGTCTGCTAAATCAGCTTTGAATTCTATCTCCTCACTTATAAGCCGGATTAGCATTTTGCTCAGATTATTTATTAACTGGTTAGGACTGATGGTGCATAACTCAAGCTTCTGACTTCTACTGAACGCCAGAAGTTGACGGGTTAAATTGGAGGCGCGATCCGAAGCTTCCAGAATTTCAGTTAATCCCTCATACACTGGATCATCTCCCTTGACATCCATCATTATCAACTGAGTATGCCCGGAGATGATAGTCAGAATATTATTAAAATCATGTGCCACGCCACCTGCCAATCTGCCAACAGATTCCATTTTCTGCGCCTGACGGAACTGTGCTTCCAGACGTATGCGGTCGGTTACATTCCGAAGTATCCCAAACACCGCCATCCTACCCAAGTATGAAATTTCTGAAACGGAGACTTCAATGTTGAGGTGTTCCCCAGATGCCGTTTGTGCGACGAACTCATATTGTGAATCTACATTCTTGCCTTGTTCATGCAGTTTGTCGCGCTCAATAATCATCGCTCTGCTTTCAGGCGCAACTAGTTGCACCATGCTGAAATCAGGGGCTTTAACTTCCTGCTGTGATACACCCAGTAATTCAGAGAAGCGTCGGTTTATCAGCTCAAAACGCCCCTCACTGAGAATATAGATGGCATCGTTGGATTGCTCAATTGAACTACGGAAGAGCTTTTCTGAGAGTCTTAACGATTCTTCGGTGTTTTTTCGGGAAATAAATTCACTGATCGTTCGACAAATGGCATTCAGTAGGTCTTGATCTTCGGTGAAAAAAGGACCAATTTCCTCAAGAGGGCATTCCTGAATATAATAGACTTCCATTTTACCTTCAGGCATGCCTTCAACCTTGATACAACACTCAAGTTTCCATTCTGTTGGTTCAAAGTATTCTGAAGTGTATTCTTGGTCGTTAAAAGTCAATTTGGCACGGGTTAACTCCGGATACTGCAAACCACTGGGAATGACATTCACAATTTCCTGAAATATTTCTGACAATTCTGTGTTTGTCTGAATGATATCTATCACCGCGAATAGGCATTTCAACTCTTTCACACGTTCTGTCAATTCACAGAGACTTTTAATTCGCAGGCTTTCTGACTTAAGCTTCTCCCTAACCATTTCGGCTTTTTCAATGGCAGACTCTACGGCTGTGCTAAGTCTTGCCAGGTGTTCCTTAATGACATAATCGGCGGCACCATGCTGAATACATTGCACAGCAGTCTCTTCATCCAATGAGCCTGTTACAATAATAACAGGGATGTTCAGCTCTTTAGCGTGTATCTCAGCGACGACATCCATACCGTTAAACTGTCCCATCTGATAGTCCGAGAGAACTACATCTGGCTTGAATGCTTCAAATTGTTTATGAAATTCAACTTTGTTAAGGGCAATTTCCGAAGTAAACTTGAATTTAGACAGAGATAATGTTCTTCGCAAAATTTCTGCATCGGTTCGCACATCATCGACAATCAGGATTTTTAACTTGTCCTGCATTTCCTCTCCTTCACTTTCATCTTTCACTAAAGACCAGACGACTGCTTAAAAAAACAAAATTCCCTAATCTGGTGTTTCGTTGAGCAAAAGCCAGTATAAGCCTAACTCGCCAACGGCAGTCAAAAAATTGTCAAAATTTACCGGCTTAACAATATAGCTGTTTACACCCAGACGATAGCTATCGACTAAGTCCTGCTCCTCGCGAGAAGATGTCATCACAACGACAGGGATTGTTTGAGTTGTTTCCGATGACTTCACCTGCCGCAGGACTTCAAGACCATCCACTTTTGGTAGCTTCAGGTCCAGTAAAATCAATTTAGGGTTGAGGTTGACATCTCGCTGGCTGAATTCACCTCGCCCGAAGATAAAATCCAGCGCCACAGCACCGTCTTTCGCAATCTGAATTCTGTTGGCAAGATTATGTTTTTTCAATGCTCTAAACGTCATTTCGACATCGTTAGGGTTATCCTCCACCAGAAGGATTTCCACTGCGTTGTAATCAATCATTTCCCACCTCGGCTTTATTTGGGATTATAAAGAAGAAAGTCGCTCCTTTATCAACCTCGGCTTCAGCCCATATCCTCCCACCGTGGATGTGAATAATACGCTGGACTAAGGCTAATCCGATGCCAGTTCCTTCAAAAGACTCTCTATCATGCAACCTCTGAAATACACCGAACAGCTTGTCGGCATATCTCATATCAAACCCTGCCCCATTATCTTTAATGTAATATGCAGGCTCACCATTTCCTAATTTTAAACCAATCTCGATCTTAGCAACATCCTGTTGTGACGAGAACTTAATCGCATTGGCGATCAGGTTCTGAAATACTTCTTTTATCAGGACAATATCTCCAAAGGCATGAGGAAGTTCATTTATCTTGATGTCAATCCTGGGATCGTCGCTTTGCTTACCCAGCAGCATCTTGGTTACTTCATCAGCTAAGGCAGTCATGTTGATATTTGTGAAGCGCAAACCTTTACGCCCCAGCCGAGAGAACCTTAAAAGTCCATCAATTAGCTTTCCCATATCTCGGGCACTCTTTTGGATAACAGCTATCTGGTGTTTACCATTTTCGTCGAGTAATTCCATATGATCTTCCGCAAGCATTTGTGCGAATCCATCAATGGCACGCAAGGGAGCGCGAAGGTCATGCGAGATTGAATAGGCAAACGCCTCAAGCTCCTTGTTTGAAGCTTCGAGTAGTCTTGTGGTTTTCGCCAGTGTTATATTGCTGGCTTTCTGATCCTCAAGCACATTCGTCATTGCTCGATTAAGCTGCTCTTTTTCTTCGACATGTTCATTGAGCTGAGCTGTGCGTGACCGTATTTTAATTTCCATTTCGTTGAACAGCCTGGCATTTTGAAGCGCCATCGAAGTTACATTTGCCAATGAAAAAAGCAGATCAACATGTTTTTGAGTGTATGCTTCAGGATTATAGCTTTGAACCTGCATCACACCAACGACCTGTTGCTCATATTTTAGCGGAACGTATATGGCTGAGTTTGTAGCAACATTTCGTTTCTCTTCAGGAAAGTCGCCTGCAATTACCTCCCCTTCTTCACCTATCACATAGCGGGTTTCCGTATCTTTTAACTGCTCATCCACGTTTGAAGTGTAAATTGGTTCTCCAGAGTAAATAACCCGGCTTTGAGTTCCAACTCCTTCTTTTTCCAATGGGATAGGCGGTAAATTTGTAACGTCAACACTTTTATCATCGCATTTGATATATGCAGCTGAGATAAGTTTTGTTTCTGGATTATAAGATGAAACTAAAAATACAGCAGTGTCCATTACTGAAGCTACGCTTCGGTAAACATGCTCATAAATTTCAAATAGATCGGTAATGTTTCCCAATTGCACAGTAGCGCGATTGATAACTTTCTGATGAAAAAGTCCCTTCTTTTCGTTCTGAATTGACTGTTCTAAATCATATTGTTGAATTTGTATCTGCTTAATCATTGCCTTGAAACTGCGGTACAGCTTGCCTATTTCATCTTCTGTTTCTCTTGATATATCAACTGTGAAATCTTGCGACCGTGTGATATAGTCCGAAATAGAAGCCAGCTTTAGGATAGGTTTCGAGATATGCTTTTGCAGAACATCCGCCAGAAAATATGCCAGTACCATTAAACCAATCATGAACAGGCAAATTGTGACGACAAATGCATTGATCTCTGCTTTCACGTTGCGAGTTGAGACATGTAAACCAATTGCGCCAATAGCCTGACCTTCATAAATTATGGGTTGATGGACATGCAGACTGTTTTTTTCACGCACAACAAAGTTCTTATCCATCAGTGACGGACAAATTTGGACGGTTGTATCCCTAAGGTAACTGGCTACAATAGCACCATCGTTATTATAAACGGCAACTGTTTGCACGACAGGATTGACTTTGATTTTGTCCAAAATCTCATCTATACCCTCGAAGTCCTCAAAGAGAAGTGGGGAAATGCAGTATTCGCTTATTATTTGAGCTTGAAGTATGGAGTTTTCCTTAAGATCTCTGTGCAAATGCTTTATCTGATGCAGGATAACAATCCCGAAACCTAACCCCGCCACCAGAAACGAGACAGCAAGCACGTTCAAGATTAGCTTATTCTTAATCGAGAGATTTTTCAGGAACTTCATTTTGCCACATCGGTTATTAGTTCGCAATGCATTGTTCATTCCTTCCTCAGTTGAAAAAATTACTAGCTACACATTTCCAACATAATTGTAGCTTCATGCCTACGGTTTATCAATGTTAAGCGGGTCATCGGCAACTGGTGTCATGCCTGACTCACCAAGCTGGGAACGCAACTTACGGATGACACCCTTAAGCTCAATCATGCGGAGCTCCCTGCCGGTCATTACTCTTATCGTTCGCTGGAGTTCATCGGTGCGTTCACTGACCAGTTCTTCCAGATTCTCACGGTGTTGTTTCAGTTCCTCTTCAGCTTTTTTACGCTCAGTAATGTCCCAGAAAATTCCAAGTATGCTCTCTACCTCTCCATCGTCATTTTTCAGAGGTGTCTTCATCGTCTGAACCCATCTGTACTCACCATCAGCGATATACCTCTTTTCCGAGTCTTCAGTTTGTCCCGTTTCAAGGATGCGGAGATCATCTTCAT
Source organism: uncultured bacterium (assembly GCA_964484805.1). Taxonomy (GTDB): domain Bacteria; phylum Electryoneota; class AABM5-125-24; order Hatepunaeales; family Hatepunaeaceae; genus CAZAGU01. Next base: position 32,403 of record CAZAGU010000018.1, read on the forward strand.
AGTATTTCTGGGCTAACTCCTTGGGAAATAAATCAAAGTCATTTTTGCCGATCATTTCATGGGGCAACAAGCTCAAATCTGCAGCGAATTGACTATTGCAGGAAACGAAATTAAGATTGCGGTCTTTCAGGAAAATCTTCTGCTGGAGGTTCTCCAACAGAACCTCATACTTCGATTCGCTACTCTTAAGTGCATGTTCAGCTTCAACTCGAGAGGTAACATCCTGAATCACGCCAATAACCTTCAGTGGTCTGCCCTGCTCATCTCGAACTAATTCTGCAATTGAGGTTATT
>CAZAGU010000019.1:0-23923 GCA_964484805.1 uncultured bacterium
CGACATTATCCCTGATGCTGGTAAAAATCAATCGTCCGACGGCAGCATCAGGGATAATGTCGTCACCATCGAGTGTTACAAAAAGATGGTCAGTTTCGTAAGGATGGTTTGCCCCGCGTCGCATATCCCAGTACGCCATTGGGAACTGTCCGTCGGTATCGCCGCAGAGCACGACGTTTTCCGGAGGTGTATCCCATTCGTCATAGGCATCCTGAATAGCATCTTTCACAGAACCGGCGTTGTTCTGGTTGTTCACACGCAAGACTTCCACAGTCCAGCCCATGCGCCGACGCCACTCGATAAGCGGTTCCAACGCATCCTCGACGTTGTCCCAATTGCCCATCACATAGACAATCGAACCATTTCGCACCCCTTGATCTCTGGATGGCGCAGGCGGATTGACGACCATATCCTGCAAAATTCTGTCAACAACGATTGATGGACGGGCTCGATCAGGATGTTGCACGAGATTCACACGATTGTCATCAGAATTGAAACTTAACTCGAAATCTAACTCATCGGTTACAACCAGTTCACCAGTTGATGCATTATAGCGAACAGGGTGAACGACCACGGTAATCATGCGCCAACCACGCAGGATTACCGGCTCACCAAGTGTTACCGGTTCGGCAGGATACAAGCCAATGTTTTCGAGCGACTCTTCGCACAGTGCAAGATCGCCCACAGACTGTATATTATAAACACCTTGCTCAATGTGGTCTTCACGGAGTAATCTTCTGGCAACAGGATTGACATTTCCAATAACATGTGTCTTCAAATTATTAATGATCACCCCAACACCAGATTCCGGCGGAATTAAAACCATACGTGAGACAGAAGGCAACTCAGGCCATCCTTCACGTCCGGCATAAGTTTCATTTTCTAGTTCAAATACATCAAACTGAACTCCATCAACATTGATTTCGTTATGCTCAAGGTTGGCAAGTTTAAAACGAATATCAATGCCGTCTGCAGATTCTGTGGCCATTATTAGGTCAGCATTTTCAGAGCCGTCCTGTTGGAGAGCTCCAAATGCGATTAGTGGCAGTAAAATCAGGAGAGTAAAAATTAAACGAAGCTGATTCATCCTCGAATTCCGGTGCATTATTCCTCCATTCCTTCATCAGAGCTACACAGTCATGTTAATGCCAATTACTACGCTGGTGTAATTAATTGCAGTGCACAGTGGTATGCCAGCATTGGGATTATTCCTAAAGTTCAAGGCAAAATGGATTACAAAAATATAATTTAATAAAATACATTCGCTCCATCAAGCCAACGATGGAAATCACAAAATATAATATGATTGATGTAATCACTTGATAAAATATGTTGACCATTCAAAATCAGGAGCAATTGCCAAAGAATTATGCCGAAATATATAAATACTCATCTCAACCAAATCGCTTTTCCTTAAAGAACTTGCAACAATTTGAAGATAATCTTATATTGGTGTATTCAATTATTCCAAGCGGCATGGATCATCTATCTTGTCGTTTTGGGATCAAATTCACCGTCGAGTATTTGTTTTAAAGGGATAAGAGCATGAGTGAACTGTATGACGAAGGTGTGTATCGGCATTTTGCTGATAATCTTAAGCACGCCCTATCTGGGCCCAATATAAAACACATGAATTTGAAGCAAGTTCGCAAAATCGCGATTAAGACTGGAACTCAAGCACGAAACGGAGCTTGGGGATGGCGTGCCTTTGTCTCAAGCCGAATTGGTCCAAGAACAGTTTACCTTGGTTCACCCTCGGTTGTTTTGCCTCGTCCTTCAGCCGAACACAAAGATATTATTCAAAAGGCGCCGGATCAGTTGCACAAGACCCTGCAACTTTGCCGGACACTCCCGATGGTGCATATCAGACGGCAGATGGCTTGCAATGACTCGTTTAATCCCATTTGTAATCTGTATATCTCCGTTGAAGATCCCAAAAGCGCTCGTCTGGCTCTGATGTGGGGCAACACGATGAGCGATGTGGATGAGAAGAAGCCGGGGCCTGAATTTACCATGATTCACATTCCCGACGAGGATCGCTGGCGCCAACAGGTTCTCGCTATTCCTGAGCACCACATTAACATCGCGCTCGGCTCAGATTATATGGGCGAGGATAAAAAAGGCTTCCTCCGCCAGGCAATGTGGTCAGCAGACAAAGAGGGAATGCTCGGATTACATGCTGGCGATAAACTCGTAACCGTTAAAGATGCCAAAGATGGCAAATTGAAACGCTATGGAGTACTGCTGTTTGGGCTTTCCGCCACTGGCAAATCCACATGGTCATGCCACAGGCTCGGGCTTGATGAAAAACAGGGCGAGAAGACTGAAGTTATTCAGGATGACATTGTCTTCCTCCGTAAAGATGGCTCAGCCTACGGCTCTGAGGCTAACTTCTTTGTAAAAACAGATGTTGACCCAGTTCTTACCGAAGCCATGTACTGGTCGCTGGTGGATAAATCAGCATACTATGAAAATGTCATGCTCGATTACAAGCGTGATCCACAATTCCTCGACGAAACTATTTGCGGCAATGGTCGCGCAGTTGTGCGGAAGGACAAGATGCGTGTTAGACAGGGCAAAAAGCTGAAACGCATTGACTTCGCAGGCTTGAACCTTCCTCCGCTTGAAGAGACCGACGGACTCGTACTGGCGTTCATCACTCGACGCAATACTTTCATGCCATTTGCCCAGGAACTCACAGCCGAACAGGCGGTCTTAGCCTATCTGTGGGGTGAATCCACACATAGCTATGCTTCGCAACCTCAAAAAGCAGGTGAAACAGCCAGAATCGTCGGCACCGATCCTTTCATTGTCGGTTCTCGCGCCAAGAAAATCAATCACTTCCGCGACATCATCATGGATTTGATGGCTCAGTATTCAGGCAAAGTTCGCTTCTTCCAATACAATACTGGTGGCATCGGTGAAGTCATCGAAAAGATCGAGACACCGGAAGGTGTTAAGAAAAGACTCATCAGGAAAGTCGAGCGGGTTCCCATTCCCATTATGGCTGGCATTCAACGAGGCGATCTGCGCGGTGTCAACAAATACGAAATGGGTAGCTTAGGAACACTTCAAATTAGTCAGGTTGAAGGCTTAAACCTCGATGAATACAATCCCAAACGATTTTACGATCAGGAACAGATTGACCATTATGTTGACGACATCGTCAAGGGTCGAAGAAAATTTACTGAAGAAATCATCGAAGAAGGTTTAGACCGTGAAATCATTAAATGGGCCGAAAAATCCTATGAGATTTCACGCTCAGAGACCGGCAGACTTTGGTCTGTTGGCACCACGAAAGAACAAACCGTTCTTGGCCCACCGCCACGGGCAATGGTAGTCGCTGGAGGTGATGGTTCAAGCCTGTTGGATCGACCACCACGCTCACTGAGCTGGAGATTCAAGTAAATGACTCAAAGCCCACTCCAATCTGGCTTTCGACGTGAATGAAAGACTTTTAAAAGGTATCCAAACCTCGCCGGGAATAGCACTCGGCGAGGTTTTCCTGTTCCTTCATAGCAAACCTGTCTTTAACGAATCTGTTCTGCTTCCTAAACATCGCGACGCAGAGTTAGCTCGCTTTGAGTCTGCATTGATAGATACAAGAGAGCAGCTTCTGGCAATGAAAAATTATCTTTCAAACCAAGCCGGAGAAGATGTTGCTGATATTTTCGAAGTACAGGCGTTTTTACTTGATGATGAGATGTTTGTCGATCAGGTTCGGAGCTCCATACGCGAAACCGGATTAAACGCAGAAGCCACAGTTCTTCAAATTACCGAGACTCTGCGAGATAGTTTCGCTTCGTTAGAGGATGAAAGGCTTCGGCGACAGGCTCAGGATATTCAGGATGTTGGGCTACGAATCATTCGTTGTCTGCTGGGATCAACTGACAGTGAATTCAAACCACTGGAAAAACCAGTAATCCTCGTTGCGGACGATCTGCTCCCATCAGATGCCATTCATCTACTTGATAATAATATCATCGCTGTGGCAACGGATTTCGGAGGCGGAACATCTCACACCGCAATTTTAACACGTGCATTGCAGGTTCCCGCTGTTGTTGGTTTAAAAAATCTAACCGAGTTAGTCAACGCAGGCGACTCGATTATTGTCAATGGCAACAGTGGCAAGATCATTGTGCATCCGACCAAACACACTAGCAAAATATACACTGAGAAAAAGCATCGTTACGACGAGTTTATCTCAAGCCTTGCTGACATTGAAAAACTTCCGGCAGAGACAACTGATGGGCATCGAATTGCTCTACGGGCTAATCTTGAACTTACTCAGGAATTAGCCTCAATTAAAGCACATGGTGGCGAAGGTGTTGGCTTATATCGCACAGAATACCTTTCCCTCTCCCAGAGAAGCTTACCCAGTGAAGATTACCAGTTCCGGGAATATCGAAAGGTGCTTGAAACATTAGCTCCCGACGCTGTGACCATCAGAACTTTTGATCTTGGTGGCGATAAAGTTTTCAGCAGTTCTTCTCACCCGACTGAAGCTAATCCTTTTATGGGTTGGCGAGCAATTCGCGTATCTCTGGATGAGCCAAATATTTTGCAAACTCAGCTTAGAGCAATCCTGCGATCTGCAGTTTTTGGCAAAGCAAAAATCTTGATCCCATTTGTCGCCGGGCTTGATGAGGTGCGCGTTGTAAAGAAACATCTAGCGTTAGCCAAAGAACAGCTACAAGATGAGTGTATCACTTTCGATCCTAATGTTCCAGTTGGCGTAATGATTGAGCTTCCGTCTGCTGTCATGTTAGCGGATAAACTTGCCAAAGAAATTGATTTTTTCAGCATTGGCACCAACGATTTGACTCAATTTACACTGGCTGTTGATCGAGGCAATGAACGAGTGCAAAAGTACTATAATCCGCTCCACCCGGCAATGATCCGCATGATACGACAGACTATCACCGCGGGACATAATAATGGAATTAAAGTATCAGTATGTGGTGAATTTGCGGCGAATCCTCTGGCGGCTATGCTCTTAGTAGGGCTTGATATTGATGAATTATCTGTCAGCCCTGTAGCGTTGCCGCAGGTTAAGAAGTTAATTCGTTCAATGAGCTACACTGAGGCAAAGATTTTTGCAGATCGGGCTTTTGATTGCGACACAGTGGATGAGCTCCACGACTACTGCCTGAACACGATGAAGAAACGCTTTGCTGAACTGCCGATACTGTTCAGCGGAAACGGGGACAATTAGAAGCACTTAGCAGAGATTCAACGACATAATTTAAAACCACAACACCCGGAATGTTCAGTCCCGGGTGTTGTGGTTTTATTTTGTAATGGAAGCGAGGAATTATCTCTGCTTCTCTTGTTGCCAGGCTATGTCTTCGGATTTTTGTTGAAGCGCTCTGAGAACCGTTGGCATTTCTGTCTGAAGTGTATGAATCAAGCCAAGGTAATCATCACCCTCTTTACCGGTCGGATCTGGCATATCTGCTTCTTCACGCTGTAAATCTGTGCTCAACTCGCGAAAGACAAATATCCGACCTTCAATGGAAGCGTCAAGTTTAAGAATCGCATCGCGATGTTTATTTTCCATCACGACAATCCATTGGAATTTTTTAAGCAATTTCTTGGTAACAGGTTTGGATCTGTGCTTGTAGATTGGAATGCCGTTCTCGTTCATCACATACGCGATGTTCTGGTGCGGAGCAGCTCCATTTACTGCGCTAACACCAGCGGATCCGACAACCCATTCTTCATTAATTTTCGTCACCATTTGCCGGAACAATGCTTCAGCCGCCGGACTGCGTGTGATGTTTGCAGTACACACAAACAAAGCACTTTTCACAGGTGGTGTTTTAGAAAAAAAACTCAATTCGCAAATGCTTGTTGTTACAGGTTTTATTACTTCTTTGTTCCAGATATCTGGTTTGGGTCGTTCTTGGGTTTACGCCTGTCTTCGCGATGATAATCGGGGACTATTTCATAAACGGCGTTAATTAATTCTTCGCGACTGAGTGAAAAACACTTCTCTATTAACGAGTCAATATTCTCCAAGAAGTGCTCATGATTGGGGATTGGTTCAACTGCCACGGAAATTTTATCAATTGGTGTCGGCTCACCTTTCCCACTGGCATAAAGTTCTTCATGGATTTTCTCGCCGGGTCTAAGTCCAACATATTTCAATTTAATATCAATATTGGGCTCTAAACCAAGAAGCCTAATCATATCCGTAGCCAAATCCACTATCTTCACAGGTTGCCCCATATCAAGCAGATAGATAGCATCGTCTTTTTCCAGCGTTGCGGATTGCATGACAAGCTGAACGGCTTCCGAAGTCAGCATGAAATATCTGGTAGCGTTCCTGTCAGTAATCGTCACAGGTCCACCAGCTTTAATCTGAGCATCAAATTTTGGGATAACCGAACCCGAACTTCCCATCACATTGCCAAACCTGACACATGAAAAAATGCTGTTTCCACCGCGCAATTGCATTTGAACAATCATCTCGCAAAGCCGCTTGGAAGCTCCCATAATGCTGGAGGGACGCACTGCTTTATCTGTCGAAATCATAACAAAGCGCTCAATATCGTGCTTTGCAGATACTTCTGCCAGGTTTTTGCTACTTATGACGTTGTTGTGAATCGCCGACCAGGGATTATACTCCATCAGAGGCACATGTTTATATGCAGCAGCGTGGAACACTATATCTGGCTCAAATTCATTGAACACCATTTCGACGCGTTCTTTGATGCAAATATCACTAACAATCGTAGCTAACGGCACATCGCCATATCGGTTTGACAGCTCTTCTTGAATGATGTACAGGCTGGCTTCGCTTATATCGTACATTATCAAACGCTTGGGCGAGAAAGTGCAAACCTGGCGACAAATTTCCGACCCTATGGAACCGCCAGCACCACTCACAAGAACCGTTTTTCCCCGTAAAAGTTTATCAACAGCGGTTGTGTCAAGCTCAACGGATTTTCGTCTAAGTAAATCTCGAACCCGGAATTGGCGAACCTGATTGAATGTAACGATTCCATCAACCATCTCGGTTAATCCGGGCACAGTCTTTAATGTTACTTTGGAATTGACTTTAGTCTTAACTTTGTCAAGCAGGGCTCGAACTTCGTTGCCAGGCATACTTGGCATTGCAACGATAATCTCATCTAAATCGCGCTTATTGACGATATCTTCGACCTGCTCCAAGCCACCGAGAATAGGAACATTGTGAATCACTTTGTGATGTTTCTTCACATCATCATCAATGAATCCAATGCAGGTGTAGCGAATATGTCGGTTGTTTTGCAAGTCACGACAGAGCATCTCACCGGCATCGCCAGCTCCATAGATCACAACACGTCTGCGCCCATTACCGCGTGGAGTCGAAGCTAATGAGCGTATTACGCGCATGGAGAATCTTCCACCGCTGACCACCAAGAACAGCAACATCCACTGAATCACACATACTGACCAATGCATAGCGAATTTGCCAGTAAAGATTACAATGATGCAGGGAATTATCACCGCCAGGGAAGTCGCAATAGCTAGCGAAAACATCGAATCAACACTCGCGTATCGCCACAGCGTCCGGTAAAACCCAAAGAAATAGAAGAAGCCTATTCCAAAGAGCAGGAAAATCGGTAGCAGAGGGAGTGCATCTCTTAACCAAATCTCCCAAGTATTAATTGGGTAGTGAAGAAGCAATGCAGCGAAGTAGGCAAAAAGTATCGCGATTATATCAAAAAATAATAATATCAAGAACCGACGGAACTTGTTAGCTCCGACTTTATTTATGAAATTGAGAACCCTTGAATCAGAATTGTTTTTCTTCATGACCTAGCCATCTATGAATGTTTAGGTTGTGTAGTTGGATGGTTAATGAAAATTTTCGAATATGTTTCGAACATCAGCGCTAAAAAAACACCTGTCTTAAAATCTCACTGAGTTTTAATCCCTACACACTCAGAATAGAGAAATATAAGGCATTTTAATAAGCAGTCAACATGATAAGGGTCTCATTTGATGAAAAGTGAAAATATTACCTAACCCACCCTTTCAATTTCCCCCAAATGTGCCAAATTACTTCACTAATAGATTAACCTGATTGCGAATTTGATCTCGTAACTTGTAAAATCAATGCCCCACACGTTATTATATTGAAATCAAGTTTTATTTAAGGATTTGCACTGTGAAGAATTTTAGACTCCCACGCCTGTTCTGCGTTACTTTGCTGGCAACTATACTATTGCTGATAAATCAAGCAAGCCTAGCCGCTGGCAACGGTAGATCAGCTCTAAAGCCAATCTTATTTGAGTTGGATCCTGAATGGTGCATTTCTGGGGTTTCTCCGACCGCGACTTGGTACCAGGAAATGCCTCCCGCCCGTGATAATGCGCTCGAAGCCGAAAATATCAGCGCGCTGAACATTCCCTCAAAAGCCCTGCAACACCGTTTACTCAAAAATATTTTTCAAGTGAATCTTCCAGTCAACGCAGATCCTCAACACTTGCTGACAACCCTTCGTGAGGCGCATGGAGTCAAATGGGCTGAGTTTGCACCCGAAAGCAAGACCTGCGGCATCAGCAATGGCATCCGATCACACGTTGACGCTCCACCAAATGATCCCTATTTCCCGCTTCAATGGTCACTAGATAAAATCTCGGCGCTCCCCGGTTGGGATATTTCCACTGGCGACACCTCTGTCGTAATAGCTATTGTGGACATCGGCATTGATATTGACCATAATGATCTCATTCATAAGCGTTGGATCAACTACACAGAATATCTTGGTGAGACTAATGTTGATGACGATCTTAACGGCTTTGTGGATGACGTTTATGGCTGGGATTTTTATGATGACGATGCTGATCCCCGTCCAAGTGGGACGGACAGTCACGGCACTCATGTCGCCGGCATCGCCGCCGCGGAATCTGACAATGGCTACGGTATCACAGGCGTGGCATGGAATTGTAAAATCATGCCGATTCGAGCCGGACGCAACCGTTCAATTTATTCAGGTTATGAAGGTGTAATCTACGCCGTGACCATGGGCGCGGACATAATCAACCTGTCCTGGGGCAACAATACTCAATCTAACATCGAGCGCATTGCCAGCCAATATGCTCATGATGCTGGTTCGCTAATCGTCGCCGCGGCAGGAAACCGCACCGGAAGCTCTGCTGCCTTTGATCATTACCCCGCTGGCTACCCCGATGTGATTGCTGTGGTCGCTGTTGACACAGCAGATCAACTGGCGACAATCAGCAACTACAATATCTGGGCAGATATAAGTGTGCCCGGAGTTAATATCATCTCCTCGGTGCCCGGACCGATAGGTCAAGAATTTTCTCTTGCATCAGGCACATCAATGGCTACGCCCATCGTTTCCGGCGCTGCGGCTTTATTGAAATCACTTCACCCGGATTGGTCTTCGGATCAGATTCGCACTCAGTTAATTTTAACTTCAGACCCAATTGACAATCTGAACCCCGGCTACGAAGACTCCCTTGGGCACGGACGACTCAATCTATACCGTGCGCTTGCAGATCAAATCGCTGGCTTTGGCATCGAATTTCAGACAATTACCGAAGGCGCTTCTTCCGACCACGATGGCGTAGTCGAACCCTGGGAAGACGCTGAAATTGTTTTCGGCATTAGAAACCTGTTAACTCAAAGCGCAATAGTGTCAGGTAGAATCACTTCAGACGACCACCTTCTTGATATGCCCGCGATGCCGGTGCAGTTTGGACCCATTGAACCAAATCAGCTAATCGACAACTCATCTTCCCCGTTCACCGTTGAGATAAACGCGATCACTCCTGCTGGTCATACTTTCAACTGTGTTCTCCATTTGGATTCTGGCACTGGAGTCACACAGTCGTTCCCATTCAACTTCAGCATTCTGCCGAATATGCTGACTCACAGCAACGGTTCTGTCGCGCTAACGGTTACCAACTTTGGCGCAATCGGCTACTATGATTACATCAACGAACAAAGCGTTGGCGAAGGCATGCGCTATCCACATAACGGCTTGACATCCCTTTTCCACGGCTCACTCATGGTGGGAAGCGCTCCAGATATGGTTTCTGACTGTGCCTTTGGTGATGCAAATTATATTCGCTACGATTTTAAGTCCTCAACTCCAGACTTCCAGCTTACCACCGACGACGATGGCACCCAGCATAGCCTTTGTCAGTTTGACGATGAAGACGCACGCAGACCTCTGCACATCGAAGTGACACAGCATACGATATTGTATCCAGAAGCGCCTGACGACGATTATATAATCTTCGACTACAACATCCGCAACGCCGGTCTGTTTGCACAAGAAAGCCTTCGCGTCGCCTTGTTCCTTGACTGGGATGTCGTTCAATCAACAAATAATCTCTGCAACTGGGACGCAGTCAACAAACTCGGCTGGATGCAGAACACTGCCGCGATCTATCCTGTTTTTGGCTCTGCAATGTTGAGCGGTGATCCAGATTTTCATGTCGCCATAAACAATAGCACAGATTGGCCATCAGGCGCTTGGAATAAATGGAGCGATGAGGATAAATGGGAACTGATGAACACTGGCTTCACACGCGCCTCCGCTGATGTGAGCGATGATTACTCGCAATTGCTCGGCACTGCACCCATGACCATCCCTGCCGGGCGATCGGCGAATGTGACATTCGTCATTCTTGCAGGGGAAAATGCCGTCGATCTGGCAGAGAATCTGGCATCAGCCCGAATTAAGTGGGCAGAATTCAACAATGCTCAGGCAAATTCGTCTGGAAATCCCACTGAGTTTAGAATATTATCCATGTACCCTCAGCCGTTCAACGGGCGCATGAATATCATCATCGGCAATGTTGACAACAGTCCAATTAGCTGGAGCATTTTCGATCTTCAAGGTCGGATAGTGCAAAGCGGCAGTTCATTCGGCAGCGCTGAGGGTAAATACTCGTTGCCATTAGATTTCAATGTGGAATCTTCAGGTAAATACTTAATCAATATTCAACAAAACCAACAACACCAAACTCTTCCAGTCACATTAATCAGGTAATGAATTTTAACATTTATGGAAATCTGTGAACAGAAGGTGTGAAAAATGATGAAATCTTTGCTCGGCCTTATCAATGTTTTGTTTGTGCTGGCTGTTGTTTCATTCACGGCAGGATGCACAAAAAACACTGACGACGTTCATCTTCAGTTGTCCTTAGACAGCATTGCAGACACGCTTTATCAGGGCTCAGAGAGTCAGGTCTTCTTTGCGGATGGACTTGGTGCGTACTTCTTTGACGATGCGCTGAACCGCCCCCTACGAAGTGAATATGGCTATTCTCGTGGCGAATGGCATCTTCTCAGTGACTGGCAGGTCATCTCTTCTGATGGTGAGCAACTCAATCTGGAATCTGAGTACACCGTCGTTCACCCACTCCGGCTGACCCGAGAGTATAGCGGCAATTTGACTGAGAATGTGTTTGTCCCTCGCGGCAGTCAGGGCATGATTTTACATTACGACGATCACGCAAAACGAGATTTGATCTACCGCCCCGTGTTTGACATACGAAAACTCGACCATGAAGAAGCCCCGTCTTATGAATCAAAATGGGATAAGAAGACAGGGACTTTGACAGTATATCGGAAAGATAAAAAAGGCAGCTTCATTTGTATTGCCTGTCCGAGCCAGACTACCTTCAGAAACACCGAAAAAACTATCCGCAGTCAGTATCAAATGTCCGAATTCACTGGAAGCCCAAGCACTATTGTTGGCTGGTCGCCGGGTGAATTCACCTCAGATCGTCCGGGCAGGATGGCATTTTCAATTAGCTGGGCAGATAATCCTGATTCTGCCAAAACCTTTTCTCTGGCAATTCTCGCAGATCAAGAGCAACTTGAGATTCAACGTCAACAGTACGCGACTGACATCCTTGACAAACTGATAATCGAATGCGAGGATACTGATTTCATTAAGGCTTTTGCCTGGGCACGGCTGAACCTGTTTGAACTTGGATACCATCAAGACGGCGGGTCATATTTTCTGACCGGCATCCCACTCAGCCCATTTCCAAATGGATTTCACACTTCCCTATCCATGGGCGGTGAGTTGGCTGCCGGGTTGACAGCTTATGCTGGATTCGATTTTATTGAAACGCTTATCTCACATCAGCAGAAAGAAAAAAAGATTCAAACTGCAGGTATGTTCCCCACGGCAATTCGTGAGGATTCCACAGAATACCGCATTCCCATGATCGCTGGGCTGGTTGTTGATGCCTATAATACCATCGCTACTGCCTATACCGTCCCGCATGTCCGAGAAGACGAGATAGTAACTGCAGCCATGTCAGATGCATTGCTGGGAGCTTGCCAGTTTCGATTGAAGGCAGGACTGGTGTATTCTGACTTTGATCAGCATTTTCTTTATAGCGGCGCTTCGAGCCCATACAGAAAAGGCGCCACAATTGAATCACAGGTACTATTTCACAAACTTCGCACTTTCTTGAAAATTTTCCTCCCGCAGATTCAATCTCTTTTTCCTTATGTGCCGGAATCACTGATTGAAGGCATCAATCATCTTCACTATGGCAATAAATGGGTCGAGTTTGTGGCGGTAAATTCGCAGGGTGAGTACTCAATGCCGCTCGCCCGAAATCTACTTCTGAATCCGTTCGGCGACTACTCGAACATGAAATGGGCTGACCGACTGACCTTTGTGCAAACTGAAGACCTGCGGACAATTCTGGCTGTAAAACACAACAAAAAGACAATCGCGAAGATTCTTGCGACAGGTTGGTATGACATAGAGAATTCACGAAATGTGGAAAAAATCTATCGGATGGCTCTTGAAGACGACATGATTGGTTTGTCCGGTTTTCGTTCTCTTTCACCAAAGGAACCAAACTACCAGTCAGCGCATATATACTATAGCCCCGATGATCCACGAGGGTCGATAGCTTATGGCGATGTGCTGATCTGGTCTTCGGGATTGCTCGGAGATATTCTGGCTTCGACAAAGCAATATGACCAGCTCCTCACTTTGGTGGAAAATCTCAAAGTTCGCGCGATTCAACAAGGTGTCTATGGCGCTCTGCCAGAAGCTGAGAATTCTGTGCCAAGCTCACTGGAACGCGATACCGTCGGTGATCTTATTCATTTGACTTCAACGGCGGAGTTTGTTCGATTGGTCAGTGACTACATAATAGGGATAGATCATCGCGAGGGACAATATCTGACAATCAAGCCTCATTTTCCTGCAGATTGGGGCGTAAGCACACTGTCTTTCCAACGTGATAGCGGAAAAGTGTCCGTAACAAAACTTGATGATCTCAATTATACCGTAACCCAGACGAACATTGAGCCTAGTCTATCCATTAGTCTGGATGTCAGCCCTGCCCAGGGCGGTCATGGACTCGGATCATTCAGACTGTATCCCGGCGAAACGGCTGAGGTTGAATTTGAATACACAACAAAAGGTTATTTAAGAGCAAATGTCATACGAGAGTGAAATAAAAACAAGGATCGGCATTGATTTAGGTGGTTCGCACATCAAAGCTGGTGAGGTTGACACTGCCGGAAATATCATCCGCAGACACACCGAACCAACCGAGTCGCGGTGCGATTATAACACTATTATTCAACAGGTAACAAGGATCATCAAAGAGCTGCAAAGGCAGTCTGTAAACCACATCGAACTGGTCGGGTTTGGCACTGCCGGGCTGATGTCACAAGACAATCAAAAGGTATTGTTTGCGCCAAACTTAGATGGACTCAACAATAAATTCATAGTTCAGGATCTATCGGATTTGTGCGGGTTGGATGTTTTGATGGATAACGATGCAAATTGTATGGCGCTCGGCGAAGGACTCGCAGGTGCGGCAAGAGGCATGACACATTATATAGCGATTACACTTGGAACAGGAGTTGGAGGAGCGATCATCTCAAATGGGACATTAATTCGCGGTTGGAAAGGCGGTGGTGGCGAGATTGGCCATGTGCCTATTAATTTGACGGGTCCACAGTGTGATTGTGGTTCGCAAGGATGTCTGGAAGCCTTTATCGGCATTAATGGCATTAAAAATCACATCACAAATAATTATCCATCAATGGGTAGCACCAGCATTAAGCAAGTGCATTCTCTTGCCAGTAATGGCAATGAAGAAGCCCGGGCTGTGTTCGCTTGGATTGGACAGACTTTGGCTTTTGGGTTGGCTGGGCTAGTGAATATCTTCAATCCTAAAATGATCGTGATTGGTGGCGGTATTGCTACTGCTAGAGATTTCTTGTTCGTTCCATTAAAGTCGAAACTCGCAGAACTCGCCTTGGCTATCTATTATGCAGATATGATCGTCTGTGAGGCGGAACTTGGCACATGGGCAGGTGTAGTCGGGGCGGCAAACCTCGACAACCTCGACCCTGTGGCACACAGAAGATAATTTACTCAAGCAACTGAAGCTTAACGCACCTTTTATTTTGTCTCGATAATGCTGATTTCCAGCGTGAAATGCACACCCTCCGAAGAACTGAATGGCATGACTATGGTGGGCGTTCCGGTCTTGCGCGTTACTGAATGGTTCTGGCCCACAATCACAAAAGGCAAGGAAATATTAAACGTAACATCAATAGCGTCAAAATCTTTTTTAGCATAACCGGCAACGATGTTAATCAATTCACCGACACTGTCTTGAACTTCTTCGGTCACACGGGATACTTTTTCAGCCACCATCAGTTCGTAGCTTTTCAAAGCAGCCTGAAATGGAAAACAGAGCGATATTGAACCGGAAATCCTTTCACCAGTAAACCCGATAATCCCGGAAATGTCTCCAGTGGCGGAGTCGCCATCTTTGATGAATGGAGAGAGGCGTTCCGTTGAAACACCCAGCATGGTCTCCATTGTCTCAATGGTGGCGTTAATGAATGGGCTGATGTACTTTGTCTGCACTTTTACTCGCTAAAATAATCCTCAAACAAATGAATCTTAAAATGTTTGCGAGTGTAATGAAATCCTCAATAGTTTTTCAATGATGTTGTTCACCAGCTCAGTAAAATCATTTAACTATGCAATCGCGTCAATTATGAGCAACAGCTGATTTTTCACCACGGCATCGCCTATACTCACCTTGCAACTCTTGACAATCCCGCTGATCGGCGATTTTATCTCGTTTTCCATCTTCATGGCTTCAAGCACCAACACGCCTTCACCCTTGCTAACCTCCTGTCCTTTTTCAACATCCAACTTGACAATTAAACCGGGCATCGGCGCTTTGATCTCACCAATATTAGCCTTGCTTTTGGCTTTTGCCCCAACCATCTTATGAATGTTATGCTCGCGCTCTGTGATTGTCTTCGTATTGAAACTATCGCCATTAACCATTAAGTCTTCACTGCCATCCTCGCCTTTTTCAATGCTGATGGAAAACGGCTTATTGTTCAGATGTATCGCAAAATTTGAACGATCTTTCCCAGCAATTCTCTCGACAGCAACCTGCTCGCCATCAATGCTGACTTGGAAAGACTTCACGCCAGATCCATTATCCTCGGTTGTAAGTATCTCAACTTCCCGTTGTTTGCCTTCGAGCTCCACAAAGTATTTCATGCCTCTCCTAAAAGGTTCAAATTTTACAGCACGGATTTGAAATAGGCGATGGTCTTAATTAAGCCGCCATCCAAGTTTTCTAACGGTTGCCAGTCAAGTACTCGTTTCGCCAGAGAAATGTCTGGACATCTGCGCACTGGGTCATCTTGTGGTAATGGACGGAACACAATCTGGCTTCTGCTGCCTGTCAGATCAATGATTTTTTGAGCAATTTCCGTGATAGTAACCTCATGAGGATTTCCTAAATTCACAGGGCCTTCGCTATAATCACTTTCCATAAGCTTGATAAATCCGGCAATCATATCACTGACATAACAAAATGAGCGAGTATGACTGCCATCTCCAAAGATTGTCAGCGGCTCCTCACGCAATGCCTGAACGATGAAATTTGATACTACTCTGCCATCGTTTTCCGCCATGCGTGGCCCGAAGGTGTTGAATATGCGAGCAATGCGAACATCCATCCCATTTTGCCGTTTGTAGTCCATGCACAAGGTCTCGGCAGTCCGCTTGCCCTCGTCATAGCAACTGCGCAAGCCGATTGGATTGACGTTGCCCCAGTATTCTTCCCGCTGTGGATGAACAGATGGGTCGCCATAGATCTCAGATGTCGAAGCCTGCATGATCCGGGCTCGAACACGTTTCGCCAGCCCAAGCATGTTTATCATCCCCATCACTGAGGTTTTTATGGTCTTCACAGGGTTGTACTGGTAGTGAATGGGCGAGGCTGGACACGCCAGATTATAGATACGATCTACCTCAATAAGAATCGGCTGCACAACATCATGCCGAATCATCTCAAAATGGGGATCGCCCAGCAAATGCCGAATATTGTTTTTACATCCAGTAAAAAAATTGTCCAGGCAGAGGACTTCATTGTCCTCTGCCAACAGACGTTCACAAAGGTGACTGCCAAGAAATCCTGCGCCACCTGTGACTAATATCCTCATACCTTCCGCCCAACGGCGTAGTATGTGAAGCCCATCTCTTTCATGTTCTCCGGATTAAAAAGATTACGCCCATCAAAGACAACCATGTCCTTGAGAAGTTCTTTTACACGGTCAAAATTCGGTCGGCGGAATTCGTTCCACTCTGTCGCCACGACAAGCGCTTCAGCGCCATCCAGAGCAGAATAATTATCTTCACAGTAGATAATTTTGTCACCATAAATTACCTCGGCGGTATCATTTGCTTGAGGATCATATGCCGCGACAATCGCGCCCTTGCTCAAGAGATAATCAATTAGAGGCAAAGCAGGAGATTCACGCATGTCATCGGTGTTAGCCTTAAACGCCAAACCCCAGACCGCAATTCGTT
Organism: uncultured bacterium; assembly: GCA_964484805.1. Taxonomy (GTDB): domain Bacteria; phylum Electryoneota; class AABM5-125-24; order Hatepunaeales; family Hatepunaeaceae; genus CAZAGU01. The sequence continues at coordinate 16,865 of CAZAGU010000019.1, forward strand.
TGCCTTGCAAATCACCATTGAAATGTTTATCAAGCTTTTTGGGCATAAACTGTTTCTGAAGATTATTGGCTTTCATCGCTGCGTTCACTACCATCAATTCCATGCCTGCTTCATTGGCTGTGTAATTCAACGCCCTGGTGTCTTTCGGGAAGCACGACCCGCCGAAGCCAATGCCGGGAAACAGGAACGTGTTGCCAATGCGAGAATCTGATCCAATTCCCGCTCTGACCTCAGTAATATCACCACCAACTAACTCGCAGAGTCTTGCAATCTCATTGATGAATGAGATTTTTGTAGCGAGAAAAGCATTTGCAGCGTATTTTGTCAGCTCAGCGGACTCAATTCCAATGGCGATCACTGGATGCCCAGTTCTGACGAAAGGCGCGTATAAATCCTGAATAATTGTCCGGGCTTTGTCTGTATCACAACCAATGACCACTCGGTCAGGTTTCAGGAAATCATTAACAGCATCGCCTTCCTTAAGGAATTCGGGATTTGACACGATGTCAAAGGGATGGTCTGTATATTCTGACATCGTTTTCTTGACCAGTCTCGCTGTTCCCACCGGCACAGTTGACTTATCTACTATCACTTTGTAGCCGTTCATGCCCTCAGCGACCTGACGGGCTGCCTTCAACACGTGCTGGAGGTCAGCAGAACCGTCTTCGCCTGATGGAGTTGGCACAGCCAGAAAAATGATCAGGCTCTCACGAACCGCTGCCAATGTGTCAGTCGTAAAATGCAGTCTCTTGGCGCTGACATTTTGTTTGACCATCGTTTCCAAGCCAGGCTCGTAAATCGGAATCTCACCATTATTCAACTGCGTAATGCGTTCTTTGTTTATGTCAACACAGATTACATCGTTGCCAGTTTCGGCGAATCCAGCGCCAGCCACAAGTCCAACATAGCCTGTGCCGATTATTGCTATCTTCATTTTATGTTACCTCAAATTTAAATTATCGTTAAATGTTGTTAAGGTGTGAACCAAGACATTAATTTAACATCCAATTGCAGAAAATTCTACATTTGGATCCTACAACTGTTTCTATGGTTGAATTCTGCCCTTGATATTCGACAGATTCTCCAGAGCATTTTTATTTCTCGGATCAACCGTTAAAGCTTTCTCAAACTCTGCCATCGCCTCTTTATAATAACCGTTTCGAGCGTAAATTGAGCCTATCCGATTATAGATTGCAGCCCATTTTGGTCGAATTTCTAATGCCTTGCGTAAATTTGCAAGAGCTTTGTTTAAATCGCCGGATTTTTCATAGGCAATCGCCAAATCTTTGTAATCTTTGGCTAGGCTTTCATTGCGGTTGAGGAAAACATCAACAACTTGCTCATCATAGTGTCTAAGCGTAGCATCATCTACACCATTTTCGCTAATTTCGCTGACAGTTTGAATATAATCTTCATTCTCAGGCATGTAAATCGCATTTCGGATCATTTCCATGTACTGATTTTCCAGATTAGGACGAGCGTTAATTGCCATCTGGTAAGATTCTATTGCCCCATGCCAATCTTCTGTTGCCACCTTCACACTGCCAATATTCCGCCAGATCGGAGCGGGATCAATACCAAGTTCCAACGCTCGGCGAAACATCGTCTCAGCGGTGTCATATTTGGCTTCACTGGCATAAACCATGCCCAGATTGTTGTAGATCATTTCCCGCTTTTTTGAACCCAGATTAATCGCTGTATTGAAGTACTCTATTGCTTTCGCATCCATCTGGGCGGCTTGACTGCTTTTATTCTTTGCTCTCGCATCTTTAGCCATCAGATGGTGCAAAATGCCAAGGTTTCCATAAGGTTCGACGTAATCTTCCTTGATTTGAATCGCTCCCATGAACTGACTGTAAGCTTTACGATATTCACCATTCTTCATCGCCATCTCGCCTAAAGTATTGTTCGAAGAAGCTTCGTAAAGAGCGCCCTTTGCAGATTGATCCTCAACCCACGGCAACCCTTGAAAGATAAAAAGCACAACAATCAACAAGGTTGGCCCAAGCACAATGACCCAAGCAAAGGATGGTGGTTTTCGTTTATCTGGCACGTTGTCAAATTGACCGGTCATGATTAACTTTCGGTTAATTTCCTAAAAGCTGTTCGTCATCAAACTGAGATCTTAACATTTGCATTGCCTTCAATGCACCAGCATCGTTGGGCGATAGAGATAGTACCTTCTGGAACATACCTTCCGCTTCAGAAATTCTTCCAGTTCTAATCAATGTCACACCCATGCGTTTCAATGTCATCAAATCAGCACCATTAATTTCCAATGCAAGATCATAATAATCAAGGGCATTGGTATAATCTCCGGCATCCTGATAGATCAAGCCGAGTTTGCTATAATCCTCGGCAAGACTTTTATCATTTTCCAGATTCCAGACTACAATTGGCGCATAGTATTTTGTGAAATCTATGTTCACTGTTCCAGCCGCCCACATCTGCTTCAATGTGTCATTCAGTTCCTCATATCCAGCTTCGTCAATGGCTTCAGCAAGCATATCAAGATATAGATTCTGGATAGTTGGTTTAAGCTCAATCACGTGTTGAAATGCCTGAATAGCCTCATTCGGGTGGTTCAAATCCGTTTCAACCATGGCAACGTTCCGCCAGATTTTTTGTTGACGAACCTTGCCTTGTGCCGCTCGATAAAACCATTCCCGAGCAGATTCAAAATCACCACTCTGATAGTAGCTCATGCCAATATTGTTGTAAATGACCTCGACCTTGGGCGGGTTTAGATCCACTGCCCGTTTGAACGATTGGATCGCTTCATCATTGCGGTTTAATCTGCTCATCAGCAAGCCTTTGGCAAGGTGGGCTTCGGGGAATTCCGGGCACATCAGAACCGCGGCATCGAATTGTGCCGATGCTTCTGCAACTTGTCCCTGCTTAATGAGCATTCTGCCAGTCTCGATTAAATTCATGGCTTCACCGCGTGCTCCCTTTGTGGAGTGCTCGGTCATCCAGGGCAGACCTTGGTAAGCAAACAGCAGGATAATGATCGCCAGGGGCGTAAAGACGATAAGCCATCCCGGCAAAGGGTTTCCACAGGCAGGAGTGCTATGTTGTGTATCTTCCAGTTTATCTTTCAAAGTGATGGTTTATTTCTCTTTGTTTTTAAAACGATGATCAACAAGTTGAGTGGATTACAAACAGGACATTCTTGCCCTCTTCCTTCAGACGATTGAATACCTTCCAGGCTGAAGATGTAGGCAGGACGATAACCTGCGTTCCCTGCATGTTATACTCATTAAATTGAAAGTATGAGCCATTCTCAACCTTCCAGCCCTTGCCGCCCAATCCCTTATGTCCACCACCAACAAGCACAATATCGGTCTTCTGTTTCATAAAAAACTGGCGATCCTGACCGTTAAAAAAGTGTTTTTTATCAACCAGTCTCGGCAGACCATCTGGATAAATCATCACATCAAAGTATGGGATGGGAAGTCCTTTATACACTACGAGTCCATAGTCACACCTGGTAATGTTATCATTGCGATGAATGACGAAGCTCGTTCCTAAACCCAAGACTAAAAGCGAAGCCACAGCCAGATACGCCATCCGAACAGGTTTATACTGAGCAAAATGCACAAGCGTCATAACCACGAGAAACACGCCAAGTATCAGTAGCGATAGCGTGCCAATAAATCGTTCGTCGGTCATCAAGGGGCTCACCATAACGGCGACAAAGGAAAATGTTCCCGTGACGGTGAAGGCACTGAGGGGGTTGCGTGTGTAGTCAATCAGCCTCTTCTGCCAGAATGAATGCGCTCTGACTTTGATGCGGCCGTAAGTCTCTGAGACAAACAGAACCAGAACCAGCCCCATCAGACTGCCCCAAGAATCCTTGGCAATGTCGGAAATATCAAAAACACGGTGCGACATCTTGAACTGAAAAGCTTCATCGAACAAAGATAGCGCAATGGCGGTGAAAAAACTCAACAGGATCATTTTTGATTTGGACACACCACGAACATGAAACGCCCGAAAAAAAATGAACGTGTAGCAACAGTAGGCAATGTAATGCCAATTCTTCTGCAAGTCGTACAATGACATCTGACCATAAAGGTCTTGCACTTTGTAGGATATTGCAACCATACCAACGATCACCAAAGCAGCGATTACTCGACGAGTTCGGAAATGATGCCGCTGCCATATCAGAAATCCGATGAACCCAAACAAAACGAGTGAGCCAATGATGGGTATCTCGATGCCAAACAGCGTCCATTTAAGATGAGATACGAGATGAACCGCTCCCTGGAGATATTTCGTCACCACCACAAACGGCGTTGCAACCACAAGTATGGTGAACATAATGTACTGAATGAGCGGAACAGTTTTGGAGTTCTTGAATTTAATCATGGAGTTTCACTGGATTGGTTAAATTATTTCTGCTAAGAAAAATATCATAAAATCCTTGTGAATGCAAGATTGCGAAAATCCAACGTTACCATTTAAACTAATCAGCCTCAAGATTGGGTGGCAAATCATATAAGAAATTCGAGGGATGTTGACTTACACCAATATTTCGGCTAAATTTGACCTTGTCTGCAATTTCCAAAACTTAACGCCCAGCGTTGCAACTAACCCTACGAGAACCTGAACATGAAAATTGCCTTAGCCCAGATCGACACCACAATCGGTGATTTCACCGGCAATGCCAAGAAAATCCTCCACTATTCAGACCGTGCCCGTCTGGCTGGAGCAGATTTGTGCATTTTCCCTGAGCAGTGTATTCCCGGCTATCCTGGGCATGACCTGCTTGAACGAGATCGATTTATTGCCCGAAACATGGAAACGCTGAAACAGATCGTCTCTCAGACCAAAGATTTCGCGGTAATTGTTGGCTTTGCTGAGCCTCATAATGGGCAATATGGTAAAGACCTTTTCAACAGCGCTGCCTTCATTCAAGATGGAAAGGTTATCTCCATCCACCGGAAAATGCTCTTGCCAACTTATGACGTTTTCGATGAGCAACGATATTTCGACCCAGCAACTCAAGTTAATCCTGTGGAATTTAAAGGGAAAAAACTCGGCATCACCATCTGTGAAGATGTCTGGAATGATCCAGATTTTTGGACGCATCCACTCTACAAGACTGACCCGGGAACTGCGTTAGTTAAAAAGGGTGCGGAAATTATCATCAACATTGCCGCATCCCCGTTCGCTCTTCGGAAGCGACAACTCCGGCGAAATATGCTTCAGAAATTCGCCAAGCATCATCAGACACCTCTTTTATTTGTAAACTCCGTTGGTGGCAATGATGATCTAGTGTTTGACGGTTCAAGCATTGTCCTCGGTCCAGATGGCGCGTTATGGGCTGATGCGAAATCGTTTGAAGAAGATTTAATATTTGTCGATTTGGATTCAAAATCCGGCAATTTGAACAATCAACACTTTGACGACACTGAAGCCGCTCTTGAGGCTCTAATACTCGGCGTTGGAGACTACATTGGAAAATGTGGTTTCAAACGTGTCTTGCTTGGGCTTTCAGGCGGAATCGATTCGGCGCTGGTGGCAGTTATCGCCGCACGTGCTATCGGGGCTGAGAACGTAGAAGCGCTGCTAATGCCCTCACCATACTCTTCTGATGGATCGGTAAAGGATGCTGAAGCGCTTGCTCACAATCTGCGGATTCCCTACCAGATTATTCCGATTGAAGATACCTTCAAATCATATCTCAATACGCTCAGCCCATTTTTCGGAACTGGAAATTTGGGTGTAACACAGGAAAATCTTCAGGCTCGCATTCGTGGCAATTTGTTAATGGCTTTCTCGAACAGATTTGGGCATCTGTTGCTTACAACAGGAAATAAGTCTGAGATGGCAACGGGATATTGCACTCTTTATGGCGACATGGCGGGAGGACTCGCTGTTCTTTCTGATGTGCCAAAGACTCTGGTGTATGATTTGTGCCATCTCATCAATCGTAATGAAAAGATTATCCCGCAGGCAATAATAGACAAACCACCATCCGCAGAACTCAGCCCAGATCAGCTTGACAGCGATTCGTTGCCACCGTATGAACTGCTCGATAAAATTCTCGAACTGCACATCGTCGAAAATATGGATTACAGAGCTCTTGTCGAAATGGGTTTCGATGCTCAAGTGGTGGAATCTGTTCTGACGATGGTCGCTCGAAACGAATATAAACGCCGGCAAGCACCACCGGGAATAAAAATCACATCCAAAGCTTTCGGCTTCGGGCGTCGCATCCCATTGGCTCAAAGCTGGCGACCACGCGAGTGATAGCAACTATCACTCTGATTCAAATCGGCGAAGAAAAAGCCCTGATCCGTCGGGCGAATCAAGGCTTTATATCTCAAATATAATGGCTGTGTTAGGGGTTGACTGAAAAACTATCGTAAAGATAATCCATCGGATTGACAGCCTTCCGGGCAACCTGAACTTCGTAATGCAAGTGAGGTCCCGTTGACCTGCCAGTGTTGCCAACCTCGCCAATTTTCTGACCGCGCGAAACTTTATCATTGTAACAAACATTGAATTTGTTCAGATGGGCATAAATCGTGCGAAAACCGTAGCCGTGGTTAATTATAACCATTTTACCAAAGCCAGGGCTACTCTTTACAAATTTGATGACTCCATCAGCCGTTGCTAATATTGGAGTGCCTTTTTCGATGCTGATGTCCATGCCGTTATGATGTGCTCTGACACCTGTGAACGGATCTGATCGCCATCCAAATGGTGAGCTGATGTAGCCACCTTTTACAGGCCGAAGCGAAGGAGTGTGGCGGATAAGGTCTTCGCGATCCGCAAATTGTTTCTGGATTTCAACGAAGCTTTCTTTCTGAAGGCGTATCTCTCGCTCGATTTTATCGAGGTCGAAAATCAACTGATGTACAGTGGAATCTTTTTCGTCATAATTCAGCGTTGGCTCAACAGCGCCACCAACACCAACTTCTCTGACATCTTCATCAATACGTGGTATGCCAACTACAAGGCGCAGATTATCGTCGCTGGAATATAATGCAGAAAGGTTGTCATCAACCTGGTTCAAGCGTTGGTCAATGGTTTCCAATTGTCTATGGA
>CAZAGU010000019.1:23933-32181 GCA_964484805.1 uncultured bacterium
CAACATTTTCTTGAACGACTTCAGACATCGCTATGCGAGTCATGTGACGGGCAATGAATTTGCTTGCAGAATAGGTCGCGCCGCTAATAATTGCCAGAATGAGGACACTAAACAAAACTGCCCTGAGACGACTGATGCCAATCTGAGTGCAATCAGAGTGATCTTCACGCAATAAAAGAAGCGTCCATCTGTTCCGTGCCATTGTTCTCCAGCGGAAAATTGTGTGTCAGTACACAGTCGAAGAGATTACGTAGAATTCTCTTGGTAAGGATATACTCACCAGAATAATCACAAGTTAAACATTGGCTTTGTGATTGTCAAGGCTTTTCCGCGCAATGTGTGATTTGGGATACATTCCCTTAATCCCTTGACAAACACTCGTTGGCTTTATGATGGGCATAATTTTTCACAATTTCCACAGCACGCTGAATTTCTTTGGTTTGTGGAATATTGCTTTCAAATTCATCAACATATCCACGCTCCTTGACAGCTCGAAATGAGGCAGTAAAAGATAAATCATATACCCAGGTCAGCATCAGCAATCGAAAATCATTTCTTGTCTTCATGTCTGTCACATCCGCCAATCTGGCGTGACACATGTCATTAAGAATCGCTTCTGAGTACTCTGGTAATTCCGGCAATCCGCCGAACACAGTTGACAGCTCACTTGCCGAAGCCGTTCGATCTGATTCCAGCATTACTTTCCAGATGTCAAGTTTATCTGCATCTCGAATCAGGCGACAAAACAATAACTCGCGCGCATTCAAGCCGTCTTCGATCTTCAAGCGGTTGTGGTTGAATATTGCCGTTCTAATCAACCCGCTATCTTCTGCATTCAAACGATTTAGCACACCAAGATCATCCACTGTCTTTAAGCCAAGAATAGCATGATTTTCGGTCTGGCGGTCGTTCATGTTGTTGTAAATTCTTATCTGCGGAAACCTTCCGACATCATGTAACCATGCTGTCGTGAGAGCGATCACCTTATCTTCTTCAGAAAGCTGAATTGATCGCGCCAGCATGTCTGCTTCCTTAACAACCCGCCTGATATGGCTAATTTTCAAGCGAACCGGAAAACTTATAGTTTTATCACTCAGGAAATCTGAAGTGTATTCGCGATACCAACGCTTAATGTTTTTTAAATCTTCTGTATTCATATTTCTCTCGAACATCCTAAAGATATTTTCAATCTCTAAAATGTATTTATCCTGCCTGTTGAACCTGTCTTCTGTAAATTGTAGTGTTCTATAAGTTAAGGTATTTTCCCTGAATTAACATATTTTATCCTCGGGAATTCAGGTTTATCGTTCTTTGTTGGTGATTTCTTAGAGATTGTCATTGATAATTATTTCCTGAACTTGCGAAATAGGCTACACCTGTTTATTTTATGGCGAACTTTCAAATCCAAAGCTATCCACTTCAGGACACATTCTAACAGGATACGTCAACTCCGTGGAAACTCAAACAAGCTTAACTCAATCCAAGTATCATCATTTTTCCATTGCGATAATTTTTGGACTGATCGGATTTGTCCTGAATTTTTTCCCATTAAAACTATATTTCCCCAATTTTCATGGCTCATTTGCGCTTGGTCTGATATTTCCAATGATAATCGCTCAAGCATGGGGATGGCGCTATGGTTTGCTTTCCGTAACACTAGGACTCACCACTCAATATGGCTGGTTCTTATGGACACCATCTTGCGGATGGGCTACTGTTCTCACTGTGCCACTTTATACCCTTTGGATTGTCTGGCATGGCTGGTGTGCAGAGAAGAGGAAAGCCACGAACTCAATCCGCTGGAACCCTTTTTTGGTTGAAATTCCCATTAGATTGGTCATTGCTGGGTTATTTTTCTTTGTCTTACCGCTAATCTTCAGCTTGAACCCACCACCACGGGCTCCATCAGCAAAAACCACAGTCCCCATTGATCATATACATCGCATGGTCATCACTGACTTTTTGAATGCCTACATAGTACTGTTTCTTGCCAACATTGGATTAAATCACAGTTTCCTGCGAAAGCTTATGCGCATAAGATGGCGCCCCGGTCAACTCAGCACGACTTACGCCATCACTGCTGGATTTTTTGCCGGGCTGGTTTTCTGGGTAATTGATGCGATCATGGATTGGTGGGTATTCTATCCAAATACAGGCACTTTCCTGCATCACCTCTTTCTCAAAGTGCCGTATCATGAAATCTGGACAAGAACCATCTTCATGTTTGGATGCCTGACAGTTGGAGCCGGTGTTGGCTGGTACTTGCGTGAACGCCGGATATATGAAGAGACACTGAAGGAAAGTGAAAGTCGCTATCGGCAGCTTGTAGAATCTATGAACGAAGGCTTGGGCATTCAAAATACTGAAGGCAAATTTGACTTTGTGAATGATCATTTTGCCAAGATGCTGGGCTACAAACCAGTTGAAATAGTCGGGCGGGAGGAAAATACTTTTTTGACCGCGGAGAGCCTGGAAAAGCTTAAGTTGTTGCCCAAGGAAAATGATTCAAGAAAGTGGGAATCTTATGAAATAGACTGGAAAGGACATAATGGACAAATAATCCCCACTATCGTTTCACCCTATCCAATTATGGACGCTGACGGCGCTGTTCAGGGAAGAGTTGCCGTTGTGTTGGATATCACCAAGCGCAAGCAGGCAGAAACCGCGTTAAGGCTATCGGAAGCGTTTCTCGACAGCATTATTGAACAGAGCCCCTTCAGCATGTGGATTGCTGACATCAATGGCACCATGGTTCGTCAGAATGCAGCCAATCGGAAGCTTTTTGGCATTACCAATGATGACGAAGTTGTTGGCCAATACAACCTCTTTCAAGACAATATCCTCAATGAACTTGGTATTTTCCCAACATTGAAAGAAGTGTTCACCAAAGGTTTGACCGTCAATTTCGTTTTGGATTATGACATCACTAAACTGACCAACATCAATATTTCGAATGGCACTAACCGCACGCTGGATGTAACAATTTCTCCCATAAAAGGACCAGACGGCAGTGTTTCTCACGCAATTATCCAGCACAATGACATTACCGAGCGCGAAAATCTTATCACAGAGCTTGAGAAGAAAAATACCGAACTTGAGCGTTTCACCTACACGGTCTCGCATGATCTGAAAAGCCCATTGATTACAATTCGTGACTTCCTGAACATGCTCGAATATGACATGCAGGATAACAATGAAAAACAACTTAGAGATGACATTCGACGAATAGATGAGGCAGCAATCAAGATGAGCCGGTTGCTGGATGAACTGCTGGAACTTTCGCGCGTTGGGCGCATTATAAATCCGCCAACTGTTTTCGCGATTGATGAGGTTGCCAGAGAAGCCGCTGAATTAGTTTCCGGCAGGATTCGCGAAGCGAGCGCCACGGTGCAAATTACCGACAATCTACCACAAGTAAATGCCGACAGAAACCGCATTGTTGAGGTCTTTCAAAATCTCATCGACAATGCCGTTAAGTTTGCCAGCGCTGAAAATGAACCAACTATTGAAATAGGTTGCACTGTAAACAAAGACACAGCAACCATTTACGTTCGTGACAATGGCAAAGGCATTGCTAAGGAGTATCAGGAGAAGGTGTTCGGTCTTTTTAATCGTCTGGATAATGCAATTGACGGCACTGGAATAGGTTTAACGATGGTCAAACGAGTGATAGAACACCACAATGGGCGAATCTGGGTTGAGTCGGATGGATTAGGAAAAGGTTCAACGTTTTATTTCACATTGCCCGTTGCAGAGATAAAATAGTATAGCCCGAAACGACTGGATTTCTGCCTCGCTGAACGACAGCAGTGAACCACGCCACCACGCCCATCACTTCTCAAGCAAAAACAGAAATTCCCGGTTTGGCTGATCTGCTTCCTTGAGCCATTCGTTTGACCAGACCATCCCAGCCATCACATTTCGACGGTAATCAAGCTTAACCACTTCGATCAACTTTCCTTGTGATTTCATCACTTCGTCAAGTTCTTCCGCAGTCGCTCGTCCGCCAGAGCTATAGGACAACAATATCCAATGGGCTTGCGTTTTGGCGATGAGTCTGTCGATGGCATCCACAACCGCAAAGCGACCGTTTTCATTACGGTGAAAATCCTCGAATTCTGATGAGGCTATTTTATCTGAAGAATCCAACCGCCGAGCCGCCTTGCCGAACACTTCCGGTTTGTCAAACAGACAGACGCTCGTCCAGAGATGATAATACGCCGCATACCTCACTCGCGAGGGCGGCATTTTATCATTGTTGGATCCGTATGGTGGGTCGAAATAGGCGAGATCAGGGGTAACTTTGGGAAGCAGGTCGAAAATATCGCCGTGTATGACTTGATGTTCCTGAGACGATATAAACACACTCGGCACTTTAAGCACAAGCTCCTTGTAGGATCGAGGCGACCAGTCTTTCAGATAGGAAACGAAATGCCCCAGTGTGCTGTCAACTTTGTCCATAGCCAGGATCAAAGCGGTAATCGCCACCGCTTTGTCCGTCGGATCCAGGTTTAAGGCTTCTATTTCGAGGCGGATCCCATCCAGCTTGTGTGTGTTGTGGAGTTGCCACGGTTTCTTTATTCCATCCTTCTGAATGGCGCATCCGCCGTTTGCCTCACCGCCGTAGTGCTCAGTGAACCAGCCATCCACAGGGCGAACAGCGTTCAGATGGTCAATCAGTGGTTGATATTCTGCGGGCTTCTTCTGGTTGAGCAGATAACACTGTCCGAACACTTCCGACCACACTGCCACATCGTTGCTGATTACGGAATAGCCCAGCTTGGCAAGGGCTTGCGACACGCGTGTGGTGCCGGAGAAGCCATCTAGCACTGTATGGGCATCCGTTTTTTTGATAAGTTGCAGGATTTGCGGAATGAGCTTCAGCTTGGATCCGGCGTACTTGATGCCTTCTGTGATGGGAGCATCGAACACTTGACCGTCGAACAATGGCAGCGTCTGGGTCATGGGTTTATCCCTGATTGACGTTTCAGGCGCATTGGTCTTACCGTCCAAACCACCGCCGGTAAATTTGCCAGCATGCAAGACGAACCTAAAATTGAGATCAACTGCACCATAAACAACAAAATGGTAACAGTATCCGTTCGAGATAATGGTAAAGGTATTTGCCAAAGGTTCAACATTTTTCTTCACATTGCCGATTGTGGAACACTCGGAAGGGGAAATTTAGTAAACCTTATCCTAAAAAAACATCTTGAACAAGTGTGGCTTTGTGAAACTTCTTATTTTGGACAGATGTGACACAGCATAGCACTAACGTTATAAGGCGTTAGTATATTGTCTTTGCTTTTCGATACCATAAGTAAAACCAAATTGAATAGCATAAAAACCATATCCAGATAATAAAATTAAAATAAAAAGTTATTGCGAACGAGAATCTATCAGATCCGCATTTTGTTAGGTAGTGTTGCTTCGCACACGCAATGGCGGCTGTGCCAAATCCCAAACAAACCAAGGTTGTTAAAATTGGAATCGAAAATAAAAAGACCACGACAATAAAAGTAGTATGTGACCATGTCGTAGTTTTACGAAAGTTCTTAACAGATATCTCGCCAATCGAGCCAGTCAATGCGATGAATAAGCTCATAACCATTAGAAAGAACATCAGCGAACTTATTAGATCATTGTAGCACAATTCTAATACTCCTGTCAAATTAACTTAATTTTTCCATATCTGCTGCATTGAACAAAACGGGAGATCCTGGCACCCAATCTATCATCATGAGTCCCAAGCGTTTTCTATGCTCTTTTAGTGAATGGGAAAGACCAGGCTTAAAGTACGTATAAATAAAACGTCTAATACCTGCTTTGAAGAATAACTGCTTTCGTGCGCTTGGATTTTCGTTTAGATCAATTTCACCCAAAAACAGTTTATTATTCTGAACTGTCAATAGGTTTGCTTGAAATTCATGTATAATCGCTTTTCGGTATAATTGAAGCGAGTTAACCAAGAATTCACCTCCTTCGACTTCCCAAGTAATCGTTTTTGATCCTTCTCGATGGGGCATTTCACATATACAAAAGCCAGTATTCAGGTTAACAGCATAATGGTAAGGGATTCGGGTTTTGGGATATGAACCACCCCTAATTATTTCAATTTTCATGTACTGACCATACTTCTCAGAGAAAAGTAACTCAATCATGGGATGGATTTTGTCAAGTGGTTTGCTCAATTCATCCACCATTATACGACTACCACAGATGATATTGATTTGGAGTTCCAACTTCTGATTAGTCCCATATTTAACTTGGAGTTCTAATAAATCATCAATTTTCTTCTTAATCACTTTTGCATACATTGCATAATCTTTAGGATAAAGCTCTCCAGACTGTATTAGTAATCCACCACGTACTGGTTCAGAAGGATTTGAAAATATCTTATGGCTCAAATCATGAAAAATATCATCAAATAGTTTCTCAGCCAACTCATGATTCCAGTTTCCAACTCCCCGCCTAGCTAACAAAAGTGCTCCTGTTAGCATTGCGGGCACTAGAATGACGGTGCTCCACATGAAAATGTTGTCCACCAGTATCTCCAATTTGTTTTTCAACAGTGCGGGTTGAACAAGGGACCGAATCAATCCTTACCGAACGATATGAGCGCCAGTATAACATTGAGGATTAGATTTGTCAAGTCTCAAATACCACTGTTGTCCAAGCTGTCCAAAATAAATATTAATAATATAAAAACTATTTGTAAATTAATGATTTAGGACAAGAAAAGACCTGATTTCAAGATTAGGTTGTCTTATTCGTCCGATGCTGTCCATATTAAATCATAAAAAAATATCTTAACCAAGTGAGGCTTTGTGAAAATTCTTTTTTTAGACAGGTGTAAAATCTTATAGGACGTTTATGGTCTTACCGTCCAAACCAATGCCGATAAATTCTATCGTACTGGCTGTCGCCAAACTCACGGGTTTTAAGCTTCAGAAGCGAGCGATTGACAGACTCGCGCAACGGGCTACCTTGTGGGAAAGCTATGCCATAGTACTGCGGTTCAAATATTTCGCCCACCACCGACACCTTACCCATACCATCGTTGTTAGAATAATACTTAAGATTGGGCGAGTCAAAAACCACAGCATCCACTTTGCCACCCTCTAACAGTGCATAAGCCTCATCAATAGGATTTATTTCTGTGACAATTGCCCTTAAGTCTCGCAAGGTCTGAACGCTCGTTGATGCTTTCAACGTCGCAACTTTCTTCCCCGCGAGATCACCGGGTGATTGGATATCAGACTCCAGCCGCTCTATGGTTGCCACAGCGGCAAATTCACCTGCAATCCAGCCGAACAATCCTATCCCAACCAACATCACCAGCAACGCCATCAGCCTCGCCATCCAGCGGCTGGGTGCAATGTCACCATAGCCAACGGTCGTCATGGTCGTTACCACACACCAGCAGCCTTGCAAAATTCCGGGAAAGGCAGGGCGAACGATCTCATTATCGCTACCCCGGTCAAACAGCCAGATAACTACACCACCAACCAAAATAAACAGCGCCAAAACAACCAACAGTTTCAACACTCGGATATTGAATACGCTTGCAAGCGAGCCAAATAAATCCATTTTTTTATCGGCAGGAACAAGAATCTGTAGTCCTGAATCAAGATAATGCTGGCTGAAATCGATGACGCATTCACGCTCAGCGTTGATCGTGATGCCTGCAAGAGCCACATCCACTTGATTATCTGTCAGTTCAGTAAAGATGTTCTCGAATTCCGCAATCTCCTTAATCTTATATGTCCAGCCGAGATCTTTGGCGATGGCATCCCAGATGTCAATGTCAAACCCGATAAAATGGTCGGCGGACTTCATCACAAGAGGCGAAAATTGATGCACTGCCACAACTAAGGTATCAGATGGTTGACAATTGGCAACGTGACTGGTGTTAAAAGAAATTGCCAGCAGAAGAAGAATGAAAAAATATCGTTTCATGGCTCTGTTAAGTTTCTGAATGAATTTCTTCAATATAGAAATCTATTGCTCCCATTCCACATTATTCGGGCACTCCACTGGTCAAAAAATAATTCAGCGCCGGATTATAATCCAGCGCTGAATTAACAATTCAACGTTAAAATGCGAAACAGGCACTAAAGCATCAGTGGAACATAATCCTGTATCTTATTGCTATAAGACATATAACCCCATTGGATAAACCAAAAGAAAAGTAAAGGTATTTAATACAATCATACAAAAAAGTACCCAGTTACAACTACAACACAGT
>CAZAGU010000020.1:0-31883 GCA_964484805.1 uncultured bacterium
AATCAAGCGTTATGCGCTCTTAAAGAAACTCATTAATAAAATCAAAGAATTCCCTCGCAATGCGATGGATGCCAGCCTTCGCTGGCATGACAGCGGACGGTGTCCGCTGTGTAAAATTCAACGCCATTCCTTCACTATTTAAACAGCATTACTTACAAGAAACGCTATAAACATATAGGGCTTAAGAATTTCGCTTCATCCCAGTATTTAGGATAGATCAATTTGATGACCTGAAAAGCTTGCGATCTCGCTCAACCGGACATCTGAGATCAGCGAATTGAACAGAAAACCATTATCAGTTCTGCCGTAAGGCAAATCGTTGCCACAAGCTTGATTTGTGTCTGTTATCACAATATCTTTTAACAAGTTGGAGTGCTTGTGAAGGTGGGGACGCAATGACATTGTCAAGCCGGGAATGGGAATTGTAGCCGGATAGCGTTCTCGGATAGATTGCTTCGCAGGAACGACACGCTATCTTTATTGAGAATGATGCAAAGCAATCTCATTACATCATCGAAGACCAACGTGAGAAAGGAAACATTAATGCACAGCAGATTCTTAACAGCAACAATTATAATCCTCCTGACCGGCAGTTTAACTGGTCTTCAGGCTGATGATCTGGCGACTCAGTGGCTCGGCTGGATCGATAATGTTGAGAGCGTAGATCACATGGAAGGCGTGGTCAAGACAACCATCACAACTTCAAGCGGTGCTGAACGGACGCTAACCGCGAAGATGTGGTCAGCCCAGGGAGGCGATGTCAGCCTGATGGCATACACAGACCCGCCGCGAGTTGCCGGCGATAAAATCCTCCAGCGTGACAACGGCGACAATATCTGGTATTATATGAAACGCCGCGATGTAACCCGCCACTTCAGCGGGCATACTCGTCGCCAGAAAGCGATGGGCTCGGATTTTTCCTACGAGGATATGGCTTCAGGTGATCTCAAGGAAGATTACACTGCCGAATTTATCGGCGAAGAGATGACGCAGAAGACGAAATGCGCCAAGTTGAAACTAAAGCCGACAGAATCAGGGCCTTCATACGACCATCTGATTTTATGGGTGGCGCTTGAAGACACTCTGACCCGGCAGATCGAGTATTACGACAAAAACGGCTTGCTGAAAACACTGACACTGTCGGATATCAAGCTCATTGACGGCAAGAAAATCCCCTGCAAGATGCTGATGGACAATCAAGCCGAGAACTCACGCACTTTGATGGAATATGAATCCATCAGCTTCAAAGTCAACCCGCCGGAGTGGTATTTTGGTCAGGACGCATTGACGCGAGACATCCGATGAACAGGTTACTAAGAATTATTGCCTTGTTTGGATTTTCACTAGTGATTTTGTTTTTCGATGCTACGGGTGCTCAGGCAATCGAACTCTCCGGCTATTACGAAAACACTTTTTTGCCTGAAAGCGACGACGCAGGCAACAGCAAACTGCTCGACGCATCCAAATTGCGCCTCGACTTTAACTATTACCCCGAAGAAGGCGAGCTTGGTTTCACCGGCAATGTAAATTACTACGCCTATCACACTGGCGTAACTTATGACGTGTCACAGTATCTGCCGCAAGCTGTGACGGACACTTTGAACGAGTGGGACGTGCCGGCGGTAATAACCTTCGACCAGAACCGGATGCTGCTCGACAATGCCTATCTGACTTGGGATAAGCGTCCGTTCAGACTCCGGCTTGGGCGGCAGCAACTTAGCTGGGGCACGGGCTACAGTTTCAACCCGACTGATCTTTTTCACAAGAAAGACATGACCGACCCAACTTATGAGAAGGAAGGCGTGACCGCTATCCGCGCTGATGTCGCGTGGGGAGTTGGCAATCGCATTACCGGTGTGATGATTCCTGATCTTGACTTTGAACGGGCGGGGTATTGCCTGCGCGTTGCTACCCACGTAGAGCAAATTGGCTACGACATTGCCTTGACGTTTCACCAGATTTCAGACTCGACCTCGCTCCACCGCGAGTCATTACTCCCGATTGCCCAAAGGCGCAGAGCCGCGGGTTTTGATCTCAGCGGTACTTTTCTTGGATTGGGTGTCTGGGCTGAAGGAAATTACAATCGGATGGCGGCTGAAGACGACTTCTCGCGCGTGGTCGGAGGGTTCGATTATACGCTGAAGAATGGGCTGTATGTGATGGCGGAAGCGTTCTACGATGGCCGCTCCTCCAGCGCCGAAGCGCCGTATGATGCGCTGGACTGGCTGGAATATTTGCAGTTCGGCGAGCCCGTGGCGCAGTGGCGGTTTATGGCAGGGGCGAAGCAGAGCCTTTCTGACCTGATCGAGGGCAGTCTATACGTTTTCGCAGGATTGGATGAAAGCTATCTGATCAATCCTCGCTTGGATATTTCCGCGGCGCAGAACGCTGATGTGGCGGTGTTTGGAGTGGCTTCGTTCGGCCGCGAAAACGGTCAATTCCCGCCGGGAAATTTCGGATTGACGGTCAGGACGACGGTGTATTTTTAAGCCCCAATCCAGCAATAAGGCGGCTTGAGATGGCGCACTCTTTAGATTTTTGACAATCAGACCTTTTTATGAACATTTTGTGGTTTGCGAACAATCAGCAGCGGTTGAGATTGTTCCTTCTCAGATGTAAAACACTACAAAGTAGGCGATTTCATCAAAAAGAATGTGAGGTGTGGAAAAATGGGAAATTCTGGATTTCACAACGCAAGCTAATCATTAATGGGAGCGCCTCGCGATGAAGATAAAAGACACTGTTCGCCAAGTCCGAAAAATTGGTTGAATTTTTGCGCTTTTCGAGACTGCGACTTCTTCTCTTTGCAAACTGTCGAAGATTTGTTCATTAAAAACGACAGCCCACACTGTATCTGAATACAATTAAGGCTGCCGTTTCTGTGAAAGCTGAAAACCAGAGAATATAGTGAAGGTCATTCCTCTTTGATGTCCAACTGGCTGACATCAATCCACTGTTTTAATAGATTGTTGTATTTCCAAGTCTCACCTTCCGCCAGATTATTCTTCAAGATTTTCAGAGCGTCCATCTTGGAATCAATCTCATCTGCCCAGTAGAGAAGAAAAGCCTCTGGAATTGACGGTTTTTTAGGCGTGTCATACTCACCCTGATGAGACAAGACCAAATGCAGGAGTCGATCTAAAACGTCTTCAGGAAAATCGTCAATCGCATGTGCTTTTTCCGTTACCATCTGCGCGCCAATGACAATGTGCCCAACCAGCCTGCCTTTATCGGTGTAGTCAAATATAGTCTTGCTGGTGTATTCGTAAATTTTACCGATGTCATGCAACATCGCCCCGGAGAGCAATAATTCACGATCAACCTGCGGATAGAGCCTCGCCAGAATTCTGCAGACATTCACCACACCGCGAGTGTGTTCCAGCAATCCTCCCAGCCGTGCGTGATGCCACATCTTTCCGCCCGGCGCGCGCAACAGGACCGGTTTGATTTTTTCATCCTGGAAAACCGCCAGAACAAGTTCTTTCAGCTTTTCATTCTTGAAGCGCGATGCCATTTTCTCAAATTGATCCAGCACCGTCTGTGGATCAACACTGGACACCGGAATCAATTTCTCCCAATCAATCTCATCTCTTTCATTTGTGGGACGGATCTGCTGGATGTTTACTTCGTTCTTTTCATTATACCTGGTGACAGCTCCATGAATTTTAATCACTTCACCGGGTATCAGCTCTTCGTTTATGCGGTCGGCATCAGTCCAAAGTTTGGCTTTCAAGCGACCGGTCTGATCGCAAATATCCAGAGTGAGATAGTTTGCTCCATCACGCTTGACACCCATAAGTTTTTCGCGCAGGAGATAGAATCCTGTGAACGTCTCGCCAACTTCAAGCGATTTCAAACCTGGTTGTATGATTCCCTGATCAAGCATAGAGCTTCCTGACGATGGCTATTGTGTTGTCTATGTCAGCATCGGTGATATCGAGATGCGTTACCATGCGTATGTTATGCCCGAAGCTGGTGGAAAGCACGCCGTGGCTTTTTAGTTCTTGGACTATTTCAGGACCCGACCTACCGGTTTTGCTGACATCAAAGATGACGATGTTGGTCTGAATTGCGTCAAGGTCAATCTGAAAGCATGGGATTTCAGCAACGGATTCAGCAAGTCGGTGCGCACGGGCATGGTCTTCCACTAATCTTTCGCGGTGATGTTCCAACGCATATAATCCAGCGGCGGCGATGATGCCTGCCTGACGCATTCCACCACCAAGGCGTTTGCGGTTGCGATGGGCTCGGGCGATAAAATCGCGTTTACCTACAAGGCAAGAGCCGACAGGACACCCTAAGCCTTTGGAAAGACAGACGCTGGCTGAGTCAAATGGCTCGGCGATTTCTTTCTCAGGTTTGCCAAGTGCAGCGGCGACATTCCAGATTCTTGCACCGTCTATGTGAAGCATCAAATCTTCGCGGTTTGCCAGGCGGCGTAGCTTCAGAATTTCTTCTTGAGGAAAAATGGTTCCGCCAGCTCTATTTGCGCTATTTTCAACCCAAATTAATCGACTGGGCGGGAAATGGCTATCTATTGGGCGAAGTTGAGGTTCAACATCTTCCGCAGTGAAAGCGCCGCGTTTGCCTTGAATAGTGTTCAGCATCACGCCTGCGAGCACTGCTGGCGCACCGCCCTCGAAGTTGCGGATATGGCAACCAATTTCACAGTACACTTCGTCGCCCGGGTGAGTGTGCGTCAGAAGAGCCACTTGATTAACCATCGTTCCCGATGGCATGTACATCGCAGTTTCCATGCCGAGAAGCGCAGCCACTCGCTCTTGAAGTTTGTTTACAGTAGGATCGTCACCGAAAACATCATCGCCGACTTCAGCCTCGTACATCGCCTTGCGCATCTCAGGAGTAGGGCGGGTGATGGTGTCGCTTCGAAGATCAATGAATTTGCTCATTGAAGGATTCCTTAATTAAAAAGCCTGCCGGTCGAACTCAATCTGACCGGTTGCTGAATATTTGGATTGTCGTTTTTAACTTTGTTAACTGCATTTGAAATGGGATATGCCTCCATCAGACTGGCGGCAAAGGGTTTTAACAATGGCATCAACTCCGCTGGCGGAACAGATTCGGGCGAAAGCCAGAGGTCAAAAGTATCTGGCGGTAGAATTACAGGCATCCGTTGGTGAATTGGTTTGGGGGGTGAATTCGCATCAGTTGTCAAGATTGTACAGGAGCGGATTGTTTCTTTCTCGCCATCCTGCCAGTTATCCCACAGACCCGCAAAGGCGAAGGGCTTTTGCGACTTTAGCCGGATGAAATAGGGTTGTTTTATCTTTGAGTCCGGCAGTAAATGCCATTCGTAAAACCCATCGGCGAAAATTAAACATCGCTTCTTCTCGAATGAAATTTTAAAAGATGGTCGCTCGGCGGCGGTTTCACTTCGGGCGTTGATGAGCTTGGCTCCGATGGAGTTGTCCTTAGCCCAGAAAGGTATAAGACCCCAACGGCATTCTGTAAGCTGCCGCTGGGGTTCGTTCAGTGTTGTGGCAACCATCTGTGTTGGAGCAATGTTGAAGCGTGGCGGCGGCATTTCCAGCACTGACAGGCCATCAACCAATGCCAGCAATTCTTCAAGCTTAGCGCTCAGTGAAAATCTACCACACATGATCTTAGCTCTTAAAAGTGTTCAAAGTATCTAAAATGGGATCGCGAACGCGCATGAGGGCTTTTTTAATTTGCTCAATATGCGCCTTGTCGGGGATTCCTGTCCATTCATCCATAAAAGTCTTTTTGAATTCGATTGACAGCGAGCAAGCCCGGTTGGGAAACTGCTGGTGAATCCAGCGCGACATGTGCCCGCCGGAGAATTTCACATTCTGGCGAACGTCGTTAAACTCGCCGAGTTCTGGTGCAGACTGAAGATTGTCAGTTAGAGCGGCAATTACTGGTGCCCAATACTCACGATCCATGTTGCTGGTGCCGATGATGACATCTGGGTTTTTCTCTTGGGGATCTGCAGGAGTGTCAACACCGCCGCGGCGGTGATTGTATGAATGAATATCCAGCACCACAATATGGCGATGGATTCGTAATAGCGAGTTGAGCAGGGTGTAGAACACAGAATAGAACCGATCATACACTCCAAGGGAGCGGCTGATGACATCTTCAGATGGAGGATTTTTCCAAACGTCAAGTCCCCAGCAACTTTTTGGCTCAATGTACACCGAGTGTTCGCGAGGGCGGTTTAAATCGACTTCAAAACGTGAAGTTTTTAAAACGATCCGCGAATCTCCAACCGCTGTCCATGTTTCAGTGAATGGGTCTTCCTCACGCAAACGATCCTGCGCACTAATTTTGTGCAAAGGGGCTATCTCACTTCGGATGTCATGTCCATTGTGGATTGCTGTTGCTATCAACGGAGTTTCACCAATTGAGATTTCCCAAGCGGAGGATGAAAGGTTCATATCGTTGTTCCAGTAGTTAATTAGTCTATTAAGATACATTTTGACAAGCATAATTGCAAGTAAAAGCCACCAATTCGTCTGCTTTCGATTCAGGGGTAAAAACAAGGCTATTGATTCTTTTATTAATTGTCACAATATAGGTTTGATGAACGATATCGTTCCAGTGGAAGCTGGCAATGACTTGTTACTGTTCAACTCTGGTAAACAGAATCTAGAGAAATGCATGATAATACTGACGTTACCGTTTTGTTTTAAACTCTCGATCTGGGTTCCCGGTCAAGCCGGGAACGAGGAGAAGAGAGGATGAATGCGATGGATACCTGCCTTCGCAGGTATGACATAAGGAAGAATAATCCTGAAATTTCAAAACTGGGATGACAGCGGAATTTTCCGCTCTTAATTCCAGTTAGGAGAAACGTGTCACCCGTTCTTACTCTTCCTCCCGTTTTCTGCCGAACACAAGCCGCAACACCGCCGGCAAAATGAACACAGTCGCCACGAAACATGTTCCAACCCCAAGGAATAACGCCAGCCCAAAGCTCGCCATGCCCTTCATCGAATACAACGCAATGCTGCCGAAGCCGATCATCGTCGTCAATGTGGTCAACATGATTGCTCTGCCAACTGTGCTGAAGGTCTTCTCCAGGTGCTTTACCCCCCCATGTTTTCGCGCGCGGAAACGATGCAAGATGTGGATGCCGTCATCAATGCCAATGCCCAGAATGATAGGCACAGAAATTAGGTTCATGTAGTTGTATTTCATCCCAAACAGGTACATCAAGCCGATCATCGCCATCGCGCCGCCTGCCAGCGGGATCAAGGCTAATAATCCGGTCAAGCCGCGGAAATGTATAAGAACCAAGAGCGAAATGACGATTAACGCCAACTGTGCGCCCTTCTTACCGTCTTTCAAGGTCTCGACCATCATCACAGTCATCATGTGCTCGGAACCGGTAGTGTTTTCACTGACCGTGCTTGTCTGCTCGATGAACTTGTGCAGCAATTCCTCCTGCCACAAATAGGTGCGGGGAGTGATGTGAAGTAGAAAGCCATCGCCAGTTTTGGGTAACAGGTTTGTTTTGACGTTCTCCGGCAGTTCGTCAACTGTTATCGCGGTGGGATTGCTAAGGCTGTAAAGATTATCCTGTGTTTGATTGAACCAACGCTTATTGAGCCTTTCCATCCGTTCGTTCTGTATCGGTTTGTCGAGAGTATTGACCAATGTCGGCAGGATGGCGGATTTGTCCACTTCGCCAGTCTCAGATTTCGTTCCGGTAATCATATCCACTACTCTTACAATCCGGTCGAGTCCCGACATAAACGCCAAGTTACTCATCAGGTCGAGATTATCCCAAAGCCGGTTTATCTCAATCTGAAGCTTTTCCTGATCTTCCTCAAACCATCGGTTGCATTGTCGCTCGGAAATCTGATGACGAAACTCATCGAGCTTTGGCTGGTATTCAGCCAGTCGTTCCGCCGGTGGGATATAATCGCTGATTGAAGTCACATCTGCCACCATGCCTAGCTTCATGTAGCCTTCTTTCAGCTCCCGTGATTCTTCAATGGTTTTTGCCACCACGAAGGAAGGATGGTCGGACATGCCGAACCGTATGGGTATCTCGCGCTGAAGTTCAACCGAGCGCAAACCTTCAGGCTCAAGCTCCATCCAGTCATATTCATATTCAATGTGCTGCATCGCCCAGAATGAAGCCGCAAGCACTACCACAGTCCCCGCGAGGAACAACCCATTTCGCCGCCAGCCTGCCACCGCAATTTTACCCAGAAAAGGAGTATGCCCTGCGCTGGCTAATTTATGAACGTTACTAATGTTTTTGATCTTTTTGCCATAGATGAGAATCAACAATGGCGGGAGAGTCAGGAAAATGGATGCCAAAGTCAGTAACACGCCAAAGCCCGCCGCCGCGCCGAATTCGTGAACGCCCTTAGTCTCACCGACCATCAGCGTCAGGAATGCCGCGGCAGTGGTTAAAGCGCCTGTCATCACACCAACTCCGGTGCCGCCGTACATTCGCTCGAGTACCGTTAGCATTGACGTGTCTTCGCCGATCTCCTCGACGAAGCGGCTGACCATGTGAATAGAGAAGTCAATCCCAAGTCCGATCAACACCAGCATCATCATGGCTGTGAACTGATTCAAGCTACCGAATAAGATATAGAGCAAGCCGTTCGTCCAGATGATCCCCAACCCAAGTGGTATGAGCGTCACTACGGGAAGCAACCAGTTATGAAAAGACCTCGCCAGCAATAAATAGATCAATGCCAACGCCAGAAGACTCAACAATAATGTGTATGTGCCAAGGCTGTTCATTTCATCCTGCCCGATTTTCACGAGGCCAGTCAGGTTGGCTTCAACGTCAGGATATTTCGGGCGGAATTCGTCCAGTAAGGTTTCAGCTTGCTCGGATGTGGCGATCATCTCGTCAACATCGGCTATATTCGAGTGTGGATCGCATAAGATCATCAGCATTCGTCGATCAAGCGACAAAATCCACGGCTCCCCAAGCATCATGGCGTTGACGGCGTCCTCAATTGGCGGGGCATCCTTGATGCCGGCAAGATTCGCGTTTAGAATGTCCAGAGTACGTTTTATGCCCAACAGGGATTGTGCGACTTTCACTTCATCACGGCGCAGGTTGGATTCGCTGTCGGTGTATTCGCCTTCGTAATCGCCGTTCATGCCTTTGAACACACCAACGAGGTCGGATGCCGAATAGGATTTTAGCCCGCGGTCGAGTTCGTCGGGCTTGAGCAGGACAAAGCCATGCTCCTTAAAGAATTCCAGCGGAATCTGCCCCATGACATTGCGGATTTTACTGGACTGATTCAAGCGAGGTTCCAACTGCTTCGCCAGCTCGACGATGCGGTCGTAATCGCCTTCTAGCACAACAACCAGCCCTGCAGGATTACCAAAACGCTTTTCGATTTCATCAAACAGCTTGACGACTTTGTTTTCTTCCGGTAGCAGGTCTTTCCAATCGGTTTTCATCTCCAACTTGGATGCCAGAATAATCGAGACTACCGTAATCGCCACGCCGATTGCCAACGCCAGAGCTGGCATTTTCACCATGAACCGGGCAAGATACGTAGCCCAGCGATGTTTGTTATCCGTCATTTTGTACTCCAAGACCTTTGAATATGAAATCCCGTGCTTCCTGCGCGAACTTCTTGTTTTCGAGAGCGCCTTTGTTCCCCGTCATCATAGGGTAAAGTAGATAAATGCCATCAAGAATCGAATATATCATCCAGATCGCGGCATCAGGTTCTTTGACGTTAAATTCACCATTTTTAATGCCTTGTGCAATTATATCACGGAAACAGCCGAAAATCGGATGTTGCTCCATATCGTGGAAGAAATTGGGAATCGTCTGCATCGTTTCAGGGTCTTCCAGAATGATTGTGAAAATTTCACGCCTGACGATAACCTGTTCGTAATACTCCAACAGCGATTGAAGTTTCTCGCGGGCTGTGGCATTTTCCGACAGTTTGGAGTGCCATTCGAGTATGAGGCTGTCGGAAACATGCACGAAGGTTTGAGATAGTAGATCAACCTTGTTCTTAAACAGGCTGTAGAAGGTAGGCTTTGACAGCCCCGCACTTTGGCAGATGTCTTCAATCGTTGTTTTCTTGAATCCATACTGCGTGAATTTCTCTTCGGCTACTTTGAGGAACTTGACACGGTTGTTTTTCTGAGCTTTAGTCAAACCTTTGGGTGGGCGTGGTTCGTCGTTCTTTGGCACTTCGTTTCCTTACGAAATTACTATTATCATCATATCGTAAGATAAATCATAGGATTGTCGTTGTCAAGAGGATATTTAACTTTTTTACGATTGAAGTAATTACGTCAAATATTCAATAATATGAAGTACTGCATGTGGCGATGTCGTATTGACTTGCGATCGACATAAAAACCAGATATAATATTTCCTTGACAACACATCAAAGGTTTATTACCTTAAAAAATGTAGATTCTTTTGAACCTAAAGAAAGCTTACAGTTAAGAATTTTAGTGATAAACTCTCCCAGAAGAATTTAAACAATCGTTCAACGCCACATTCGACAACCCTTAAAACCTACTTTTGTTCCAAACATTAACGCTCTGACTTAATGTTTTGGACACGGGAAAACGTCCTCCGCTCATTCATCATAGTGTAAATTGTTGCGAGAAAATTATGAACAAACTCTTCTATGCATTAGCTCTGCTGACAACTCTGTTCGCCGTTACCTCCCAAGCCCAGCCGGCTCGAAAATCCTGCATTGGAATATTTCGCTATCTTGGTCGCCATGATAGCTTTTTCTATGATGTTTACGTCACAGCAGACAGCAATTATGTTGCCACTGGTCGCACTGAAGCAGGCGCTGATCCCGAGCCTTTCTGGGTCGTTTTATCAGCTCGCAATGGCGAGGAAATCTGGAGCAATACCTTTCCGGATGACCGAGGCGGATATGATGATGGGGATGCCACCAGCATTATCGAAACTGATGATGGCGATTTTGCTGTGGGCGGACAGATGGAGTTAAATGGGGAATTGCGTTACGTTGTGATGAAATGCAATGCAGATGGCGAGCAAATTTGGTTTAACACCTATGGTGGAGACACAGGGCTCTGCCTGGCAGTCATCGAAACAAAAGCCGGTAATCTCCTCACTTGCGGAACACTTGGCGAACGTGGCGAAGAGCAGGCTTATGCCGCAATGCTGGATCAGGATGGTGAAGTGATCTGGGACGAGATCTACGCAGACGGGGTTTGTTTCAATGCTGTTCGTGAGATTGCCGATGGCTACCTCTTCGCTGATTATGGACCAGGAACCGGCCTGTTTAAGATTGACGATCACGGCGAAGTTGTCTGGCAACACCGGGTTGATGGCAATTTACTCTCGCTCGTTTCCTGTCCTGTCGATGGCGGTTTCGCCGCTTGTGGAAGTCGAGATCGAACAGCCTTGCTTGTTAGATTTGATGTCGATGGAGAGGAGGAATGGTCAAGGACTTACGAGAGCCCCGAGGGAAGATATAGAGGGGTGGCAAATTGTTTGATACAGATGCCCGATGGTGGTTTCTACATGGTTGGCGAAAGGCCGATGATTTGGTCTCGATACCGGACATCGTCACAAATTGAAATACGGGTGGATGCCGAAGGACATGTACAATGGCAACGAGGTAGCAATGGTGCTTTGGTCATGGGTTATCTATCGGTAGTTCGGGATGTTGACGGGCTGAATGTTATCGCAGGATCTATTGATATGCAACAACAACCTGCTGGAAGAGATTATGTCGGTATTCTTGAAAAGGTTTATCCACAGCGCTCGGCTCCGATAATCACCAGTTATACTCCGGTTGATCTTCAAATGCAGGTTATGCGGCTTGATACAGTGATATTCAGCGTGGAAGCAATGGATTATCAAGAAGATGAGATATATTTTGAATGGCTGATGGATGATTCTATCAGAATTAGTGTGGAAGATAGTGTTGAGGTAATATTCAGCGAGTTGTGGGATCATACGGTGTCTTGCGTTGTGTCCGATGAAGACGACGCGACTCGGATTGATTGGTCTGTATATGTGATTGAATTGTTTATCAGCGGGCATGATCCAGAAAATCTTGACATTGCGACAACACGTAATACTCTCACAGAATTCAGCATTGAGGTGGTGGCGGTTGAGCCTGATCTGGTCGAGTATTCCTGGACAATTGGAGATTCTATTGTAGGAACGGAAGCTACTCTAACTTTGGGATTTCCACTCCCCACTCACTATTTTTTAACTGCAGCAGCCACAGCCAATGATTTTACAGACAGAGTGTGTTGGGATGTTGAAGTTCAATCCGTTCTCAGCCAATGGCTACCGTCTCAATTAGAATTGAATATTGATCAATATGCCACACAACAATTTTGTCTGGTGGCATTCAATCTGGAGTCCGATTCCCTGAACTATAGATGGATTCATCAAGGTGCCGAAGTCTGTGACGCTGACACTGTGGATATTATTTTCTCTGAGGCTGGGGAATTTGTGATTACGGGGTTTTTATCAGACGGAAGCGCCACGGATTCGATCTGCTGGCGGGTTAATGTAATCCCGAACAGCGTGCCGGGTGAAAGTAACGGACTTCCAGAGCGATGTGAGCTGGTGTCAGTTTATCCGAATCCTTTCAACTCGACGACCACCATCAGCTTCAAGTTACCGACGACGGAAATGGTGCTGATGGCAGTATATGACCCGTCCGGCAGGGAAGTGGCAAGGTTGGTGGATGGCTTGATGTTGGCGGGTTTATACGAGGTGGTCTGGGAATGCCCATCCGTTGGGTCTGGTATTTATTTTATACGATTGAGCAACAATGCGGATGTTTCAGAGCAAAAGAAGGTTGTTCTATTTAAGTAGTGAACAAGATTGGTTACTTTTCTTTTACTCAAGCACCTTTTAAGAGGAAAATCGTGTTGAGAAAATCCCTGATTGCTTAAGTCATCCTTGCTTTCATAGCAATTATTCATCGAGGCTTTTGCCAACGGGAGTACTCATGGATTCAGGTTTTTGACCGCGGGCAAGGCAAATTTCTGCTGGGTGTTTACACCATGTCAGGAGAGAGATGTGTTGCTTCGGGTTTACAAACGAGACAATGCATCACAGCCGGAGGTTGCAGTAAGATAGCCAAGTTGACGCTTATGAGGTAAGAAATGATTTTTGCAGAACTTAGCTAAAGTAATAAGAGCAGAAATCCCCGCCCATAGTATGAGCGGGGATTTTCTAACAATCTGTAAATGCTGGCTTTATGTCTTGTGCCACCTCCCTGACTTGAACAGGGGACACACGGATTTTCAGTCCGTTGCTCTACCAACTGAGCTAAGGTGGCTAACCATCTCTACAATCCAACGAACTCATCCGGTGAAAAATCCCAAAGTCCGTCTGCATTGCAATTTTAACAATTGTTTAATATAGAAACTCATCTGCCTTCTTGCAAGAAATTTGCAAGAGAATGTAAAGTTTTCGATATTTTTAGTCGTTTCATAAAATATATTAAGGCTCAACTATTGGATTACTTGGTTTCGTGAAGTTGTGAAACACATAATGATCTCGAATAATACATGGGACGCGCTGTCCGAATATGAACAGTTGACAAACGAAATCGTACAAGAATGAATTTGAGATTATTTTACAGTGTTGATATTATATAAGTTATTGTTGGCATAGTGTTAGCGCAATATTACCTGAGCAGTTACTTTGTTTTCCGCAAAGGATTTTTGATTTTTGAGAAGAGATTTGCTCCATGGACAGGCCCATCAAGAAGAAATACATCACGTTTAATAAAATCGCTGGTCTTGTGACGATTGTGGCACTCCTTATCCTTTCCATCTACGCCCTTGGTTTTCATGACCAGCGTCCTAGCTATTATATTGAAAAAGATAGAGTTGTTCTGGCGGAAGTAAAATCGGGACAACTTCGAGATTGGATTCCAAGCACCGGATCCGTAGTGCCGGTAAAGACAGTATTCCTTGATGTCGTTGACGGTGGTCAGATCGAAGAAATTTATGTTGAAGAAGGAGAGTAAGTTCAAAAGGCAGAATCTATTCTGAAACTGAGCAACACGAATCTGCTTCTTGACATCATGAATCGTGAAGCGGAACTTTCACAATTGCTCAATGAAATGCGGAATACACGGCTGACGATGGCACAGCGGAGCCTTGACCTGAAAGCCGAGATGCTGGAGGTAAATCACCAAATGCAACGCCAGCGAAGGCTCCATGCGCGTAACATTGAGATGGCAAATATGAATATGATCTCTCAGGATGAAGCCCAGCAATCAAGCGAAGACCTTGAGTATCTGCAATCTCGCCGAAGCCTGACATTGCAGACCTTTCAACAAGATTCAATCTTCAGGCAAGTTCAGATTCAAGCGCTCGAAGAATCTATCAAGCACATGCACGAGAATCTGAAAATTGTTAAGCAGCGTCTCGATAGGCTGACTTTGCGTGCTCCCATAGATGGGCAGCTTACCTCATTGAATGCCGATATTGGAGAGCTGAAAACTGCTGGAAGTCGGATCGGACAGGTAGATGTTGTGGATAGGTTTCAGATTCGTTGTCAGATTGATGAGCATTATCTGGCGCGCATAGCCCTCTATCAGAAGGGTGAGATGACTTACAACGGGAGTATATACAAACTTGAACTGACAAAAATCTATCCTTAAGTTTCGCAAAGTCGGTTTGACGTTGATATGAGTTTTCTTTCGGAGACGCCAGAAGATATTCGTCGGGGTCAGAGCGTCAGAGTGCAGTTGGAACTCGGAAACTCAATTGATGCCGTCCTCTTACCTCGCGGCGGTTTTTTTAGCCAAACGAGAGGTAGATGGATATTTGTGGTGGATCCAGCAGGCAAGAAGGCTGTGAAACGAGGAATAAAACTTGGCAGACAGAATGTTGAAGCATACGAGATCGTGGACGGGCTTCAACCGGGAGAAGTGGTAATTATTTCACCGTATAGCGGCTTTGATCATATAGAAAAATTAATATTCAAATAGCCTCAACTTGCGGGAATGATGCGAATGATGAAAAAATAAGCGAATTTAGTCTGTCCGAGATCCGGCTTTGTCACCGAATCCGGCGTGATGACGGCTTTGGCATCATTGAACCATGGCAGTGATGAAATTTCCTTCGGCATTCTTTCCCTGATTATATGGAGAACATTGTCGAGCTTCACTGTATAATCCGCCGGATCACCACCGCCGACGCGATAATCCGAGACAATGTAATATCCACGCTGATGCTGTTTGGTGAAAGCAATAAGATCATCCTGCCCCGTGAACATCTCTTCGATAATTTCGCTTGGATTAATGTTCACATTTCCAGTTTCCGCATCTATCCACAGTGCGTCCGGGCAAAAGGTTTTAATGGTGTAAGGATGTGCTACCAATAGCCACGCCCCTCGCTCGACACGATCCTTTTCTAACTTGGGTGTTGCTTGTTTATCCAATTTTTACCTTCAACACAACCTCATCATTATCTATGGAAATGGATTCGAGATTGGCGAATGGTGGGATTAGATTGCCAACATCAAAGGATAACTTGGTATTCTCAATTTTTAAACCCTGAACATTCAGCCAGCCCTTTTCCTTAATATAATTCATTAGCATATCTGGCACGCCGGAAAGATTTGCGGAAATTGTTCTGGCACAGACTTCAAATTTATTAAGTTTGAATTTGTATTTGATCGGTTTAATGAGAATCATCACACTCGCCTGAATAGCGATCTCGCCATTTGACGCGGATAGGATTTCAACATTCACTGCGCCGGGAGTATTTTCCCGGATCAGGGTGTTAAGTTCCTGCTTACCAAGCATAATATTCAATTTCAGCCCCAAAAATTTAAAAGTATCGTTTTTGCCTCTTGTGACGAAAAAACATTTTGGTATATTCTACTATCTGTTTTATCTTAAGTGGCTACATTTTAATCCTAACACTGTTTTTGACGAAATCCAACACAAGCACGGAATAATAATGCCCGACCAACAAGCCGCTCAATCGGCAGCACATCGTTTTGGCACAGCTCCTGTATCTCTCTCTGCAATCAGCACCATTCTTGGAGCAATACTGTTCCTAAGATTTGGCTATGCTGTAGGTAGCACGGGAATTCTGGGAGCCATCTTACTGGTGTTGCTCGGTCATGCAATCACGATTCCCACAGGGATGGCTGTTGCCGAAATTGCCACCAATCTGAAAGTTGAAGGCGGCGGCGAATACTACATTATCAGCCGTTCCTTTGGATCCACTGTTGGTGGTGCGATTGGCGCCATTTGATCTTCTGCGCTGGATTACGCATCATTATGGCTTTGGATCCTTCATTCATTTCATCGAGGGACCCCTTAACCCAGAAACGAATAGTGAAGCTAAGGTGGTTCTTGCCAGATTAATTGAACAGGCTCAAGCGAGTAAGGCTGGGATGTAGGTTGATACCATCTTCTCGCCAAGTTTCAAAACTGCTGTGGCGCAAATGGTGCAAATCCCGGGCATAGCTGGCATGGAGAATAATTCCATATTGTTTGAGTTTGAGGAAAACAATGAGGAAAATATAGACCATATACTCGAAGGTTGTTTCTTTGCCGCCACAGCCGAATTAAATATTTGCATCCTGCGTTCGTCGAACCATCACTTCGGCTATCATCGGAAGATCCATATCTGGCTGACTTCTGGTGATCTTCGAAATGCGAACCTTATGATCATCCTTGCCTACATTATCATTGGTCCTCCAGAATGGCGAAATTGCGAGGTTCAGCTCTTTGCCGCATTTCCTGTGGATGAGCTAAAAGCGCAACATCGGCGGCTTATGGAGTTGGTTAAACAGGGCAGGTTGCTTATTTCTCGGAAAATGTCCGGGTATTAGCGCTAAGGCTAGATGTAATTTTCGATGATTTTGTGGCAGATCATTCTGAGTCTGCTGATTTGGTTATGACAGGATTCTCCTTCAAAAAGGCAGCACAAGACAATAGTGCTTTCCTGAAGGGATTCAACCGCATTAAGGATATTTTGTTTGTTCGGGCTGGGCAGGACATTCTCTTTACCACAGATGAAGAAAATGATCCACTCGCGGGAACAAAGCAGTTAGAAAAATCAAAAACCACAGAGAAAGCCAAATGAAAAGGATAATCGTTGTTGGATCTGGTGGAGCAGGCAAGAGTACGCTGTCCGTGCAACTTGGCGAGATTTTAGGTTTGCCTGTGATTCATCTGGATAAGCTTTACTGGCAACCCAACTGGGTGGAACCTGAAAAAGGCGAATTTCGGCAGATGGTTGCCAGATTAGCTAAAGAAAATGACGAATGGATCATTGATGGAAATTACTCCAGCACCATTGACATGCGAGCGTTTGCAGCGGATACTATCATTTTTCTCGATTTTCCGCGCAGGCTGTGTCTGTGGCGTTGGGCGTGTCGAGTAATAAAAAACCGCGGAACTGTACGCCCTGATATGGGTGAGGGTTGTCCAGAACATTGGAATTATGAGATGTTCAATTGGCTTTGGAATTTTCCCAAAAGAGGGCGACAGGAGTTGCTGAGCTTTCTGGACAGTTTAGATGACTCAAAAACAATCCTCCGATTTCGTTCCCCTCGTCAGCTTCAGAAATTTTTGGATGAACTGGCCCAACAGTGATCTGATTGCCACCAAATACAGAAAAAATTGGTGAGGTGATAATGAAATCAGCACTTGAATTATTCTTCTTTGGCCTTGACTCATAAGTCGAGAATTACTTTTTGAAATTTTGTACTAAAAAAAATGCCTGTTATTTGAAGCATAACTTTGAATCAACGACAGGCATCACTATATTAAGCATCTTGTCTGTTCTATGTTCCAACCCAAGGCATCGTGACCATGAGAATTTTTTTAACATTACTTTCTGCCGTTCTTAGTTTCGGCATTTCTCTGGGATACTGCACTACAACTCAAGATCAATCATCCCGTTATCCCGTCCCAGTAGCATTATCGTCATTTGTTAATATTGATGTTGAGCAAAATCTATCCGATGATGCAAGTAACATCAATCTGTCGATTAATGTTGACAAAACAGCTATTTCGATTCAACAAGATTCTAAAATATGTCGCCTTGATGGCGAAGGAATCATCGGTAGAGTTGGCTATCCTGACCTGCCAGCGATAGTGCGCTGGGTCCGAGTTCCCGACGAGGGCAGAGTTGAGCTTAATGTGCAAGTCAACGATGTTCTGCGTGTTGATGGGAGTGCGCCAGCGCCTTTTGTTGATCAAGATGAGGATGGGAACGTTTTTACCGTTCTAAGTCAACCTCAGCTCGAAGGCTTGTATCCGCCACAGGTAGCTGAAATCAGCCAGCCTGTTATCATGCGCGGCGTGAGAATGGTGAAATTGACGGTATATCCAGTTCAATGGGATTTTGACAACAGTCAGTATGTTCAAAATATCGGTGTCAATGCTGAAATCAATGTACTGGATGAGAGTGGTGCCAACGAGGTGGAGTCATTAGTACGCCGGCCTTCTCGAGATTTTGACCGCCTCATGGATGGAATGCTTGTCAACCCGCCCAATCGCGATAACCCAGATCAGGAATATCTCCCTGGTGGATTTGTTGTGGTTATGGATGTGAATGCACCAGAAGAAGTCTATGAATTTGTTGACTGGAAGAGACAATCTGGTCATGATGTTTATATTGTCGAAACCAATCCAGAAATGAACAGTCTCATCATTCGTGAAATGATCCTCCAATATTATCGAGAAACAGGTTTTGAGCATCTCGTAATAATGGGATCAAGGTATGCTGAAGCTCCGTTGTACATCGCCAGTGATGATACTTGGAACGATATGTACTACACCCATTTGGACGGGGCTGATTTTATTCCTGATGTCACTGTTGGTGTGTTTGACTGTTTGACAGAAACCAATCTCATCTGCGCCATTCGCCGCGCAATCTCATACCAAAGCACCCCCTTTATGGAAGACACTGAGTGGTTTACCCGCGCCGGAGTGGGTGTTGGCGCTTGTAGTGTTCAGCAGGATTTATGCCCGTCGTACACAGGTAAATGGATCGCTGAGGTCTTAGATCGCAATGGGTTTGAAGACATACAAACAAGTTTTTACAGCGACAATGAGGTTGATGATCCATCGCGACTTATCGAAAACCTTTACAATCAGAATACAAATTTCATCATTGTCCGCGCTCATGAGTGGAATCTTGAAGTTGAAAATATTCGACCTGGACCAGTTTATCCATTCCATTTTCTTGTCAGTTCAGGAACAATTTCACCGCCTGCAGACGGAGCATTTAACTGGGTCTTCAGGCAGGGTACTTCAGACGAGCTTAAGGGTCCATCCGCGGGTTTTGGGCATTATTCAAGCCCCAGGACTAATGATGCTAACGCGCTTGTTGGTAGTCTGATTCAGGCTTTGTTTTTGTTTGATGTGGAAAGTTATGGCTGGGCACGAAATTACGCCTTGATGAATCTCTGGGATCAGATGGTTGACGATGGTATAGATAGATTCCGCTTGGAATCCTTCCGTTGGCGCTACTATGGCGATCCGAGTCAATGGTGCTGGCGTGGTGTTCCGGTTCAGCTTGAGATAGACTGCCCGGAGAATTTGCCTGTCGATGGTAATGATTTTACTGCTATCGTAACAGACAGCAATGATGAACCCGTTGAGAATGCTATTGTCAGTATGACTCAGGTTACTGGTTTCAAGACCATTGCTAAAACTGACGCTGAAGGTCGAGCCTATCTGACATGGTTGTATGAGCAGGATGCCATTGATCCTGATTTGCCCATCAATGTTACAGCCACCGCCGATGATTACATCCCTGCAGTTGCGGAAGTCGCTGTTGAAGATCATAACTGGTGGGTGGTTATAAGAGGACAGGTATTTTCGGATCAGGAAAATGGCAATGGTGATGAGCTGGTAAATCCCGGCGAAAGTGGCTTGCTCTATTTGCAGTTAGGAAATCCGGGTGAAGAGCCTTCCCCTGCGATACAGTCTATTCGATTGACTTCGGATAGTCCATGGCTTGAGATTGAGGACGCTGAATTCCAGCGTGAATCAATCGAATTTGGCGGTGTTGTACAGTTAGAGGATGGATTTGCAATCAATGTCCTTCCCGGTTGCCCTGATGGCGAAATGCTGACATTTCAGGTTGCACTATTAACCGAAGGTGATGTCTCAATTACTTCAGGATTTCAAATTCCAGCCCATGCACCCATCTTGGTTTTCGACTCAGCAAATAATATTCTTGAGCCCGGCATGGCAAGTGAGCTGCTGCTGATCTTGCGTAATAACGGCAGACAAGCCGTTGAAGCGATCAACGCAACTTTGGAGACATTATCGCCGTTTGTGCAAATTGACCAGGATGCAGGGAATTTCCCCGCCTGTAATCCCCTGGAACGCATTGTGCAACTCGGAGAGGGCGGGGGATTGCCCTTTGCTGTGACACCTTTAGGGAGCGTTGTTGGTGGCATGGAAGCAGAATTCAGGTTGATCTTGTCGAACGATAACTTCATCGACACTGTTCTGTTTGCACTGCCGGTTGGATTTTCAAACGAAGGCGATCCTCTGGGTCCTGATGAATACGGCTATGTAGTTTTCGATGATATTGATCAGCCGAACGACTGGGGAGCACCACCAATTTATGAATGGATTGAAATTAATCCGCAAGTTGAGGACTTCCAATATGAAGGAGAAAGTCTTCAAATTCCAAATGAAGAAGAACCTGATGTGACTCGTTTAATCCACATGCCTTTCCCATTCAGATACTACGGTAATGAGTACTCTGAGATTTCAGTTTGCAGTAATGGCTGGTTTGCTGTGGGCGATCAGACAAATCTTGTCAACCAGCAGAACTGGGAAATGCCCGGTATAAACGGTGCTTACGGGATGATTGCCGTCTTCTGGGATCGTCTGCGGTATGAGAACGACTTGGATGGAATTTTTACTTTCTACGACGAAGATGGTGGCAGGTTAATCATTCAATGGCAGACCAGTGTCTCAGATAACCAGCAAAATCAGCCGAATATTTTTCAGGCGATCATTTACGATCCTTATGTGCATCCAACCATAACTTGGGATAGTATGATATTATTCCAGTACAGCATTGTGAACAACGTTCAGGATGAGTGGGAAGCAAACGCTAATTGCACTGTTGGAATATCTTCGCCTTCTGGTTTGGACGGGCTAACCTACACCCACTGGAATCAGTACGATCCCGCTGCTGTGGAATTGGAAAACGAACGTGCTCTTCTGTGGCGCACAATGTCTTTTGATGTTCCTGCGACGGTGTTTGGAAACATTACCCGCTGGATTGATGGCGCGCAGATAGAATCAGCTGTTGTCACTGCCTCTGATGGCATTGTGACAAAATATGTGAACAACGGTACCTATCGACTGGTGAATGTAACGCCCGGCGAAATGTCTGTTGAGGTTGTCGCTGATGGGTATGTTGTGCAGGTGATAGAGAACATTCAAGTTGAAGAGCACGCTGACATTGAGCAGAACTTCATTCTGAGCCATGGCTGGCTGGATATTGACCCTGACACTTTGACTATCGGATACACAGTCATGCCGGATTCTGATTACTCGTCGTCGGTTGTGTTAAATCTTCAGAATATTGGGAATTGGCCTTGCTCGGTCATGCTGAATTCCTTTGATCCCTTGCCGGACTTTCTGACGTGGTCGATTGATGTTGGCGAAGAAGGATTATTTGTGGTTGACGCTGCCGGGAATGCTGAAATAAACATTTCCTACAACGCAGTGGGCTTAGAAACGGGTATTTGGCACGGCGCTATATATTTTGTGAACAGCAGCCCGGTTGACACTTTCAAAGTGCCGGTAGTTTTTGATGTGCTGGTGGGAGTAGATTCTCGACCAGAGTTAATGCCACTCAAGCTTGAGCTTAAAAAGCCATATCCCAATCCCTTTAACTCGGTGGCAACAGTCGAGTTTGACCTTCCCAAGTCTGCTCAGATCAGGCTGGCGTTGTTCAACATTGACGGCAGGTTAATCCAGATTATTGTCGATGGAAATCTTGAAGCGGGCAACCATACCTATTCGGTTTCGGCTGGCGATCTGGCATCAGGGGTTTACTTTGTCAAGCTGACAACAGGTGAATTCTCAATGGCGCAACGCCTGTTGTTAATCAGGTAGTTTCTTGATTTTCATCTGAAGACGCAATTTTTAGTGGAAGTCTTTATACAAACGCGGTCAGGTTTAAAACAATCTGACCGCGCTTTCGCATCGTATATCGTTCGAGGTTGATATGAATTCTCGTGATTTAATCAGCATGTTTGAGATCAATCATTCTGCTCTTCACGCAAACATTGACGATGTCACTGCGGAAGAGAGTTTAATCCGCCCTGATAAAGGTGGCAACAGTCTGAACTGGGTGGTTGGGCATATTGTTCTATCGCGGGATGTGGTTCTTGAAACTCTCGGGTTGAGTAAAATTCTGACCCAAGAGGAGTCTTTTCCATACCGTCGCGGCGCTGATCCACATAAAACACCATCAGCCACATCATTTATCCGTCTTGTGGAGGCGTTTGATGACTCACAGAATCAGGTAATTGGCAAACTGAATCAACTCAGCCCTGAAGATTTACTATCCACAGAAACCAGTCCCGAAGGGCAAGAAGCTAAACCATCCCTTGCGGATTACCTGCGTTTTCTTCATTTCCATGAGACCTATCACGTTGGGCAGACGGGAATATTACGGCGCATTATTGGAAAAGATGGAGCGATAGCCTGATGCAGCTTGATCATGATAAGCGACACAACTAAACGCAGGACGAATTTGATTT
Source organism: uncultured bacterium (assembly GCA_964484805.1). Classification (GTDB taxonomy): domain Bacteria; phylum Electryoneota; class AABM5-125-24; order Hatepunaeales; family Hatepunaeaceae; genus CAZAGU01. The sequence continues at coordinate 22,724 of CAZAGU010000020.1, forward strand.
GCCTGACACCGTTGAAAATATCCAGAAAAACCGCCCCACTCGTGCCGAGATCAGCTTTACAGCGTTAGCACACAATCTCCAAATTATCAAGGATATAGTTGGCGATGCTAAAATTATGGCTGTTGTGAAAGCTGAAGCTTATGGTCATGGACTAGTGCCAGTGGCGAAGGAATTGACCAGACTCGGCGTTGATCATCTTGCTGTCAGTTTCCTTGAAGAGGGAGTGTTGCTCAGGTCGGCAGGGATAACCATCCCGATTTTAGTGATGGGCGGATTGGTAGATGAGCAGATTTCGACCTATCTTGATTATGATCTTCAAATCACAGTCTCTTCTATATGGAAAGGTAACCATGTAAATTTCATCGCTGCCCAGATGGGGAAGAAGGCTGTGGTGCATCTCAAAATAGACACTGGGATGGGGCGCATCGGGCAGAATTGGCAGACAGTGGAGCCATTTTTCAGAGCGGCAGCAAGCTGGGAAAATATAGAAATCGCTGGTATCTACACCCATTTTGCCACCTCCGATGAACAGGATTTGTCTTTCGTGCGGATACAGCTAAGTCGTTTCAAAACAGTATTACAAATTGCTCGTAATTATAATATAAAGCCTGAATTTGTGCACACGGCAAATAGTGGCGCAATTATGCAGCTACCTGAGGAAAGCGTTTTCAACATGGTCAGGCCCGGAATTATGCTCTATGGCTGGTCGCCATCGCGACATCTTGACGGAAAGTTTTCTCTTCTACCAGTGATGACGCTTAGAAGTCAGGTCGTTTACGTTAAACATCCATCCAAAGGCACAACGGTTGGCTACGGCGCAACATGGCGAGCAACGGGGGATAGTTGGGTGGCAACTTTGCCAATTGGCTACGGTGATGGATTTCCTCGTCTTGCTGGAAATGCGGCGCATGTGATGTTACGTGGGCGAAAATGTCCGATTGTGGGGCGCGTGTCCATGGATCAGATCACGATTGATGCTGGAATCGAAGCCTTCCTTGGTGATGAGGTTGTATTTTTTGGTTCTGATAGTGGAAATCTGGTCTCTTTATGGGATTTAGCCGAGGCAGTGGGCACAATTCCTTATGAAATTCTCTGTGGACTGACTTCTCGTGTTCCAAGAGTGATTCATCTATCGGAAAAGGCTTGAAAATTTATTATATTAAAATGTAGTTATGGAAAAGTGTTTTTTTGCAGGAGTATTGAGTTTTTCAACCTGCAAGTGGAAACTTAGGTCATAAAACGGGATACATTTGATGGCACTACTAAGACGTTTACCCATAATTCCAATTTTGTTATTGCTTTTCACACTAAGCAATACAGCCTTTGCACGTTGGGATGATCCTGAATATCATCATTATGATGAGATACTCCCAGAACTTTTAGCCCTTCAAGAAGAATATCCTGATTATATCCAGATTGACACGATTGGATACTCGCAACAGGAACATTTGCCATTCTGGGCTGTGAAAATCAATGAAGATGTTAACGACAACAGCCGTGTGCGACCTGCAGTCGTGTTGAACGGGCAAGTTCACGCTGAAGAAATTCTAGGCGTTGAATACATAATGTGGATTGCCAAGAAAATGATGACACGCGAAGCTCGTGATTGGCGTCAGCGCGTTGACACTTATCTTATTCCCACCTCAAATCCCGAAGGTTTGACCGTCGTTTATTCGCTTGATAACACCTATCGAAAAAACAAGCGCGATAATATAGGCGATGGTTTGTTTCGTTGGTATCCTGACTGGGGAGGTGATTCATCGGGAGCAGATCCCAATCGCAATTTTCCGACCTTCTGGACTCACGGTACGTCCTTGTTTGCGCTTGGTGATAATGAGTTCTACGATTATTATCGTGGGCCAGCTCCCGCTAGTGAATCAGAAGTGCGCGGTCTCATTAGTTTCATGGATCGTGTGCGTCCTCTTTTTGCACTGACCATTCATAGTTCCCGTACTGGTAATGTGGCTGAACAGGTCATCTATCCGTGGGGTTGGGGACGTGACGAACTCCAGAAGCGCCCGCCAGATTCGAATTTTCTCGATGAAATGGCGAATCAGATCGCTTTGCGTTGTCGCAGAAAAGGAAATCCTGGCGCGACTTACGCCACGATCCGAGTCGGCAATCCACGCGGCGATGCAGAGACATTTTACTACTACACTTTTGGCACCAATGCTGCCCGAGTTGAGATAGGTACGATGGGAGAGGGAATGCAACCGAATTCCACCGGCATTTACGACATTATTTCCGATGTTACCGAAGGCTTCGAGTGGTTCTTGAATAGCGCAGCAGGCATTAACCACGATGATGCTGGCGATATTGAAATCAGCCGACTGGACATTAGTGTCTCCGATCAGGCAACCGGGGAACCGATGTACGCCAGATTAAAACTAGACAGTCGTTCAATGCCGATCATTCCTTACCGTTATACCAATCCGCTTAATGGCGCGTATTACTGGATGGTAAACAGCTCACTGTCAGATACTCTACGTGTCAATCGTTTTGGCTATGAGCCTTGGGTAGGTAGAGTTCTTGGTGGCTCCAGTCCATCACGCATCAGAGTCAGGATGACACCCTTGCCACGCCATGATGTGACAATTGCCGTTAATGAGAATGGTATTCCACTCACCAGTATTGTGAATCTCGCAATGCAAAACGTCGATACATCATGGACGGAGTTGATCTTTGATGGGCAGAAACATATTGAACTGCCGGAAGGCGAATATCAACTTAGGCTTAGTGATAGCGAAATGCACATGCCCCGCTCAGTGACGATAGTCGTTGTTGACACTCCAGAGAGTTGGGAACACCACATTGGAATGGTTGAAGCAAATCTGGTTTTCTCAGAGAATTTTGACGGCGGCGATGTGGTTCACACATCCGACAACGACATGAATTTATTCCGTCAGGATTCGCTGGTACGCTGGGAATTGACTCGCGAAATATACCATTCAGCGCCTTCTTGTTTGACCGATACCAAGATTGGTAACTCGCCAATCAATGAGAATGGCTGGGATGCGCCTTATAATATGCTTTCCAGGTCATTCGATCTCTCGGGCGCTCATTCTGCCGTGCTGACCTATTGGCTCAATCAAGCGCTTGAGCCGGGCAATGATTCGATGTGGGTAGAATTTTCAATTGGTGGCGAATCTGGTTCTGATCCATCTGACTGGGACTGGGTTCAAGTTGGATCATCTCATCAGGAGCTGGCTATTCTCAACTGGCAGGATCGTGACGCCATGATGGAGTTGGAGAATCGTCCATGGAATGCGAACCGTGTGAATTACATGAAATACCATGACTGGGAGAATGTCTTCATTGAGATTCCAGATGAGTTCATTGGTCAGTCGGTTGTTCATTTCCGTTTCCATCAATCAACAGATTATGTTGTTGCCGAAGATGGTATATATATTGATGATGTCTGCTTACTGGCATCAGGCGAAGTTGCGCCGACGGTAATGTCGCAACAGCCATTGCCTCGTCAGTTTGAACTTGGCAATGCCTACCCGAATCCTTTCAATGGTCAATTCTCGATCAAGGCACATCTTCCCAATGATGGCAAGCTTAATGTTTCGATATTTGACATCTACGGGCGTAAAGTGCTACAAGGTCCAACTGGAGATTTTTCAGCCGGAAGTCATTCAATCACCATTAATGCCGTGAATCTCCCATCCGGGTTGTACATTCTCCGGGCGAAGGCTATTGGGCAGGAACGCATAAAGAAGATCACCTTAATCCGGTAATTTTCATTATTTGGGACATTTAAAAAGAATTCAACCGTGAGAGATAAATGAAATTTGGAATCAGAATATTTACGCTGACAATTGTTTGCTTGGTTTTGATGGTTATATTACCAACTTCAGTCCAAGCATTTGAAGCTGAGATTATCCCGTTTCTTGGCTATTCTCAACCCTTGGGCGATCAGGGAGAAATATGGGCAGGTGGATATAACCTTGGACTAGAAGGCTACTCTCCCTACAATGGGATTATTTCACTTGGATGCAGAATCAACATGAATCGTTGGAATGTCAACGCGAGTGATTTGCTCGAGCTGGACAATAACGAAATGATGATCGAGCACAATGAGGGATGGCGTGCCACAGGATCTGCTACCTTCATGGTGAAATACGAATGCAAGATGGTTCGCTCGAATAATTTCCAACCATGGATTACTGGCGGATTAGGTTTGCATTATCTCAGGAACACCGGTGTTTATGCCAAAGGATTTTACGTCGTCGGGCAGAGTGCTGTGAACCGCGAAGTACGACGCGAACCTAATGCCGAAGTAGCTGCCGGCGTTACCTTGGGAATCGGTTTTAAATTTATGGAACGCGTTCAACCTTCCTTCCACTATCAGTACATTTTTTCATCGGATACAGATGGGCTGAAGGTGTTTACGGCTTCGCTTGGTCTGTTTGCCCGTTGATTACGACTGATGCAAAACATGTCCACTGGATGGAACTGGCATTACGAGAAGCTGAAGATGCCCTTTCTGAAGATGAAGTTCCTGTCGGTGCTGTGATCGTAAAAAACGGGATTATTCTTGGAAGAGGCCATAATCGAATAAAAAGCCTTGCAGATCCAACTGCTCATGCTGAAATTATCGCTATTACAGCAGCGTGTGAAAATGTTGGCGAACCTAGGTTGGAAGGGGCAGACCTATACGTGACGCTTGAACCTTGCGCCATGTGTGCCGGAGCGATTGTCCTTTCCAAGTTAAAAAGATTGTATTTTGGAACATTCGATCTGAAGACTGGTGCTTGTGGATCGATATTTGATATTGTGCGAGAACCACGGCTGAACCATCAGGTTGAAGTCTATCATGATTTACTTGCTGTTCGTTCTCGCGAACTACTTGAGATGTTTTTTAAACGTCTTAGATGATTAAAAAATAATGGTTTGTGATTGCACTCCTTTAAACTGACATACGATTCGCGGAAAGTTAAAGCTGTTCTAACAATTCGTGCTCTTGAAGAACCTGTTGAGGTTACAGTTCAGGATGTTTTATCATATCTTGAAGAGGTGGGGATTACAACCGGCTTGAACGTTGAAGCTATTGAGAAAATGATTGATAAGAGCCAGTGGGATCAACCAGTTCTTGTGGCGAAAGGGGCAGAGCCCGTCAATGGAAAGGATGGGTGGCTAGAATACAATTTTGACACCAATCCAGACCACACGCCGCACGTCAGAGCAGATGGTAGCGTTGATTTTTACAATATCAATGTGACGGCTCAGGTACACAAAGACGATATTCTATCAACAATAAACCCACCAACTAAGGGTGAACCTGGGGAAGATGTCTTTGGCGTTCCCATACCTTCGCGTAGCGGTAAGGATGTTATTATTGTTCCGGGACAGAACACTGTCTTCGCTGATCTATCCAAAACGATTATAAAATCCGTTGCCAACGGTCACGCTGAGCTTAATCGCGACAAGTCTGTCAAGGTGATTGAAGTATTCACTGTTCGTGGCGATATTGACTATGGCACAGGAAATCTTGACTTCGATGGGGATCTGGAGATTCTTGGCGATGTCAAATCCGGGTTCTCAGTTAAAGCTTCGGGAAATATTGAGATTTACGGAACAGTAGAAGACGCGGTTGTGGAATCTGGTGGCAATGTGATAGTGCGAGGTGGTTATATTGGATCTGGAAAGGGTTCGGTTCAATCCGGGCAGGATGCCATCTTCCGCTTCGTTAGAAATCAACAGGTGATTGCTGAGCGTGATATTTATGTTTACGAAGAGAGCATGCACGCAAAACTTTCGGCCGGTCGCGGAATTATTATGAACAAGGGCAGAGGGCAGATTGTCGGAGGATTTGCTGAAGCTGGCAGATTCGTTGAAATTAATGTTGTTGGCAACGAAAAATATATTCAGACGCGAATTAATATCTGCGAGGACAGTAGTCTGAGCATCAAAATTGAGTCGCAGAATAATAAACTTCGCCAACTAAAATCCAATCAGGATAAACTTGAACCGATGCTGTTGGATCTGCGGAAGAAGAAAAAAGAGAACAACCTCCCTGAAGAAATGACGGAGACCTACAACCACATGGAGCGAGTGTGGATGGATCTCTCGCAATCTATTAAAAAAACAGCCGACGCGTTGCGGGTGCATGCTGCGAGAATGACCAAAAGAAGATCGGGAATGTATGTCAGGGTGATGGACAGGATTTATCCAGAAACAATATTCTCCATTGCTGGCTCGATTCATCGCAATGAAACCATACTTGGTGCTTCACAATATATGCTGGGTGGCAAGGAAGTGATTGTGAAAATGGCACAACGCAAAGAGCGAGGATATAAGCGGATTTAGCTTTACTTGAAGACTGGATATAAAAAATGCCGGACTTTGTAGTCCGGCATTTTTTATGAGGATTAGTCGATAAGACTAAAACTGATTGCTCTGCCACATTAAGAGCACTTTCAGGCGTTCGTAGGTATGAACTGTGTGATCCGCTTTAATGGGATAACCTTCTGAATCAAGGAAACTTGCATAAGTTTCGTAGTGTGTGAGATTAATTGGCAGACCAAGAGTCTGAATTGCTCCTGCAAAAACATCATGAGCACCAAACAAACCTAGGTCATCTTCAGCTCCGGCATCGAGAAAAAGATTCACATTTACCAGATTTAAATATTGAGTTGACAATCTTCTCAGAGGATCGTGAGTTAACCACCGATTCCAGACTGTCATATCAATCTGACCATCGAGGCCGATTGGAAGGTCAACGCCAAGCGCTGTGCTGGTCATTCCGGGATTGGCTGGATCAGTGGGGCTAAAGGCGGCTCCCATGGCAAACATCATTGAGGTGAGGCGTTTGTCGGATGATGGAACCATCAATTCCTGATATCGCGCATAATCACCAACAGGATTATTTGCCAGAACTTCGTCATATCCAGTTTCAGCGAGGATAGAAGGCATTAATTCTTGTATGCCTTTGTAGGTGTCAGCGTCCGGCATTGTGCCCCAAAATGTAATGGGCGCTGCAATGCAGGCAACCGATCCGAAAGTGTTTGGGGTATTCATGGCAATGCTGAGTGCTCCATAGCCACCCATGGAATGACCACAAATGGCACGCTTTGCAGGATCAGCTAGGGTATTGTATGAACCATCAACATCAGCAATGATGTCGAGAATATGCTGTTGGCTGTTGCCAACAGCCGGATGAGGGCTGTCGGTGTAAAAAGAACCGCCAAAGGCATTGGATGCTGATGGGAAAACAAGGATCATCGGTTCAATTTCGCTATTTGCAAGAAGCAAATCGGCGGCATCAACCGCGCTGAACAGGGCGACAAAATAATTTTCATCACCACCAAATCCGTGCAACATATAAATGACCGGGTAGCCTTCAGCTCGATTGGCATCGTATTCTGGAGGCGTGTAAACATAATAATTTCCTGAAGTAAGGAAAGCATCATTTACAATGTGCAATGTTCCCTTAGCGATAACTGGGGCATCAGGTGCGGTGATTTCTGTGGCGCAACCAATGAAGAGGAATGCTAAGATAACTGCACAAGATAAAAGTTTTCGTGTTGTATTCATCATTCCACCTTCTTAAAACTTAAAGTTAAGTGCGAGACCAAATGTGTCAACCTGGAGTTCCCAATCACCAGCGACATTTTCGATCAGGCTTTCTTGCAATTGTTCTTGTTGTTCCACGGTTCTCGTTGGTGTCCAAAGGTGTTCCCAATAGCCCATGACTTCTAAATTCCCGATAGGGGAGAAGCCGAGCCCAAGGCTGATGTTGTGTTTATCAGCGACATCAGCGATTGTGGGTCGCAAGCTTTCATCTGGAATAGGGGTGGGGTCAAAATAATAGCCCGCCATCAGATGGGCATTATTCTTTGGGCAGAGCAAGTAATCTGCCCCAACGCTGAATTTGAATGTATCTTCATAGTGCATGATGAGAATTGAATTTTTAGCCGTGGTTCCGGTGGGACCGTTGCCGGTCATTTTTATTTCAATTTCATCAACAGAACTCCACTGAGTCCATAATACGTCCATAGCAATTGTTAACTCAGGTATTGGCAAGAAAGACAAGCCGAAGCCAAAATCACCGGGAAGAGGAAAATCAGCTTCAGCATCAGGTTCACCGACCATAGTGCCACCGTTAAAAAGTGGTGCAAGACTTGGACTTGCTTCTCGAATACCTGCGCTGTATGGGTTGTAAAGGGTTTGCTTGACAGTGCCCTCGAGAGCGATGTCGATGGGGCCACGATAGCTGGCACCGACTTTCATAAATTGGTTGATTTTGTACATCACGCCAACATTATAGCCGAATCCCATGCCATCGCCTTCCAGCAAAGCATCAATATAAAAGTGTTCAAAAGGCATTGGTGCGCCTGATGGAACTTTCTTGGGGCTCTCAAGCGCCACTGCACCATATTGAACCGACATGCCCAAGCCAACACTCAGTTGGTTGTTGAAAGCATAGGAGACTGTTGGGTGAACGTCAATCACTTGAATATCGCCATTCCAAGCTTTTTCAGGAAATTCAACAGTATTGTTGTAGCCGTAAGGAGGTCCTGTGAAAAGATTGCGCCAATCTGTGCCTAAAGCTGATGGAGCAAAAACAGCAAGTCCGGTTGTGATTTTCGGGTTGACAACATAAACAATGCCGAATGATCCGGCAGGAAAGCCTTTTTGAGCTGTGGTCTGTTCGATGCCATTTCGGTATCCAGAATAGCCCGGATATTCGGAAGGAACATTTGGTGTTAATGTTACGATGGGATACAATACTTTGGCGCCGAAACTCGCCATATTGCTCTGTCCCGATAAACCGGCGGGATTCCAGTACATTGCGCTCCAGTCATCTGATACACCGTGGAAGGCTCCTGCCATTGCCAGAGCTTTTGGCCCGACACCAGCAAGATTATAGCCTCCGGCAAATGCAGTAGATGCCATTAATGAAATCGTGAGCGCAAACAACACTAAATTTGATGCTCTCTTGGTATTTGTCAAGGGGTCACCTCGTCTGTTTGTTTATGAAAGTGAATACGTATGGTGTTTTATGCAGAGTGAAGATCAAGTTGGATTAGTATAAACACAAAACTAACAAAATTCAAGCAGAATTAGTTTTGTGAAAATTTACGCATGATAAACGCTGGTTATTTAACAAAAAGATGCCTAATACTTATATTATTTTGTCGAATATTCTTAAATG
>CAZAGU010000021.1:0-30069 GCA_964484805.1 uncultured bacterium
GGATAAACATAGCATTCCCACGCAGGAGCGTGGGAACGAGTAGTAACGCCCCCAATCACCGCGCGCGCCAGCTGTACCCGCCGCTGTCATACCTGCGAAGGCAGGTATCCATCGCATTCATCCCTAGTCTTTCCCGCGTGGGAACGTAATAATCTGTTAAATCGGTTTCATCTGTTGTGCGTTCGGATCGTTAAGGACAGAGTCCTCCCTGATGCTGTCCGGGCAGGGTTTTAGGGTTGTCGAATGGGGGAAAATGCTCTTCATACGCTCATTCCCTCTTAAAATATCTATCTATCTGAAAATTCTTCTTTGCAATGGTCTGTTTAGAGTTCGGGATAAAAATAACGGATGCCAAGGCTGAGAAATCCATCCACAGCACTTCAACAATGCAAAAAAACAACGGTTTGTCAAGGGCTTTCTCGCAAGTTTACGCTCAAACCGTAATATACAAACATACCGGCGGGTTGTCAAGGGCGTTTTGGCACTGAAAAGAAACATCTTCACAAGTTGCAAGACCAGGCTAACTGACCGTGCCACCCATGAAGATGTCTGGATATTTTGGAATATATTTACTGCCAGAGAAAAATCAATCAACCTTCTTCAGCAATTCCTTCGCCTGCTCTTTCGCTTCGCCGTCATGCTCATCCCGCAATGGTAGTTCAATCGCCTGTTTCAACATGGAGCGTATGGTCGCAGGGTCACCTTTCTGGTCTATCAGGAATTCAGCATACTCAACATAGCATTGGATCATGTTCCCATGGCTAGTTTCATTTGCTTTGTCAAAATAATAGGACACTGAGTCCGCCGATGCCCAACCAAGCCCCAGCGCCTTGCGAAGAAGTCCGGACTTTGCGATCAGCTTCTTGTGGGTTTTGCCCAATACATACAAAGCAATCGGCACAGAGTCGGAGTTCACCACGGCACGCAACCCGGCGGCGTGAACTTGCTTAACAAGACCGATGGATTTGAAAACACCTTTGAATAAAGCCACTCTGCCACATACTACCGCTAATGTCTGTTGAGCCAGCGGGTTATCAGGGGCTTTATCCACGGCAGATTGCGCTTCCGTCATCGCCTGCTCGAAAGCCTTGAGCGCTGGATCACCGCTGAGGTTTTCTGCAATATCAGTCCGAGCCCTTGCCATGCGCCATAGCGTCTCAGCGTCTTTATTGGCAGTCGCTTCCAAGACCTGCAATGATTTGGTATGCTGCCAGGCAAGGCTGTAAATATCGGATTGCAACAGTGGATCGCTCGTCAAAAGCGCCAGACTGTCGGCTTTGATGGAGGAAAGGCGACGGGTGAAATCAAGGGCGAGAACAGGGCTCGCTACAGTCATCAAAAAGGACAACAAAAGGATAGCAAACATCAGTTTTTTCATGGGAACTCCCTCAGATCAGCGAAAAGAAAATTTCTCAATGGTAATAAATAAATAACCCGAACGCAATGGGCTGAACATATTAATGGGCAGCAAACCTAAAGATCAATGTGATGGAAAATATTTTAGAAATGGCAGTTTACACCTAAGCTAACCCCCCGACGGAACAACTCATCCTGCGAAATTACAATAAATAAGCGAGCAGATCAAGCCCGTGATGCCTCCAGTTTTTGCGCATATTCCGCGCTCGCCATCAGCAGAGTTTCGCCACACCAGCCAACTAGAGTATAGCCTAGTGCTCTCATATACCGGTAAATTTCAGTTTGTTCGACCTGATTAAAGGTTGGATTGTGGCTCTCCATAGCCACCACTAATGGCTGGTAGCGAGCAAAATCCAGAGATGAGATGACTTCATAATCATGCCCTTCGGCATCAACGCACAGCAGGTCGATCTTTTTATCTTTGTATTTTGAGCTGTCGAGGATTTCTGTCAAGGTGCGGCTTGGCACGTCAAGCGTGACAAAACTTTTCATCAGCCGCGATTCTTCAGCCACGATGGTGTTGATCTGCGAAAACAGCCCGGCCCGATAGAATTTGACCGTGCCGGAATGATTGCTGACGGCGCAGGCGATATTGACATCGCGGGGGCGAGTCATATTGAACAGCTCGATCTTCAGCTCGTCAATGTCAATGTTCACCCCCCGCCAGCCGCGTTTGTAAAGCGCCCAGGTGTTGGAGTATTTAATAGGATGGTAACAACCGACATCAACGAACACGCCAGCAGGATGCCCTGAAAATATTTTGCGGATGGAAACATCTTCAGCCGCGCCGGAATAGTGGGTAAATTTCAGGCGAGTGAGGTAGCGTTTGCGCAAAAGGAATAGCTTGCGAAAAAGTATATTCCGCTCAAGCCAAACGGGAACGTTTTTATGAGACAATCCAGACATCAGAATACTCAAGGTTAGGTGTCACTGTTCATTCAGACAAGGTGAAATATAAGTTGCAAAATGTCTGAATAAAACATAATAACGTCTCGGCTGAACTTTCTAATCGTAAAGCGGCGAGCTATGCTCAGCTTACTTTACAAAAACGGCTTTTTCACGCAGCAACACACCGCCGGCATCCAGCGAAATGATATACAGCCCAGCCGCCAGACCTTCAGCATTAAATTCCAGCGAATGCTCTCCGGCAGGCATTTCGCCTTCAGAAAGCATTGCGACTTCACGCCCAGTCAGGTCGCAAACCGCCAGCTTGATTGCCGCTGCGGTTGGAAGTGTGAAGCAAACTGCCGTCGTCGAGTTGAAAGGATTCGGATAGGGAGGAGCAAGTGTTAAATCTTCCGGGATAATCTGGCGTTCTTGAGGCGCGTCCATCGGGTTGGCGATCCAATCGAAAACGCGGTTGACAAACTCAGCTTTGTCGTCAGTGCCACCTACTCCCTCCATAGATTCAATCGGGATGGCGAGGAACATCGTTTTGTATTCATCGGTCACGCGCGCCACGCCAGCACATCCTGCCATCTCGCCTCGTTGATGTATTCCAGGATGCCTGTTGCATCGCGTCCGAGCAATAAACTTGGAGTACACGCCAGTCGGGCATATCCACCCGCGCCTCCGAGATAAGCTTCGCTTGAACTGGGCAAGCAGGTCAAGACTATCAAGAGAAACGCCCCCAAAAGGGCAAAGAATTTTCTCGTTGTAAAAAGTAATGTTGACACAAAGTTCATCTTATCCTCGATAGAATTCTTGGCGCTGTGATGCAAATTGTGTCAGGCGAAACAGCGCTTAAGTGTCAATGGTGGATTTGGGTGACTGCTTGAGTATCTTGCCCTCGAAGGCGCAGATAAGAAACAGCACCGCCGCGATTGGAAACAATGGGTAAATTGGTGGCACCCAGAAACCGCCTTCCAATAGGGAAAAAAACAGGTATCCCGCTAGTGCAATCGTCGCCCCGATGGCTTCAAACCGCCAGGCGATCAGCAAGCCGCCGATTTCCATGAATACGCCAACGAACATCCACATTGCGCGCGTTGTGATATCTGAAGGCTTGGGCACGCCTTCGCCAATGAGAAAAAACAGAAAGATCGTCGCCAGCAAAACGCCCATAATGCGTGCTGTCCAGCGAATTGTGGTAAAGAAAATCCGATTGATTGACTTGGGCATGGATGCCATCCTGCAGGTGTAACCTTATTGACTAGTCTAATGTAATATGAATGAAAGAGAAAAAAAACGATACAAAGAAATAATTAAGCTGAACAACATACAGCCAAATTATTTGCTCAACCCATTCAAAATCTGATTCTCGGATGGACTGCCTCGCTGGGATGACATAGAAAAAATCAAGACGGCGGAACTGTACGCTCCGCCGTCTTTTGTATCTGCAATAGCCTCAATCGCTAAAGATTCAGTGCCTTCTCTAAAATCCGAGTGGCGCGATCAACCAGCACCTTCGGATCAACAACCATGCCAGCGGAAATCTGAGCGTTGTCATACAACATGCCCGCCGCTTCTCTGGCAAGTTCATCATCTTTGTTTGCCGTTCGTAATTCGTTCATCTTTCGCAAAATCGAATGCGAAGGATTGATCTCCAGTATGAACTTGAGCGCGGGCGTTTGATTACCTTTGGTCGCTGAAAGCGCCCGGTGCAGGGTAGTGGTCATCATGTCGTCAGGGTTCACCAACGCCGCCGGGCTGGATTTCAGCCGTTTGGAAATCTTCACATCTTCGACCTTGTCACCCAGAACTTCCTTGATCCAGCGTGCCAGATTGCCAGCTTCGAGCTCAGGCAATGCCTCTGGCTTTTCAGTGTCTTCCTCTTCGCCTTCTTTTTTCTCTTTTTCAGGCAGATTCAGGTTGGCGCTGTCAACCGAGATGATGGTCTTGCCCTTGAATTCACGCAAGGAGGTCATTACCAGATCATCCATGCCATCGTAGAGGAAAACTACTTCAAGGTCGTTGTCGGCGAATGCTTCCAGATAGGGGCTTGACTTGATGCTCTCGCGCGTGGGACCTGTGATGAAATAGATTTCTTCCTGATTTTCTGCCATGCGCTCGACATATTCATCCAGCGAGGTCACTTTGCCGTCTTCCATCTTCGATGAATCAAAGCGCAGCAGTTTCGACATTTCCTCACGATTGTTGAAGTCTGAATATGTGCCTTCCTTGATGAAATTGCCGAACTTGCTGTAGAAGTCAGCATATTTATCAGCATCGGTGGCAGCTTCTTCCTGCAGGAATTTGATCACCTTTTTGGTGATGACGCGCTGCAGTTTGGAAATCAAGGCGTTGTCCTGCATTGCTTCACGGCTGATGTTGAGAGGCAGGTCTTCAGAATCCACCACACCGCGCAAAAACCGCAGATACTCAGGGAGCAGTTTGTCGGAATTCTGCTGGATGAGCACCTTGCGGCAATATAAACTCACGCCCGGCTCCATCCGCCCCAGCCCGAATGACTCGAAATTGTTGCCGGGGAAGAACAGCAGCGTGTTGATACCAAGCGGAACGTCAACATTGAAATGAAGCCGATAAATTGGGTCGTCCATGCCCGGTTGAATGAAATGATAGAATTCCTTGTACTCTTCCTCTTTAATCTCTTCCTTGCGCCGCGTCCAGATCGCCTGAATTGTGTTGACCTGCTCGCCTTGAACAAAGATTGGGAAGGAAACAAAATTCGAGTAACGGCGGATGAGTTCTTTAATAGTATCCGCTTTGGAAAATTTCTTGAACTCGTCTTTCAGCTTAACAGTGATGGATGTGCCGCGGTGCAAGCCTTCGGTTTCCAGAATTGTGTATTCGCCAGCGCCTTCGGAAAACCAAGCAATGCCTTTGGCATCCGGGCGATACGACCGGCTCTTGACGACAACTTCTTTGGCAACGGTAAAGGCAGAGTAGAATCCCACGCCAAACTGCCCGATCAACGAAGCGTCGGCTTGCTTGCCATCAGCTATCTGGCGAAGAAATTCCCGCGAGCCTGAGTGGGCGATTGTACCAAGGTTTTCCTCAGCTTCAGCCGCAGTCATGCCGAGCCCTGAGTCGGTGATGGTGAATGTATTTTTCTCTTCATCCGTATCTATGCGGATTTCCAGAATGTTTTCTTTGTTAAAAACATCGGTCTCTGTCAAGCTGTAATGTCGGATTTTCTCCAAAGCGTCGGCGGCATTGGAAATAAGTTCGCGCACGAAAATTTCTTTATCTGTGTACAGAGAATTGATGACGATGTCAAGCAGATGTTGTACTTCTGCTTGAAATTGATGGGTGCGTGGTGGGTTTGTAAACTGTTCTTCAGTCATTTTTCCCTCAATCTCCAGCATTTGAATGAAATCAATAGTAAATTCCTGAAAGCGCTATAGTCGCAAGCTATAGAAGTCTGCGAACTTTGCTTCAGGCTACAATCCTGAAATATACAGGAATTTACCTCATATTTAAAGGTTGTACGAAAATTTTAGCGCTGAACCGCAAGTTATCTCGATTGCTAAATTCTTTAGAGGCATAATTCTACAGTTTCTAAGCTCAACCACCAGGCAACATAATCCTTGATATTGGCTTATCCGACAATGAGATGCATAACTCTCTTTGAATTTGTGCATTTTGTGCATAGGTTGTTGCCAGAATGCACTACTTTATCCGTGCGAGAGCTTGAATTGATCGAAAAACCACAACATAGGCGATGTTTTTGAAGGCACGTTATTTGCAAGGCATTACCAATGGTTTTTCGATTACACATCGAGGCAAATTCGCAGTTCTTTCGGAATTCATTTTAACACGAAGCAACATTGTTGAAATCCTTCCACTCCATAACACGTTTTTTTGTCGTCCTATCCATTGTTTTCTTCATCCCGATCTCTGGTTCGGCATGGCAGATCACTGAAGCCACGCCTGTTCCAGTAAACTGCTCCGCGATTTGTCCAGCCCCAAATGGCATATTGTGTGGCTACCGAGATGAAGAAGCCAACGCTCTTCGGATAATCAATCCTGAAAACGGTCAGGTAATTTCCGAATTTGAAGCCCCGGATGAGGACTGCTACGGACTGGCTCAAGCTGGTCAGAATTATTGGTTCATGGGCGTTAGCACCATCATGCTCATTGATCCGCAAGGCGAAGTCATCGAGGAAGAGGAACACGAGCGCCTGTACGAGACTATGAGGGGATTGGTCGCAATGGACGACGGTCTCTGGAGTCTGGCGATGGTTGACGGCTCGTTCTATTTCATTTTCTTCATTCCTGGTGAAAATGAGACAGTTCAATTTGTCAGCACAGTTCAGAATCCGCGTGACATAGGCTGGGATGGTCGTTATCTATGGGCGACAGACTGGGTTGATGGTTTTGTCCATAAATTTGACCCGCAAACTCAGGAAGAGGTTGATCTATTCCTGACACCAATGTATGCTCCAACTGGTATCACCTGTATTGATGACTACATTCTTCTGGTTGATCATGGACCAAATGATGCAGAAAACATGCTGTATCACATCAATCCATCGGGCGAGACACAACCGCGCATCATGCCGCTCGCTCGTCGATTTGATTTTGGTATTGTTGATATGTTTTCTGCCTCAACGGTCAACTTTGTGTTGTACAATATCGGTGGTGAAAATCTCGAGATAAGCTCTATCCAGATTGCGAATAACCGCGAGAACGGCTACATACTCGGCAATGTGCCCGAAGAGCCTGTAGTTGCTTCCGGTGAGTTTGTTCTCGTTCCAATTTCATTTGAACCACCATACTACGGCCATTTTGTGGATACGCTGATTGTAGAGTCAAATGACCCTGAAGAACCCATTATTGAAATCGTTCTCACTGGTCTTGGCACATTTCATAATCGTAGGTTGGGTGTCTATCCAGACACGCTTGACTTCGGGCTGACACGAGCCGATCCTTGGCGGGATGGCAGCAGCTTCAGACAACTGGCAATTTTTAATATGAGCCAGGAGCCATTGATCGTGGATACGATCACCTACAGCATTCAAAGCATTTTCCACTTTGACCAATCTGGCATGCCGCTTCGGCTTGAGACTGCCGAAACCCTGTTTGTAAATTCGTGGTTTACACCTCATGGTGGCATTAGTTACACCGACACTGCTTTTGTCATCTCAAACCAGATGCAATGGGCTTTGCCACTTCTGATTCGCGGCGCTGGAAACGACAGCAATTTCGTTGCCGGCACAACACTCTGGACTCACCATGTCGAGGTTGGCGGGGCTGGAGTTGCCGCTATGCGCCATGCCGACATCAATAATGACGACATCAGCGAAGTCGTTGCCGTTGGTGGAGACGGTGTGCTCTATTGCCTGAATGGCTTTGGGTCAGACTTTACAGACGTTATCTGGACACAGCGATTTGATAATTATCCTTTTGCCCCGACCGGTGTTGAGCCATATTTTGGAATGACCACAGGCGGCGACCTGAACGGTGACGGAACTGACGATATAATAATCGGCTCAGGCACCTCAGACCTTGGGCTATATGGCATTGACGGAATTGACGGCAGGTTAATGTGGCGATGGGATGCCCACTCAGTTGGTGCCGAAGGAAGAATTGTTCAGATTATATTTGGCTATGACCAAAATGGCGATGGCGCCGCTGACCCAGTCGTGCTAACTAACCCAGTCAATGGGAACAACTATCGCCTGATTCGCGTTGACGGAGCGACTGGCAGACCTTCATGGGCTCGCAACCCTGAAGAAGCTGTGGATGTTGCGGCGTTGGATGACTACAATCGCGATGGAGTGATTGACTTTGTTGTTTTAGATGCCGGGAGCAATTTTAAGATTTACAGCGGCGTTGATGGCGCTTTAATGGATGTTTTCGCGTCAGGCACTGCAGAAATGCCGATTTTCTCTATTGGAGACATAAATGGCGATGGCTGGCGAGACCTCATTACTGCAGCCACCGACGGCGCTCTGACAGCTTGGTCAATTCAGGATGAAGCTTCAATTTGGTCAGTTGAGTCTGGTATGGGTAGAAACTACGAAGGCGTAAGCTTTTACGCTGACACCAAAACCGATTTTAACAACGATGGGCTGAATGAAATACTCATCATTGACAATCGCGAAGCAGTACTGTTGATTGACGTTGCCAATGGTGAAGCAATCTGGGAAGTTGACATTTTAGATGCTATTTCCCTGGATGTGCTGACGGACATTGACGAAGATCAGCTCCCTGATGTAATTTGCGGAACTGATGGTGGAGTTATCCAATGCCTCAGTGGCATTGATGGCACATTGCTGTGGAATTTCGACGGCAGAGGCATGGGTTCCGCAGTGCAGGTGTTTAACTTCGATGATATTGACCTGGGAAACACTGCCGACATTATCGGCGTGTTCAGCAGTGGTATTGTCTCCTGCATTTCCAGCGCTGGCGATGTCAGCCATGTGATCGAAACAAGGGAACAACCGCAGACGCATTCTTTGTTTGATCTTGCTCCCAATCCGTTTAACGGTACTATTGATGTAAGATTTTCTCTACATTTGCCTTCTTCAGTCGTATTAAGTATTTATGACGTGAATGGGCGCATGGTTTCTAGACTGGATTTGGGTAAATTTACCGCAGGCGCTCACAAAACTCCGGTCACGTACTTTGAACAAGATAATCTTGCTAACGGCATTTACATTTTCCGGCTTGAAAGTGATGAAGCGATCTTGATGAACAGGGCAGTGTTCCTGAAATAACGAGCACCACCCCGATGGTAAAATTTTGTCATTGAAATTCAGAAACAAAAAAGATAGAACACGTTGCAGATGAACACTAAAGAACGAATTTTTCAGAAACAGGGTATTGGCATCCAAATTCTGATCATGCTTTTACTCGTTGGCACACCCGCAATTGCAGAACAAATTGTTGAAGTTCACCTGATTCCAGAGAACTCTTCAGGTCTCGCTTGGGATGGAAACGTGCTCTGGATGGGCGGAATCGGGGAAGCCGGAGGCTGGATTCGCGCATTTGATCCCGAACAGGGAGAAGTCGTTGACAGCATTCCAGCTCCTGTGCCCGATTGCCTTGGCTTAGCCTATTTCAATGGCAGGTTAACCTATCTTTCATCCCGCGACCGACGCACATACTATGTGAGTCGAGATGGGTATGAGGTTGCGTTTGAATCACCTGTGGAACACCTTGGTGGTTTGGGCGTTGACGGAGCCACACTTTGGGGCGCAACCTATTCAACACCCCAAGGCAGCATCATGCAGATGAACGCACAGGGTGAAATTCTTCGCTCATTGCCGTTCTCATGCCGACACAGTCGCGATGTTGCTATTCACGCCGAGCGAATTTATGTCGCCGACCGACTTGCCCAGCAAGTTCGGGTTGTTAATCCTGTCACAGGCACCCTCATCAGAGTCTTTCCGACACCCGGAATGAACCCTGATGGTCTTGCTTCAGATGGCAACTACATTTGGCTTATGGATGACGGCGATAATAAATCAGGCGATATGCTCTATAAGCTATTGGTTCGCCCAGATGGCAACATGCGCTTCTCAAGCCTGCAACACAATTATGGCTCGGTCGTCATCAATGAAGAAGAAGTCTGGACAGTGTGGGTATATAACGACGGCGCCAGAACAGCGCGGCTCGTTAATTTCGAGAGCCGCAATGGTAACGATGAGATTTTTATTCCCCATTGGGCGCTCCCACGCGAAATCGAAGGTGGCGATTCTGCATCATTAAGAATATCCTTCGAACCAGCTTATGAAGATTCTGTAGGCATTGAATTTGGTTTAACTTACGATATAGATCGTGAGGCGTACTGGATTGGTTTGAAAGGCAATGGCGTTCGCCCGCAACGAGATATTGTCGTCAATCAACATTTGATAGACTTCGGAACTGCAAGATGTGGTGAATTCGTTCGCGGCTCCAATTTACGCTATCTCGATATTGAAAATAACGGTGGCGAACCCCTGACAATAGAAGATTTGCAGTTCTCGAACCAGTCTTTCTTCCATGGGTTTTACGATTTTCCGCTCACACTTGAAGAGCCCGGTTTAACCCGGATACCAATATTTTTCCGTCCTGATCGCTGGGTTGACAGCACTTATCAAGAAACTGTGATCATCGTTAGCGATGACCCTGATTCACCTGAAATACGCGTTTTACTGAACGGCAGAACACACCTTGACAACTACAACGGAGGCGAAGTGCTCTGGAGTACTGTAGTTGGCGACCGTGAAAACAGCATCCCGCGTGCTCGTGCCATAGTTGAGATTGATGACGTTACCGGCGATGGTTTGCGCGATGTCGTTATCGCTACCAATGATTATCTCATCAGCGCTTACCATGCAGCATCCTCCGATGAATCTGTTCCTGTCTGGACAGTCAACACAAACATCAACCCCTGGCGGCAGGGATTGGTTCACGGCATTGAAGGCATGTCCGCCGGAGGCGACTGGAATAACGATGGTGTCACTGACTTAGCCGTTGGCTTGGAAGGCGGCGCGAATGAGGTGTTAGCCCTCTCTGGCAGGAATGGTGAAACTATTTGGACTTGGGATTCACACGGCTTGCATGACGGTGGCGGCAACATTACTGTGGCAAATGGCAAGTATGATTTCACGGGTGATGGTGTCAATGACGTTTTCATTGCTATCAACGCCATTGATCAGATGAACGCCACAATAGCCGTTGGGATGCTTAACGGTGAAGACGGCAGCACCCTTTGGATTCGTCCTCTTGATGAGCTTATCAGGGATTTGAAAGTTGCCGATGATTTCACTGGCGACGGGGTGAGGGACTTTTTCGTTCTGAACGAAAACGGAGACCTGTGCGGCATAGACGGACAAGGTGGCCGAGTTGTCTGGGAAAACCACAATATCGGCGTGCTTCGCAACATGTTCCCTCTTACGGGCGATGCCAATGGTGATGGCAGTATGGATTTTGCCGTGGTAACAGCCGATGATGGTCTTTATTGCTACAACGGTTCCAATGGCGTTCGACTCTGGTCAAGCCAGGTTTACGATGATCTTGAAATGGGCGTTTCTGTTACAGATATAAATGGCAACGGCTCACCAGACATTCTGTATGGCGATGACGGCTCGGTTCGCGCTATCGATGGATTGACCGCCGAGGCTGCTTGGGATACATCAGTTTATATTGGCGCTGACATCGGCTGGATGGAGCCCATGATTGACTTCGATAACGACGGCAAGCAAGACTTCATGGTAGGCACAATGTCCGGAAGGCTGTACGCACTCAGTGGCGACGGTTTGCGCGGGTTGTGGTCATACAGTAATGCTGTCGCAGGTCGTGGTTTCATTCTTGTGAACGCCGTTGACGACGTTGACGGCAATGGTAGAACAGATGTTTTAGCTGCAAATCTCATCGGTGAAGTATTTTGTTTCGCGGGTTCCTGGATCGGTGATCGCGATACTACCAAATGGGTTCCTAAAGAAGATGCCGAAAACACACTGCCAGTGTTGCTCTCAGTTGAATCTGCCTTCCCGAATCCATTTAACAGCACGGTGTCTCTGCCATTTTCACTGCGCAATTCGAGCCGAGTTTCGCTGAAGGTGTTTAATGTGCTGGGACGCGAAGTATATGATCATAATATGCCGTTGCTTCCGGTGGGAACTCACAAAATTCTCTGGAATGGAGTGAATTCTTATGGTGTTCCGTTATCTAGTGGAATGTATTTCATGGAGATAAAATCCTCGTCGCAAAAAGTTGTTCGTTCTGTAGAATTGCTTCGTTAAACCTGCAATGAATCAAAATATAGATTTTTACAGGAGTGCCGGTCGTCATGGTGTCTTCAATGACACACTTTCGGTGCTTCATATTTTATTCGCGGTGATTATCATTCTGGCAGTTTTAACCTGTCCAGATGCTGTCGCAAGCAACAATCCCGGAATAATCGAAATTGGAGCTCCCGCAGGTCCCGTACGCGACCTTCCTGCGGAGCTGGATGTCATTTTTGGCTGGCCAAGAGCGATGATCGGCGATGCTCCCCTGTGGGCTCGCTGTCCAACAGTGGCCGATTTTGATGGAAACAACGACTGGGAAATTGTTTTGCTGACCACTGAAGGCATGATCTATGTTTATCAGAACGATGGCGCTCATTTCCCCGGTTTCCCGATGGAACCTCACAACAGACCGTTTCCTTGGGAAAATCCTCGTCACAATTCAACGATAGCCACTGGAGACGTTTTGCAAGACGGTTGCTCTGATATAGTTTATATCAGCGACATCGGTTATTTGCATCTCCTCTCTTATGTTAATGACAATCTTGAACCTGAGCCTTTTCCGTTGAATCTTGGACAGCAAATTGACTCCGGAATCCCAGCGCTGTCAGATGTTGACGGCGATGGATCGCTGGAAATAGTCTTCAATGTCTGGTCAAACGATCCTGACAGCGTGAACGCTGGCGCCTTCCTGCATGTCATTACTGCAGCTGGCGACGAATTAAACGGGTGGCCTGTCGCATATCCTCGCGGATCATCTTCCTCTCCGGCAGTGGGCAACATAGACAGCGATGATGGCGTGGAGCTTGTCATCGGTTCAGCTCGCTATCTGGATTCCCCTGCGCAAATCCATGCTTTCTATGAAGACGGCAGACGGGTTGTAGGCTTCCCCACCGGGAATTTTCAGACAATTCACAGCACGACGACACTTGTTGATATTGATGGTGAGGCTGGTCTGGAAATCATTTTCTGGGCTGCTGATCTCGATGGTAACTCTGGATTGTATGCCTTGAAGGGCGATGGTTCCATTCTCGATGGCTTCCCAGTGGAATGCCCAACTGGACATCCTGAAGGCAATGTTATCGCCGCCGATATAACAGGCGATGATGTTCCAGAAATCATCTTTGGTACGTTTAACCCACAGGATGGCGGCAGGATTTACGCCTGGTCAGACCATGGGATTTTACTGGACGGTTTTCCGATTCAGTTAGATCGCTCAGTCATTGGCTCGGTCATCGCTGGCGATGTTGACGGCAACCATCTTCCAGACATTGTTGCCTGCCTGACTCCATCGGTTGACCAACCCGGCATGATTGTCGCTTACGACTATAATGCCGAGATGGTTGATGGTTTTCCGATTGATCTTGCGGATTACAATGGTGGCGCTTTCGCCGGGACACCCACACTCTGGGATATAGACAAAGACCGGGACATGGATTTAATTGCTGTTACCACCGACCGCCGCGTTTTTATCTGGGACACACCCGGCAGACCTGCCGACAATGCATGGCTTAGTTTCAAGGGCAACATGCGCCGCGATGGCAGATATGTTCGCCGCGATCCGAATTCCGTGCCTGATGAGCGCGTCGTGCCAATTCCTGAAGAACTCGAGCTTTCCGCGTATCCTAACCCGTTCAACAGCGCAGTGCGCATCAGTGTTTCGCTCGACAGGGCGCAGAACGGCGCTCTATTACTGACAGATAGCCAGGGCAGGTTGGTTACTGAAGTGTTTAATGGCGTTTTGAATGCCGGACAATCTACATTCGCGGTGGATTTCAGCGATTTCAATTCACCTGCTGGCGTTTATTTCCTGCAATTTCAAGGTGAGGATAGAGCAAAGTCAATCAAGTTGTTATTCGTTCCTTAGTTTATTTATGGCATAAAACTGGGTTTCTGTCCTTAGAAATCCAAGTGACTCTTGCATTATAGCAAGATCAGATTTAAATTTGCCATGATGTGTTTTGGAATAATCAGAAAAGGTTAGGGGTACAAATGACAATGTCATTGAAGCGGATCGGCATGGGAATCTTGATTTTAACACTCAGCCTGACGTTTATTGTCGGTTGCGGTCAGAAATCTCAGAAAGCTGATGGCATCGAGATCGAGCTTTTTGCCAAGGCTCAGGAGTTGCAGAAGAAAGAGAAGTACGATGACGCGGTAAACACATACCGTCAGATCGTCCGAGAATATCCTAAAACCCGGCATGGAGCGAATTCACAATTTATGATTGGTTATATTTATGCCAATCATTTGAAAGATTACGAGCAGGCACGCATAGAGTTAAATCGCTACCTCAAAAAATTCACCGAATATTCCGACAGCGGTTTAATTGCCGGCGCCAAGTTTGAGCTGGAAAACCTCGGCAAGAGCATTGATGAAATTCCCATCATGACGGAAATCGGCTCTGACACGACACAGAGCGATAATACAACGTCAGAGGAACCTGTCAAGGATCACTGAGAGTTGCATTCATAAGCTTTAACACTCCGTTAATTTAGGTTAGCGGGGTGTTTCTCTTTTAAAGGTAAGGGTAGTTTGTAATAACATGAAGATTTCTGTGTAGGATTCCAGCCTGCTTAGGATTGAGCGCGGCTCACCATCCGCGATGATGTCGCAAGCCGGATGTGGAAATCTCAGTGTAAGATAATTTTCTAATATAATTAAATATCAGAAACACTTCGATGAGAATGAACAGGATATAAAATTGCGTAATTTCATCACTGTGGTATAGTAAATTACCAGAGTCATTTATCGTTGAATATTAGGAATAATGCCTTTAACACAAATCTAATAAGGGCTGACAATTTTTATTATTTTGCAAAAATGGACAAATTATTCTGGACAATGGGCAATGTTGTGGTTATATTCCTGTTCAGTAGCCTGTGTGCTAATGCTTCCGCAACGGTTAACTCTGACCGCCCACATGCCATTGCCTGGAATCTTATCCACATCAATGCACTGCTTCCAGATCACATCTTTTTTAAGCTGTAAGTTCGCACAAATTTAATACAGGAGGATTTGTCTGCGGATCTGAAGGTTGAGATTTTTCTATGAAGCTTGATTCACATAGCACTTCTCTTTGATTTAAACACTCCACGACCTTCAACCAAACAAAAATGTCTTAAGGCTTTGAATTTCAAGGTCTTCAGTACACCTTGCACTACTCTCTCACCACTTGACACTACAACAGATTTGCTTCATTAAGTTTTTCATCAGCTTGACTCCCAACAGTACTGAACTCCATTAAGAGGTACAGAATCAACTTTCACATGTTTCATTAATTATTTGGAGGCTAACACAATGGCCAATGCGAGATTGTTTAAAGCTATTGTAATCTGCCTAATTCTGACACTGGCAGTTTCCGGTTTTGCAATAACAAAACAGGAAAAATTTACCAGAAGTACGGATGAGGTCTGGCAGATTTCTGGTGCGATCCACAACAATGGACCCGCACGAGACAATGACGAATTTATGACCTATCGCTACATTGTTTCCACCGACGGCGGAGAAACATGGTCTGAAGCAATGGGAACAGGCGACCACGGTATGTACACCGTCACCGGTGAAGGCGAAGAAGCCGACACAGCCGGCGGTTGGCCAGGTGCATCCTACGATGTTGGCACTGTGGTTGACAACAACAACATGATTCACTTTATCGCTGTGCTCAACGATTATGGCGAAGACTACAATCCATTTGACCGCGTCAATGGTTTGTATGATGTCTGTGGTGACATCTCGGGTGAAAATGTTGATTACACACTCATCGTTGCACAGGGCGACGGTGCTTTCACTTGGGCAAACGCTGGTAAAGACATGGACGGCAACCTGTACGCAGTCTATGTGAACATCGTTACACCTGAAGAAGGCGACGCTTTCGGTGAGCTGTATGCAGTCAAGAAGACAGGCGACGCTTGGGGCGAACCTGTGATGCTGTTTGGTGCATTAGACCCAGTGGATAACTATCCCTCCATTACCCCGACCGTAGGCGACTACTTCTGGGTTGTCTATGAGATGCCGAATGTCGATACCGGGCGTTTCGATCACTACACGATCAAAGTCAGCGCTGACTTATCGGAAATCGGTGATCCGCTGTTCTCAGGCGCATCCTCAAACGCTTACTACAGCTACTATGTAACTGCAGCCAATCCTATTGACCAAGACTTGGTTGATGGACACGTATATTTGACCACATTGCATGACTACAACGTCAACACCGATGTTGTCAATATGCCTGCCGATGGCAACGAATGGACTGGCGAAATCCTCGAAGGTCCATCACGCTATCCCAGCATTATGCTCTATCCAGATCCCGATATGGGCGGTCTGCCTTGGGTGTTCAGCAATGTAGGACCTCCGGGTGGTGGTGAATACCATCACGACTGGTACACCTACGACGCTCTTGGCTACAATGGTGGCGATTGGTTGCCACAGATGCCCATTGACAGCACCATGTATGATGGCACTCGCTCCATTCTATATTGTAATCAGGGTGTAGTAACCACCGATGGCAGAATTGTCTCCGGTGTCAACAACTGGGGTCAGTTTACTCCAGAAGGTTTCCGCACAACCTATTCTGATGACATGGGCGAAACCTGGTCGGAAGGTCAGGAAATCTGGTCAATCTTCGACGATGGCGAAACCTTCGTCGGTGGTTATATCACTCAGAACCACCTCCTGGCCGGCCCGGAAAACACCGTTTGGGTGGCATTCTGCGGTCAGTATGGTGAAACAGACTTCCAGGGACCTGACATTGAAGTCACTGGTCTTTCCAGCTTTATGCTGAACGAACCTTGGCTTGTTACCGCCGAGATCACTGATAACGCCAGTATGGTTACATACGCTGATGTTAACTGGACGACCGGCGATCCGAATGATCCCGAAGCCCCATGGGCTTGGCTTGAGGCTGACTCAGCTCATGCTGATGATGCTGGTTATGGCACTTATTTCTTCACAATGCCTAGCGACACCATGTTCGGTGAAGCCCTTGCTGATGGCGATGAAATTTGGTTCTACGTTTTCGGTCAGGATGAAAGCTCAAACATGTCTGGTTCTGTAATGGCTAAGCTCACCATTGGTGAAGGATGGCTGGAAACATCAACTCCTGCCGAACTGCCTGCTTCCATCGAGCTGGGTCAGAACTATCCGAACCCGTTCAACAACTCAACCGTTATCCCGTTTACTCTCGACAAGAGAGCACAAGTCAATCTTTCTGTCTTTGACATTAACGGTCGTAAAGTTGACACCTTGAAAAATGGCTGGCTACCCGCTGGAACACATCAGTTCGCCTGGACTGGTGACAATGTTTCAACTGGTGTCTATTTCTATGTGCTTGAGACTCAGGGTCAGCGTCAAATGGCGAAGATGACTCTCCTCCGCTAACACCTGTTTCAGTCCTAATAGTTAGGACAGAGGAATGCCACGGTCATGGATATGTCGTTATCATTTCCGTGGCATTTCTCGTGAATTATTTGAACTCACAACGGGGGTATTAACGTTGGTTTCTATCATGGTAAATATTCCTGTGGGATTCCTATCCCTGATCTCTGGTTTAGCAGGAAAATCCTTATCGGCACCCTTCTGTGCTGTTGAGGACAATAGGAGGCATAAGTGAAGATTTCATATAAATCTCGCCTGAGCCTGCCGTTGGTTGTGTTATTGATGTTGTCTCTATCCAGTGGTATGCTTTGGGCGGGTGTCACGGGGAAAATCATCGGCAAGGTTGTTGACAGTAGCACTGGCGAACCTATCGCTGCTGCTAATATGTTCTTAGTTGGAACAGATTACGGCGCTGCAACAAATCTTGAAGGTGAATACTTTATTCTGAACGTCAGGCCTGGGCAGTATAGCATCAGCGCCAGTTACGTCGGATACGCCACCACCACTCAAGAAGAAGTGCTGGTGTACGCTGACTTAACGACCACCCTGGATTTTCGACTTCAACAGTCGGCGATTCAAGGTGAAGAAGTCATTGTGAAGGCTACACGCCCCATTATCCGGCCAGATGTAACTGCTTCAACTAAGCTGACGACTGGTGAAGAGATGTACAACATGCCTGTTGGATCTTACGTCGGCGCACTGGCAAATGTCGGTGGCGCTGTCGGCGCAGGCGCAAATATCCACATCCGCGGTGGACGACGCGGCGAAGTATCCTATCTTATTGACGGCATGGAGGTGAAAGACCCTCTGAACAACTTGCGTATGATGGAGGTCGGCAGTCCGGCTGTTGCGGAAATGATCGCCCTGACAGGCGGTTTTGACGCTGAATACGGCAACGCCCAATCGGCAGTTGTGAATGTTGTCACCAAAGAAGGATCGAAAGATTATCACGGTCATATCAAATATGTGTTTGATGACCTGAATGCGGCTAGTGATTCGAAGTTCGAGGAGACCACCACTTACTTTGAAAATCTTGGGGAAGAGGTCACTACAAGGTGGCAACCTCCCGTTGCTTATCAAAATTATGATTACCTCGAAGGATCGCTCGGTGGTCCTGAACCGATCACGACCTATCTTCTGCCCGGTCTTGGGTTGAAGGTTCCCGGCTATTTAACCTTCTTCCTCTCGGCCGATATTCTCGGCAGGAATTCGAGTGGATCTGGAATCGAGCAAAACACATCGCGTTGGTTCCGTCATGATATGTCTGGTGAACTTGATCTTGATGAGCGTCGTGAACAAACTTTCCTGAACAGTAGCTATCAATTAGCCTACCATATCAGTCCTAAAGTGAAACTCAAGGCAGCCTATCGCAATAACTATAAGTGGTACACCACTTACCTGATGCGGCAGAGCCTGAACTTTCCTTATGACTACTCACAGGAAGACATTAATGCTGCATATCGTTCATGGACAGGTAATGAGGACGAGAACTACACCTACGTTACCGGATTCGATGACGATGGCGACGGCAGGATTGACGAAGAGGTGATGAACGGCAAGGATGACGATCTCGACGGGAGAATTGACGAAGACCTTCAATGGTACGAGTACAACGCCTCGGATCACATTCCCATGCGAATCATCGAGGACGATCAATATCTGCTGACTTGGGAGCACATGCTGAATAAGAAAACTTATTATCATCTCAAGTTTTCACGCTACAAAGCCTCACGCGAGCATCGTGCCTACGACAAAGACCCCAATGAATACGGTGAGCCGAGCGAGCCATTCATCGACCAACCGGACGGTGAAGGTAAGTTTAACGGCAACTATGACATCGGCGAGCCTTTCACAGATGTGGATGGCGACGGTGTCTGGGATCTTGGCAACCCCGGCAACAATCTTCCCAACTACCGTGGCTATATAATTGGTGGCGACGGTGCTGAAGATAACATTGGCCAACCTGTGCCCTACTGGCTTCGGGAAGAGTCCTATGTCTGGGGTTTCAAGTTCCAGTTGACAAGTCAGATGCACAAGAACCATCAGCTTCGCACAGGTTTAGACCTGAACTACTACGAGCTGGGCAAATGGAACATACCTTATTCCACAATTGACAATGGCGGCGCAGGTGTTTACACAGATATCTACGAAGTCTATCCTTCCGACGGTTCTATATACATCCAGGATAAGATGGAGTTTAAAGACATCACCTTCTCACTTGGACTGCGCGCCGATGCCTACATGCCCGGCGAACAGGTTCGACATGTGAAGGCTTTTGATACGTCATCTGCCGACTGGAGTCCGAGCTATGTGCCGTTCAAGGTGCCCGATAAGGTGAAAATGTACCTGTCTCCTCGCTTTGGCGCTTCGTTTGCAATAACATCCAAAGCATATTTGCACGCGCATTACGGGCATTTTTATCAACGCCCTGCTTGGGATGATATGTTTGAATCTGTCAATCAGGTTCAAACCGGCGGTACACCGCGAGTCGGCAACCCTGACCTTGACCCCGAAAAGACTGTCTCATTTGAAGTCGGTGTCTCTTGGAATCCTTATGAGGATTATCTGATTGACGTTACTGGTTTCCTGAAGGACGTTAAAAATTGGATCAACACCCGCCCCGGTCAGGACTGGTATCCTGAAAACTTTGGTGAGCCACTGATCGGCGCCAACTACGCCATTTATGACAATCAGGATTATGCTTTTGGTCGTGGTGTTGAGTTCAATGTTTCTAAGGAATATGGCAGTCATCTCAACGGCAGAGTTTCCTATACGCTGTCATGGACGAATGCCAAGAACTCTTACAATGTCAGCACTCAGGCGATTCGTGAGAACTACGTTGAACCACCGCAGGCTCTGCCCGCTGGTTGGGATCAACGACACTCCATCGTCACGAACCTCGGCTTCAACTATGCTGACAATGAGCCACTGTTTGGCATTGAATGGATGCCGGGCGGTTGGAATGCCAACCTGATTTGGAATCTTCGCAGTGGGCTACCTTACACCCCAACCGACAGAACAGGAACGCGCATTGAGGGTCAGTATATGACCGAACGCACCGAGTGGACTAACGTCGGTGACATCAATGTGACTAAGCGTTTCAACGTCGGTAAATGGCGGGCTTCAATCTGGTTGGAAGTGCGTAACATTCTGGATACTCAGAATGTCATGCAGGTAGATGATTACTACGGTCGCGTGGGGACACCTCAGGCATTTGACGATTACACTGGTATGCCGGGATGGGTGAATGATTCCTCTTCGCCAAACTATGTCCAGAATCCGTTTGCCGGACCCAATCCTGAAGCATGGGACAACCCTCGCTTCATCCGGCTCGGACTCGGACTTGATTTTTGATTAGGTGAAGGAGTAGCCAATGCCAAAAACAACAAAAATACTAATTACCATTATCCTGGCGCTTAGTTTGGTCTCCTTCGCCTGGGCGCGAAGATCGGATGATTCGGGACCTGTCAGATACAAAGGTGAAGTTGCACATACCGACATCGGCGTGCGTTCACTTATGGTTCACGACGTTGGCAATGTGCGGATGACATTGTCTAACTGGGGTGAACAGGGCAACCCGGATGGGACCATAGGATATTTTGGTTTTGAATTCCCGTTAGGCGCAGAAACAGACTTTCTGTATAGCTCGGGAATCTGGGTGGGTGCCATTGTCAACGGCGAAAAGCTCGTGTCAACGGGCACCGACGGCGACAATGGAACCAGTGAATTTGCACCGACGTTAGAAGTCGATATTGCGCCCGATGGCTTCATCGCAACGTCAAAACAATATAGCAATATTGCTGGCAAGCAATACATCATGGGCGCAAAAGAGATCGACGACGACAACGACTGGGACATTGCCACCGACGACCTGAACAATGACGGCAGGCCTTCAACCAACTGGGATGGCGGCAGTGGTATCATTGGCAGGGACGATGACGAGGATGGTCTGATTGACGAAGATCAGGTTGATTCCAACGGCGATATCGTCTGGAGCACGGATCCTCTAGCTGTCAACGATTCACCGGACACCGACGAAACCGGTGACGCAAACGGCGACGGTAACTGTAAGTATGATCCTGAGCCGCACATTGACGAAGACCCCGCCGGTGACATTTCCTGTGATTACATCGACAATGACTTTGACGGCTTGGTTGATGGAGATGATCCGGATTTCGACGGTGATGCAGTTCCCGGATCAGCCGATGACGACGGCGACGGCCTCATTGATGAAGACGGCAACGCCCGCGGTACTCAGGAATTTTTCTGCGTGTATGATGACCGGAATATTAATGAGGTTCAAAGCCCAGATTCCGACAATCATACACCGTTGAACATTCTGGTGCTCCAGCGAACTTATGCTTGGGGTGAAACATACGCCGGTTCCTTCATTCTGGTTGACTTAATCGTCCGCAATGTTGGCGCTCTGCCGTTGACTGAAGTTTATATGGGCTTGTTCGCTGATCCTGATGTGGCAAACAAAGGCGAAGCTGGCGACCCTGCCTCGGTTGATGACTGGAACACCTACGATTCGGAACGCTTGATGATGATTCAAGGTGATCAGATGGACGACGCTGATGGTCCAGAACCCGGAATGTTCGCGATGAAGGTCGTCCGCACACCCGCGCCGCTCGATGAATTGAACATTGCGTTCAAGAATTTTGAGCGTCAGGCTGGCGGTGATCCTGAAACCAACATCAATAAGTATGATCTGATCTCAGATGATCCTTCAAACAACAGCGATTCCACCGGTTTCCTGGGTGACTGGCGTTTCTTGATGGGCTTTGGCCCCACGAGCGGCGGCTGGTTGCTACAACCCGGTGAAGAATTGCCGGTTACGGTGGCGTTCATTGCCGGAACAGACCTGCAGGACATCCAGCGCAATGCCGAGTGGGCTCAGCGAATCTACGACAACGATTTCCAGGGTCCTGCCGCGCCGGATCAGCCCGAATTCTGGGTGGATGTATTCCACGATCACTCACGAATTTACTGGCGCAACAACTCGGAAGCCTCCGTTGATCCGATCACGCAGGATCCGGATTTCGAAGGTTATGTTATTCAACGGTCATCCAACACAAACACCTGGTTCTCGCTGGCTCAGTTTGACAAAATCAACACCTTAGAATATGATGAGTTTGAACGTGAGAACTACAACCTTGGGATGCCAACTGATGACGACATTCTTGTGCGTCAGCCTGATCTTGATGGTCTGATTGGCTGGGAGCTTGATGAGAACAATGACACTTTGTACTGGTTTGACGATTATGACGTTCAGCGTCGTCTCACTTACTATTACATAGTGCGTGCATTCGATCAGGGGGTGCCGGGCGCGGGAGTGCTCATCACGCCGATTGGTCGTTCATACATTCCAGCGACCATTGGTTACACTGAGGATTCTCAGCCTGCCGATTATTCCCTGGAGAGCGTTTATGTGTATCCCAATCCTTACAAGGGTAGCCATGCGAAGGAAATGGATGGCAATCTTAATGAGGAAGGCGTTAAAAAATATCCGCGCAAGCTGTGGTTTGCCAATCTTCCGGCTCGAGGGGCGAGGATTGACATTTACACCATTGCTGGGGATCATATCATTACAATTAACCATCCCGCCGGAACTGAAAGCTACATGTGGAATATGCGCAATCAATACGATCAGGAGATCGTCAGCGGTATATACTACTATGTTGTTGAAGCTGACGGCAAGATGAACATCGACAAATTTGTCGTGTTGAAGTAGGAGGTGGAAATATGAGACAATTAAAACATACATTGCTTCTGACGCTGTGTCTGTCGGTCATGCTGTCCATCATCTCCTGCTCTGATGAGAGAACTGAACCGACAAAACCGGAAGAGCCGTCATACACAGAGACTCAGTTTCTTCTCGACCACTCACAGTCAAATGGTGAGGAAGTGTCGGTGAATTTCACAGTGCGTGATGAGATCACCGCTGGGAAGATTGTGCTCTTCTGCTTTTTCCAAGCTGACCCTGAGTTAGATCAGATGGTTGCTCTTGACCTTCACATTGACCAACTGGATACGGAGATTGACAGCCTCAGCGCCGTCATCTTTGACTTGTGGTTGGCTGGTAATTTGACTCCATCGGATTCGCTAGCGTTAGAGCTTGAAAAGGAACTCCGAGCCGCTCAGATTATCAATGTGGAAGGTGTTCAGGATTCTCTTGATACGTGGCTTGATGGTCGATACACATATTCAGTCAGACTGGATAGTGACGTTGAGATGCACACACCCAATGCGGTGTATCTTGATAGTGAAGCCTTGCCCTATCTGGCAAATGAAACTATCGCCTGGGGTCAGGGAAATTACACTGCCCTGGAGGGTGAAGGTGGTTGGTATGGTCGTCGGATCGAGCTGGATCTGGATGAATTCTGGATTGCTGACCCGACCTGGATAAATCCGGTGAAACCAAGCCGTGATGACTTCCTGCATGTGCCTGCCGCATATCCAGACAGGTACACTCAATATGAGCTGCTTCCGATACGGAATTGGCTGGGACGTTTGACGTCGGGCACGACCCACACACTGCATTTCAGTTTCGGGTCACCGGGCACAGTGACGCAAGTCAGCGCCAGTTTATACCTAATCTATCGGACTGCTGAGTAATCAACGTCCCTGAAAATAGGAGAAGCATAATGAACCGTAAGGTATCATTGATTCTGATGGTATTGATCCTGATCACAGGGGCGGGAATGAGCCGAGAGGTTCAGAAAGTTGGCACGACCAGTCTGCAATCGCTGAAGATTTCATCAAGCGTTCGAGCTATCGGACTTGCAGATGCTTATGTGGCTGTTGCTGACGATATTCAGTCAACATTCTGGAATCCCGCTGGTCTGATCCACCTGGAAGGCACAAGCGCTGTGTTCACCCAGATCAACATGCCGGCAGATATTCAATACAACAACTTCGCAGTAGCGAAGAACATGGGCAATCGGGGCGTGTTTGGCGTTCACTTGATTGCCATCACGACGGACGATATGCCAGTTCGCACTTGGGCGCATCCTGAAGGCACAGGCGAACATTTCATGGCGTATGATATTGTTGGCGGTGTTTCGTGGGCGAGAAGATTGACCGACCGTTTTATATTCGGTCTCAATTTGCGCATGGTCACCACCGGCATTGACGACGCAACTTTCACCAGCGTGCTCGGCGATATTGGCACACTGTACGAAACCGACCTTAGGTCAATGAAAATCGGATTTTCTGTTCAAAACTTTGGCCCCGATGTTCAATACGGCGGAAGCTATTTTGATTATCTTGACCAGGGCAGACGCGACAGAGAAGACCCAAAAGAAAACGAATATGCCGCATCCCCACCGCCGACGATCTATCGCATCGGGCTGTCGGCAAATATGTTCGATATGATTGGCATGAAAAAACCGATGATGTGGGATGGCTTGTTCGCACTGGAGATGAGCCACCCCAACGACAACCGGGAGCGGATCAACTTCGGTGTGGAAGTGGCATTCATGGATATGCTGTTCTTGCGCGGCGGTCATAAACTTCGCTACAAGAATCAGTTTGGCTATGACGAAGAGCGCTGGGCTGGCGGATTCGGTCTCCGCATTCCTTTGGGAGCCAGCTCTCCTGTTAAGATGGTGCAGATTGACTATGCCTATCAGGGCTTTGGCAGAATAGGTGATGCTTCTGATGAGTTCATGAGCGATCCGCATCGGTTCTCATTGGTTCTTAAATTTTAACAACGGCAGGAGGAAAAACTATGAGTAGAAAAGATCTCATCAAGATCGTCCCGCTGCTTCTGGTGATCCTGTTGCTGTGGGGTTGCGAACCATCTGACCCCGGATCACCAGTGGCTAATATGCCGCCATCGACGCGCATTGTAGTCGCGCCGATGGAAGGAATGAACCATGACCACTATGTCTCGCCTTCACCGATGTTTTACCTCCAATGGTTTGGCAACGATGAAGACGGGCTTGTGGAAGGTTTTTACGTTCAGATTGACGATGACGCTGAAAGATTTACCACCCGCGGCGACAGCGTGATTGCTTTTGAATCGCCTGATCCATTGAACCCGACAGAACACGTCATTAAGGTAACAGCGATTGATAATGAAGGCGCTCGTGACCCAAATCCTCCGCTTAGAACCTTTATGGCAACCAATAAAATGCCGGAAATCACCAGCTTCATAGCATCATTCCCCGATATGTCTGTTGTGGGGCAGGGGATTGCGTTTGAAGTTGAATGGGATGATCCTAACATTTCTGGCGCGTTTCTGCGGGTTACAGTGGATGGCGAACCTGTTTCGGATTGGTCTGAGCGCATGAAATTCCAATTCTGTGACATTAGCGACCCCAGCATTCTTGCAGGCATCGACACCGACGAGACAGTGCCGATTAATTTCGAGCTACTTCCCGTTGGCGATCGTACACTGGGCGTGGAAGTCATTGATTGGGGCGGAGCAGTAGGCGAATCATACTCACGCACTTTGACGGTGCAAGCCGACTCATTGCCTGAGCTTGTGACCATCGAGTCTATTTACGGTGCTTTGGATTACTATCCCGATGGATCAACCTTTTACCGGACAAATACTACGACCTATTTTACGCTGGTCGGTGATGCGTCTGACTATTTTGGTTCGATTCATTCATTTAGATACCACTACCAGAGCCGTGATATTGGAAGCGATGATGACAGTTGGTCGGGATTCAGCGATTGGTCTGACTGGACGGGCGCGTCGTTTGAACGGCATGATTTACCGCCGGGTGAATATCAGTTTGAAGCTGAGTGCCGCGATTGGACAGGCGTTCAGAGCTCCATCACGACGTATCTGTTGACGATTGTTGTGCCTGACCTTAATGCCAAGACCATTTTGATCGTGGACGAAACCCGAGATGGCAATGGCAACCCCGGAAGCCCCGATGACGAGCAGGTAGATGCGTTCTATCACAATATCCTTGGTGTGGATATGGATGGCATGACACCGAGTGGCTGGAAGGTTTCGGAGCTTGATTATAGTATTCTTCGCCCGGATGCTGATGGGTCGAACTATGTGTCGCCCTTGGATGTGTACAACAAGCGGGTGATAATCTGGCATGGCGATGACAAATCGGAAGTTTTAATAGCAAACAGCGCTCCGATTCTGGGTGAATATCTGGAACGCGGCGGCAAGCTGATCTTGTCTGGACAGAACATTCTGGGTACATTCGCCGGCGCTGATGTGGCAACATTTACCACAGGCTTCCCATACAAATATCTGCGCATTGCCGCTGGTTCTCGAAGCACTGAGCGCAATACGACAGGGGGATTTGTGGCGATGCTGGGTGATGTAGCCAAGGGCTATCCAGATACATTATCGCTTGATGCAGATAAGATATCCGGTCGTTGGAAAGGATTGGATCAGTGCTGGACGATGACACCTCGCCACCGCACCGATGTTGCAGGATATTGGCATGGCTACGTTCCCGACACCGAGTGGGAAGCTCTGCCAGCTTGCATCCTGAATTTCGATACGGTGAATCCATGGCGCACTATTACGCTGGGATTTCCTCTGTATTTCATGAAGAATGATGAAGCGGCGGAATTCATGGCGAAGGCGTTGATAGACATTGACGCGGATTAATTTTCGCTGATGTGTGGATGCGGAAAGCGGCTGTTTGGGAAACCGGGCAGCCGCTGTTTTTTTGGAGTATCGGGGAAGACCGGGAATCATCGCATTGAGAGAAAGAAACTTATCCGCAGATTCAATAGATTATGCAGATTAATATGCTATTTTCCCTAATCCGTTTAATCCGTTCAATCTGTTGTGAATTAAAGAAATAACGAAAAACAGATTTATTCTGAATCTTTTTTGTCCTGCCGGCTCTTGAGTATCTGCTCAGCAATATCAGGGTACAATTCCCTCAGGCAGTCAGGGCAAATACCGTGGCTGAATGTCGCGTCGGAGTGTTTGGAAATATAGGTCTCAAGTTGATTCCAGAACCCTTTGTCATCACGGATTTTCTTGCAATGTGAACAAATCGGCACTAGTCCAGACAACACCTTGATGTTATCCAAAGCTTCCTGAAGTTTCTGATTAGCATGGGCAAGCTCGACGTTTTTCAGTCGGTAGATTTCCTTCTCCTGCTCCATTTTTTCAACTTCGAAAATCGCCCTTAGCTCGGCAGTCTTTCGAGCAGTCTCCTCATTGACAATTTTGTTATGCACATCCATGTACTTTTCCAGGTAATGGAAAGCTGTGTGATAATTCGCTGTGTCGTGAGCATGCCATGACCGGATGAAATGGTTGTTTTTCAGCAACACTAGCGCATTACACTTCTTGATTAGAGGCAAAGCATAATCGAGGTACTTCCGCATCTCCTCGAATTTCCCAAGATCAGCGTAACATTCGCCAATGTTGTTCGCCGCCACTGCGATCTCCAGATCCGTGTGCAATCTTTCAACAATCTCCAGAGATTGCTGATAAAGCTCCAATGCCTTCTCCGTTTGCTTTGTAAGCTTATAAATCTCACCAACATTGTTTAGTACCAGCGCAATCTGATGCTCATTTTTGTTTGCCCTCGCCTGTTCAAGCGCCCGCAATCCATATTCCAGAGCTTTGTCATAATCACGCAAATTACAATAGCTTAGTGAAATATTGCCAGTTGCTCGTGCGATTCCCTGTGTGTCGCCTGTCATCTCAAATTTTTCCAATGCCGATTTAAAATGTACTATGGCTTTTGGTTTATCTCCAGTTCGATCACACAGAGTTGCAATGTTATTGTAGCAGTTTGCTACTCCAATGTGATAATCTTCAGCTTGATAGAGTTTCAGACTCAGATAATAGTACTCCATAGCTTTGTCAAATTTGAAGAGAAAATAGTAAATCGCTCCAAACCCGGACATCAGCATGGCTTTAAGATAGACATCATTTACTTCATCAATATTTTCTTCAACCTGCTTGTATATTTCCAAAGCTTCAAAAAGTTCAGACTTGATCGTCTTGGCTGTAGCATCTGCCATCATCATTCTGATACGAGCAAGTGGATCATCCTGCTTCTTCAGTTCTTTTTCAACGATATCGAGGTATTTCATCCCCTCATCGAGATTTCGCATTCGTCGAATGTAGATGTTGGCTAAGTCAAGTGCGGCATATATTTTGCCGTGGTCATATCCTTCTGCCACTGCAGATTGATAGGCATTTAAACCGATCATAATCGCGTCTGGAATGGATTTTGAAGCGGTTGTTGTGATTTGGCTGATGAGCGTGTCGATTTTTATCTGACTCTCGGTCTTGGCTGATGTCGCCACTGGACTGGCTGTGTTTATGTTGCTTTCCATTGCCTTTGGGGTTGTTTGGTTTTTCATACTATTTAATATAATCCGTTTAGCAAGTTTCTCATGTTGTTTTCATCTGTATATAACCGATCTGAACAATGTTCTGCCCATTTTTCGCGCGGCAGGATTGCTATTACACGATTAGCTACCATTGTGTCTGACATTTGCGCAAGCTCCAACAGTCTCGCAAATTCCTGAACGGAGAGGTCTGGAAATTTACTCAGAAACAGCGGATCGAACACTGGCAAGAGAAAATCTCCGCCATGGTCTTCGATGTTCAGATTTATCTCCTGATCCAATTTTTCCAACAGCCTGAAAATCTGGGGAAAGTCCACCACGCCCGAACCAATCGGCGTGGTAAATGTTCGCATTCCCTTCGGGTCGAGGATAATTCCACCGTCTTTAATGTGCGTGCTGATTACCCACGGTAAAATGCGTTCGGTTGCCATTGTCGGGTCTTCGAGCATGATCAGCAGATTCATCGTGTCGAGGCAGATGCCAAGCCAGTCGCCCGGTTCAGCTTCGCACATTTCCAGTAAACGCCTGAGTTCAAAGGTGGTGAATTCAAAATGGGTCTCGATGGCGAGGATCACATTGTGTTCGCGCAGCATGCTTCTCTGAGCGAGCAGAGCTTTCGCAGTTTCACGGAGCAGAGTCTCGGTGGGCGGGCTGCTGTCATGCCAGCGCATTAACCCGCCGGAACATGAGCGGACGATTCTCACGCCGAGCGTTTCCGCTTCGATGGCAACTTCTTCATTTGCCTTGAAAACATCTTTTGTAGCCCAGTTGCTCATATCTCGCGGAATATGCTGTGCACTGCCCCATTCGATATAAAGATCGTTATGCTCGGCATATTCGCTTAAATCATGCAAATAATCAGAACAAATCAGGTTTCTATCTTCTGGAATCAATCCTGAAAAAGAAACGCCTTCGAGGTTAAACTCCTGAGCATACTGTAAACATTCCAACGGCGGCAGATTCAGCGCGTTCAGGCTGTAGTTGTCGATGCCAACTTTCAACGCATTCATCCGAGTTAAATTACCGGTTCGCCAGCTTTGCGCTCGATGTAGTCAGGATCAATGTATGGCACATCATTGAGATGTTCCGCCATCAGTTCAACCCGGAACTCAAGCAGCGACCTGAGATTATCGCCATACATCAGCGGGGTTTCGCCCTGATCGGTTAAAGCCATGAATTCAATGTCTGTGTCGAGTATTCGCGCCAGCATTTTTGTGTTGTCGATTTCCATGCGGACAGAATCCTTGACGTACTTTTTCCAACGTTTTCTCGCACCGTCGTCTTTGCTGTTCATGTAGCCATAGACACCGGCAACCCAAGCCGCAATATTGCGATGCGTCATCATCCAGCA
>CAZAGU010000021.1:30169-31578 GCA_964484805.1 uncultured bacterium
CGCGCCCAGAGGCGATACCACGTGAAGCCAATCGTCGCATAGAGGGTTGATGTGTTAGGGAAGCTGATGATCGCCTCCTCCGCAAGCTTCCATGCTTTAACCAGAATCGGCACCATGGTCTCGCCTGTCCAGCATGACGCGATGTCGGAGATTGTGCTGTCTATATCGAGCTCAGAGTTAAACGTGAAGCGACGGGATATTTCGTGGTTGATGTTGTAGGGCGCTTTCTCCGGTGGGAAAGTACCACCATACTGCACCAGATGGCTTACGCCATTGTCGCGCAAGGTCTTCAATCTCTGCCAGGTCAGGCGAGGATAGGGCACACCAACAAGCGGTGCGAACATCGTCTGAGGTCCCGCTCCGAAGTAGAAATGCGCATGACTGCCGCGGTCTTCCAAATCCTGTTGAAGCTCGGTTTCGAGGGGATCGAAGCCCTGCTGATAAACCGAGCCGCCGTTGATCTGATCTGAGTCAGGATAGCGCGGGTGTTTGTAGGGCATCGCCCAGCCTTTGGTCGCCAGCGAATTGGTTTCGATCTCCAGCCCATCGCCCAGCCCATTCCAGACGGTGTCGTGTTCGCCGTAGAATGACTCCATGCGTGTGATGACGCGGAAATCAGGGTTGATTTCCCTGCCGGCATCCAGCAGTGTTTTAAAGAACAGCAGAGCATTCTCACCGGCGAGCCGCGCGATTTCAGCATCGTCCTTCCACTCGCGAATCAAGTACGCGCCACCGTTGCGTCCAACATACAGCGATTTTGTGTGCTCAAAGCCGGCGCCGCTGTCGTTTGTCCAGATATTTATAAAGCCCAGATCAGGAATCTCGGTCATAACTTTTCGCATCATCTCAGCGTAGTGCTCACGCACCAGTGGATGGGTAATCGTCATGTTGTAGCGAGGCTTAAAACTTCGGAAAGGATGATCCAGACGGCAACCTCTGAGCATTGGGTATTTGTCGAAAAACCGCTCCGGCACTGAGCGCGGTTCAAAGCAGAGCATGCCTGGGGTCATGCCATACTTGCGAGACAACTTGGCGTTTTTCTTCAGGTAGGTCAAATTTGACGACAGATAATAATTTGGGTACAGCCCCTCGTTTAGCTTGCTGAACACGAACTGATCCAGCGCCGGGCAATAGGTGTAGAACATGGGGTAGGCTTCGCCTTTGGGGCCAGTCTCCAGTCCCATCGGATAGCCCAGACCGTTAACTTCAGCGTGCGTGACACCCATTTTCGCCAGCGTTCGGATGTAGGTGTGGCGGTCTAAATTGCGGGTGATGCGGCCTTCCTGAGTCAGAAAATAATCATACGCCACACGCTGCATTTCAAACGCCGGGGTGATGACCACACCTTTGGCGAGGGTCTCGTCGTTGTGCTTTTGCACGTTGTCGATCAGGTAGCACACTGCGGCATA
>CAZAGU010000022.1:0-9878 GCA_964484805.1 uncultured bacterium
TGTCATTGCCGTTTCACGCGGTACGGCTTCAGTCAAGCGATCGGCAATAACACCCATAGCTTTAGATTCGTGCCCACACTCACCCATGACGATCTTTTTCACGCCCAGCTTTTTGGCAATCTCAAAATGTTTCAAGGCGATCCGGGCAAGTTGAACGTCATCATAGAACAAGCCATAGTTCACGCCATCATAGCCCACTAAATCACTCGAAAGAGTCCAGGATATTCCCGCGGCATCGAGCAACAAGGCGAAAGCGCCGGGATTCTCTGGCCAGGCCAGGAACTCGCCAGCATTGTGAATTAACAGCACTTCAGCGCCGACTTTATCCCAATTGGTGTGGACTTCTATGCCGGTTCTGTCGGTCATATCCTCGTCAATGAACTCGACATTATCTTTAACCACGAGGGCGTTCATGCCTGTACTTGACCCGACCTCGAGGTGTTGCACTGTGCCTTTAGCATGAAGCTCTTTTGGCGAAAATCCAAGTTCCTGGCTGAATAATTTACGTAATTCATGGGTGATCAAGCCATTGTCCACGCCAATTGGACAGCTCTGAGCACAGCGCCGGCAAAGCGTACAACGGTAGCTAAGTTCCATCAACCTAGCAATCAAAGTCCAGTTCAACTCAATGTCGCCATTCGAGAACTTGCTTAACATGCCTCCACCTTTTACATACTTGAAGTACAACCGGCGGAGTATTTCCGAACGGTAAGTAGGTCGGTAAATTTCATTATAGCCACTGGCCTCGTATATCGGGCAGTCGTCCACACAGGTTTGACAACGAGCACAATGTTCTATCGATAAGGTCAAGGGTTGCAAGAATGTCCAGTTATTCTCTTCGCTGAACAATTTTTTTAATCCTGAGATAAACGCATCAATGTATTTTTGTTCTTCGGCTTTATCTTTAGGTTTAGGAAGATTGATGACCATCGTGTCATCGAGAGTCGCTTCGAATTTCTCGCGAGACTCTTCCCGCATCTTCTTGAAGCCGGGAAGATTTTCAAGCTTATCATAAGGCGCTGGCAGCTCTAATAAGTCTTCAGGATCAACATGTGCGAGTTGCGCGGATGGCTTAC
Source organism: uncultured bacterium (assembly GCA_964484805.1). Lineage (GTDB taxonomy): Bacteria > Electryoneota > AABM5-125-24 > Hatepunaeales > Hatepunaeaceae > CAZAGU01. The sequence goes on from CAZAGU010000022.1 coordinate 1,077, forward strand.
TGATGTCAGTTATTCTTAAGCGTTTTATTTTCGACTTTGTAGCCATTACTTCTTCTCCTTATTGGTTGATGGCACATCCATAGTCGCAATGTCAACCCAATTACGTTTGCCATCAGCCCCAATATGCGGCGCAGACCAAGTTACAATCTGAGCAAGATTCTTATTGATTTTCTCTTGTATCCCGCTTCCGGGCAAGTTTGGTTTGTCTTCCCAGCGAACCGAGTGATAGGTAAACCACTTGGTGAAGAAATGGGACATGTGCGTAAACGGCATATAGAATATGAAAAACAGGACAGAACCAACATGCACCCACGCCGCCAGAGACAGCACTGGCATTTTGGACGGCATGATGATGCCCATCCAGAAATCTGCCATATTTTGAGTGAACTGAGCATCTGTAGCCAGCCACCATAGCCCACCGCCATAAATTAGCCCTAACACGATGATGTTAAAGAAATGACCGGGATTGGTGAATGATGACAATTTCGGATCAAAGGTTCTCTTGTACAACATGATGATTGCACCCAAAGAGCCAATCGCACAACCAGCCCAGGCAATGGCTAAAATAAGAACAGGAACAAAGGGAATGACAATATCTTGCCAGACCAACAGTGTATTCAGACCAAGTAACGCCATATTGCCAATCAGCAGATATAGCCCTAAGTGAAGCGGATAACTACCCCACCAAAGCTGACGATTATGCTCCCAGACACCTTTAAGCAACAATATTTCGGGAATCATTACCTTCAACGTGCCTAAATGATCTTTTTCAGATTTCTTTGTCCACCAGTTTACTTCTTCAAGGATAGAGCCCCCGTAACTTGACCTACCCTTTTCATGTGGTACGGGATAAAGCTCCCAACGTAAATGAAGTGGCATGTTATTTATTCTGACAAATCTCGCTACAACCGCGCCGAAAAATACCACAGCCGTAAGTGCGATGATCAAATGAATAATGCTCATCATTCCCTCTTTATATTCTAAACTTCCCCAGACCCTTCTTCGTCGGAATCACTTAATTGCTCTCTCATTTCTCTCTCGTTGTAGAACGCAGCAATCAGGGATTTTAAATCTTCAGTGCAATAAGCGCCGAAGCGGTAAACTTCACAACACCGGCAATCCGGTTCACCCATACAGCCTTTATTCTCACGGAGCACCCAACAAGGACGGCGAGAATCCACCGAGGCAGGGCAAATATCCCGTTCTTCCCTCGAACACTTTTTCAATTCCCAGCAAGGAATCAGCGTCAATAATCTCAGGATGCCTTCGACATTTAGCCCCTTGTTCTTTATCATGCTCTGTATAAGTCTGATCCGTTCCAAATCCTCTAAAGCCAACATGCGTCGATTCCCCGGCGTGCGATGATATATAATCAAGCCTGCCGCTTCATATTTACGCAGAGCTGACTCTGACAGACCCGTCAAACGTGCCGCAGCACCAATCGCCATTACTGGTTCATTCAACCCAACACCAGCATGTGGAGCATGGTCGTTTAACCATTTCAGGACAATATCCTTCACAAGCACAAACCTTCCTGCAAAAACATGCAGACTATGATAATTGATTCACATGACTTCTTGTTAAAAAGGTACATCTCTTGTACTTTTAAGTCAAGGTTATCTACACTTAAATATCGCCATGATCTATTTTTTTACAAATAGAAGCATTTACCGGAAGGTTAAAAGGGGAAACAAATCTGTTTTCAACCAAGGGAAGTTTTCGGAAAGTTCATCGAGATGACGCATTCCTTGTGGAATGTATCGGAGGTATTGTTTACGTTTAAGCGTTCCAGACAGGTAGCCGTAAGCTCCCAATGCCTGAAACGTTCGTTGGAGAGCACAGACTGCGAAATTAACATTTTTTGTCTCGTCTAATTTACTGAAGAAGTAATCTTTCAGCAGGATTTTCTGATCAGTTGGGATATTTACATAGTTGTCATATAACAATGAAGCCAAGTCATAGCAATACGGACCCATCATCGCTGACTGAAAATCTACAAAAGATGGGCTTGTGGCATTTAGGATTATATTCTGAGATTGGAAATCCCTGTGTATGAGCGTCTGCCGAATACTCGCGGCTTGTTCGGCGAGGCAATCCAATTGGAAATCAAGCGAACGAATCTGCTCTTCATTCGCACCAACATAATCTTCTAAAAAACGTTGCTGAAAATAGCGAGTTTCATTTCTGGCAAATTCAACATCATAGACAGGTAAGCGATAACTCCCAGCATTATTTTGTGAGTCAAATTGCTTTTGCCAGGAGTTCATTTCATCTATGACGCTTCGATACGAGAGCATGTAATCAACGGAGTTATGAAATATTGACTCAAGTAAATTGCCAGGGAGGAATTCAACTAAGATTAAGCCAAGTTTGGCTTCAGATGCGTAAACCTGCGGCACTCGCACATTTAACAGGCGAAACATATCCGCTCGCAGGAGATACCGTTCAAATTGCACTGCATCATCGTCAACAATCAACACACGCTGCTCATCGCCATTGCTGACTGTGAAAAAACTCCGCTTCGAACCATAGACCTGCATTTGCTCAATTGTTTGGTAGGGAAATACTTCGCTCAGCCACCGATGTTGAATGTCGGATAAGTTCATACATTGACCGGCATGATTATATCAGCAAGCGCCACGCTGGACTTGATCTGTTTTCCCTCCATCTTTGTCCCCGGTAAAATTATAGAATCCTCTATCAGGCAATCTCGAATTTCACAACCCGTCGCAACGAAACAGAATCCCCGCAGATCGCAACCGCTGACCACTGCCTGAGGATGAATGTTAAGCGGATAGCTGACTGCCAGATTAGCGTGAAGGTCAAAATATCGTGCCACCGTTCCGAAATCATTCCAGTACGCCGCTGACTTAAACACCTTGATTGGTAGCTTATGCCGCATGACCGATCTAAAGACATCAACAAGCGAAAAATTCACAGCGCATGGAAAGTACTTCCAGACGGCTGGCGAAAACACAGCAATTCCAGAATAGGTTAATGTTCCGTCCTTTCGAGAAATATCAACCAAGCCCTCGTCATCCACAACCAGCGAATTAAATTCAGGTTCATCCACACCCATCAATGTCACTAATGAATCGGATGCTTGGTGATAATCCAGTAGCTCCTGTAAATCCTGTTCGCTGTATATGTCGGCATTGTGAAGTATAAACGGCTGGCTCTGCAGAGCTGACCGAAAATTTTCAACCCCACCGCCAGTACCCCGAATCTCATGCTCGCAGGTTACGTTGATCGTTGCATCCATGTCAGATTTTAAGACACTTACCACAACTTCTGGGAGATGGTGTGTGTTGATGTGGAAGGTGGAAATGTTGAAATGATGAAGATTGTCGATGATTTTAACAATTGACGGAACGTTAGCAACCGGCATTGCCGGCTTTGGCAGGAAATCTGTAAAGGGCTTTAACCGTTTGCCGTAACCCGCCGCCAAGATAACAGTTGTGGAAATTTCAGACATTTTAATACAGCCGAATTTTTTTACTCGCCGCCCAGCCTGCGGCAATTACTCCAAGAGCAAGCCCAACACATACTATCGCCGGAGCCCAAAACCTCGTCACCTCGTAGTCACTGCCCCACATATACACTACACCCCAGTGTATCGCCTCAACAACCAGAACAGCAATGACACCTGAGGCAAGCCCGTACATGCCACCCATAGCGATGAATGGCCCCTTTGCCATCATTGGAGATCCGCCAGACAAGGCAATCACACGGATGAAATCCTCTCGGCGGTTAATTGATCCGATGATCGTCAAGATGACAAAAACAAATGAAACCAGAAGCAAACCACCGCCGAAAATACCAACCATCAACCCGGCGTTATGAGCGAACTGCATTATGGTTTCCATCAGCTCGCCTTCGTAAACTACCTCGTCAACACCTTGTATTTTCTGAATTTTTTCCGCGGTTTCACGCCATTCCTTGACAAGATCGTTTGCGGGATTCAGATACATGATGATTGACTCAGGAAGTGGATTATCCCCTAGCAAATCCACCACATTCTGCTCAAACTGATCCTGAAAGCGCTCGGCAGCTATGTCTTTGGTGATAATTTCCAAGCTGTCAATTTTCGCCAATGTCTGAAGTTCTCCAGCAATGGTGTCTATCCTGCCTTCAGACAGATCACCGTCAAGAAAAACCTCCATCTGGAACTTACCAAGCAATCCATCCTGCCATCCCTTCAGCACCAGTATTCCATGTATGGACAACCCTAAAATTATCAGCGTGATCGTCAGTGAAATTACCGACAGGAATCCGATCAGACTGAAATTCTTGAAGTTCCGCCAACCTTCTGCTAATGAGAATAGGATCAATTTTCGCTCAGCCTCCCGTCATTAAGGCTGAATATACGAGGGTGGCAATCATTGAATAAATCCGGTTGGTGAGTGGCAATCACCACCGCTGTTCCGCTGTGGTTAATCTCATGGAGGATGTCGATAACTTCCTTAGCCGTGTCCGAATCAAGGCTACTGGTCGGTTCGTCAGCCAGCAATACATACGGCTGGTTCACCAATGCCCTCGCAATGGCAACCCGTTGCTGTTCACCCAAAGACAGACTCCCAGGATAGCATTTAGATTTATGCGACAACCTCACCTTACTAAGAATATATTTCGCACGAGACTTAGGGCTACCGGGCAGACGACTCTCGAATGATGCCACCAGTTTAATGTTGTCAAGAATAGTGCGGTCATCCAGCAAGCGTAAGTCCTGATATACAATTCCCAGTTGTCGCCGCCATTCAGGATAATGCTTGCGCTTCAATCGACTGGAGCGAAGATCAAGCAGACAGATTTCTCCGGAAGCAGGTTGTAACTCCATGGACATCAGCTTCATCAGAGTTGTCTTTCCCGATCCGGTTCTGCCAACAAGCAGCACAAAATCTCCTCTGGCGATGTTGATGGAAGCTCCGTAAATTCCCTCGCCCGGACTATACTGGAAAGATACGTTCCGTAGTTTTACCAATCCATTGGTGTTACTATTGCCATTCATGTCGATCTTTTCCTTAAATGATATTTAAAGACGCTTACAGATGAAATGTACGCGCAATGTCCGTCGGTTCGGTTGCTTACGCGAAAAATCACCATACTTCTGCTTCATCAACATGCCTGAGTCTTTAATTGCTTTTTCAATTTCGCTAATGGAGTAAACCTTCTGTCTGTGATATTCATGGAAAACAACGTCAGGCTCATCGTTGAATGAAATCCAGAAACGGTTCTCCTGAATGCGCTCGTTCTTGACAAAATGTGCTTCCCGACGCACCAGATATTCCGCATTTTCATAATGAAAATGATTACTTGCAAAATGCCGGAGCGAATTATACTCAGTGCATATATCAAACACAAAGAAACCACCAGGTTTTAGCGAATCCCGGACTCTGACTAAAAAATCGTTCAGCTCTGACAGCTCAGTGAGATAATTTATAGAGTCATACGAGCAAATCACAGCATCAAAACGTTCATGGGCGGATAAATCCTGAAATCTTTGCACCTTGAATTCAGGTATTTTCTTCATCCCCTCCACACGGGCTCTTCCCACAGAGACCATATCTGCGCTGGCATCAGTGCATTCCACATCGAAACCCATCAGTGCAAACTGTACACCGATGATTCCCGTCCCACATGCACAATCTAACACTGAGGCAGATAAATGCTCATTTGGGATTGGCAGTCCCTCATCAAGCAAGGCTGCAAGTATGAATTGCCCCCAGATGAAGTAATCTACATGCTTCATTACATCATCATAGATCTGGGCTAATTTATTGTAAGGCTGAACCTCTACAATGTTTGATTGCGCACCGAAGAACTCTTCGAACTTTGTAATCTTCCTACTTGGCATTAAGAACCATTAAATCCACCAACATAGTTAGTTTGGCGCAAAAAAGCTGGAAGTTCAAGGTTAGAAGGCGGTTCACCATCGAGATCAATTACGCCCAGATCAATTCGCTTGGGCTCTGGTTTAGCTTGCATTTCCTCTTCAACGACAGCAATCACTGGTTTTTTCTCCCTGTCACCATTTTCACCTTGAGAAGAATTACTCACAGAGTGAGAAAAGTTGCGAGCCACCGATGGCTCATCGTAGCCATACTTTGGGCGGATTTTCTTTTTGTCCTCATCAACCTTGACTTCTTCTTTCGGAATTTCGCTCTCTGTTTCTTTCTCGACTTCAGAATCGTCCTCAAAATCACCCAAACCTGTCGCGATTACAGTGATCCTAAGCTCATCCTTTACGTCATCGTCAATGACTGCTCCGAAGATCACATTGGCGTCTTCACCAGCTTCTTCATAGATCAGGTTCATTGCCTCATTGACTTCAAACATCGTCATATCAGACGAACCGGTAATATTCACCAACACTTCTTTTGCGCCAGAGATGTTCAGACTCTGCAACAACGGGCACTTCAGCGCCTGGCGGGCTGCACTCGCGCCACGATCATCGTCAGAATTAGATCCAAAGCCGATCAATGCTTCGCCGCCATCCATCATTACTGTCTGGACATCTGCGAAATCGAGATTTGGCTCGCCTGTCTTTGCAATTAAATCTGAGATGCCACGTGTAGCTTGCATCAGCACCATATCCGCTGTTTTAAATGCTTCACGATACAGCGTTTTGGCGTTGATTATCGAAAACAGGCTCTGGTTGGGAATAACTACTAAGGTGTCAACATACTTCTTGAGGTTGATGACTCCATCTAACGCCGCCTTCATTCTCCTCTTGCCTTCAAACTCGAACGGCAAGGTTACTATCGCTACTGTCAGAGCACCAAGGCGGTGTGCAATTTCAGCAACTTTCGGCGCTGCGCCTGTTCCCGTTCCACCACCCATGCCCGCAGTGATGAATACTAAATCCGTGTCTTTCAGAGCTTCCTCGATCATCGGCTCATCCTGCTGAGCTGACTTAAAGCCGATCAGCGGATTGGCGCCTGCGCCTCTGCCTTTTGTAATGCTCTTTCCGATCTGGAATCTCGTCGTAGCTGCGCTCTGTCGTAATGCCTGAATGTCCGTGTTCATAACCAGAAATTCAACACCTTCCATGTGCGAGTCAACCATGCGGTTTACTGCATTTCCACCCGCGCCGCCGACCCCGACGACTTTCATGATTGCACCATAGGGCAATTCATCTGCAAATTGCAAATTCAACAAGTTCTCCATTGGAGCCTCCCAAAAGGATTTACCGTTATCAATCCGTTCCACTAAACAACCACTTAAAAAAATTTTTAAAACCTTTGCCAATCCCCGTGATGGTCGCGCCTTCTGACAATTCGGGGATATTTATATGGTCTTTGTCGATCTGGTACTTAATCAAACCTAAACCTGTGGACGACGATGGACTTCCTGACACTTTATCCAAATCTTTGAAACCAATCGGAATTCCCAATCGGGTCGGAAGATTGAACACCTCAGCGTATAGTTCCACCAGTCCATTTAACTGCGAACCACCGCCTGTCAAGACAATACTCGCAATATTCTCACTTCGCTCCATTTTGATTTTCCGCGCCATTACCATCTTGACCACTTCCTCTGAACGTGCGCGGATAACCGTGTTCAAATCAATTTCATCAATGTAACGATCATCATTATACCCGTCGAGTTGCACTGGGATTTTCCTCGAAGCGCTCTTTTCAGGGATAGTAACGCTCCCGTACTCGACTTTCGCCTTCTCGGCATTTTTCTCTGGGATGTTAAACATCCTGACAATATCACTTGTAATAATCTCGCCAGCATAACGGATTTCACTGATTGATCGGATCGCTCCCTCATGGAAAATCCCGATGTCAAGCGTCCCGCCGCCTATGTCAATCAACATGCAACCGTTATTTATCTCATCATCCGTCAGCACTGCTTTCGAAGAAGCCAGCGATTCCAGCGCCAGCGACCTCACTCTCAATCCTGCCTGAGTCACACAGCGTTCGATGTCGCGAAGCGCCGTCTCTAAGGCTGAAATAATCAGCACGTTGACTTCCAAGCGGCGGCATGACTGATTCAACGGATCAAATATTCTCTCTTTGTCGTCAACTTTGTATTCCTGATTGATGACATGAAGAATTCTCTGGTTTTGAGAAATAGAAATTGATCTTGCATCATCCTGAACTCTGGCAATATCATTCTCGGTGACAATTCCCGGTTTGTCCGGCGAACCTGCATCTCTGGCAATAGACACAACACCACTGTTTGTAAAATAGCGAACATGTTCGCCAGCAATCCCAACAATCACATCCTGAAGTTGAATGCCTGCCTTGCGTTGAGCCAATGAAACAACCTCGACAATGGACGATTTGGTCTGTTCGACATTGACAACAAGACTGTTCCTGAGCCCTCTTGAAGGCACAACAGCATGGCTGAGAACAGATATTTCACCATTCTCATCGACCTCAACAATTGTCGAGGATGTTTTCGTTGATCCAATGTCAACACTCTGATAACGCCATATCTTAGTCATCTCTACACCTGCTCATAGCTTTATCACTATCCCGGTCTGATGTAAATCCTTTGCGGGAAGCGCAAATCCACATATTCCATTGCCAATGGTAAGTCTTCGCCCTTCTGACTCAGGAACTGGCTCAATTCACCCAGGAATACTTCATCGGTAACATCTTCAGTTCGTATCTCTGCTCCACCCTGTTTCAATCTGAGATTAAATCCATCATCATTTACAACCAGTTCGCTGAGATTTGTGTAAATCACTGGATACTCAGCGCTCAACATTTTCATGTATTGTACAGCCTGTGCCATCAGCGAATCTGAACGTTCGAAATGCACAAAGTTAATCGCTGGAAAGTCCACTAA
>CAZAGU010000022.1:9888-31458 GCA_964484805.1 uncultured bacterium
AATATTGATTCTCTGGCAAATTCAACGCCCTCGTCGTCAATCAATTTCACCTTAGGCGTGTAAACAGTAGCCAGCGGTTGCCTCTCGATCACTTTTATCACAACCTTGCCAAAAGGATACGCAGTTAAGCTACACTTGCAAACTCCCGGCAGTGAATCCACTCGCGCTTGTGCTGAATCAAGGCGTGAGTCATAGATTCCGATTCCAAAGGGAATATGGGCTGTTTCAATAATTTTCTGCGGATCAAATCGATCAACACCTTTCACCACGGTATTCTGAACGCAACCCCAGCGTGTCCCTTCAAGCCAGTTTTTGAAAGAAACAACACCCGTAAATATCCCATAGCCACTTGCGCTTATAAGAACAACAACCGCCATGACTTTCAGCATAGTCAGGAAGCGAGTCCTTTTCCCTGTCGATTTCCTCGATTTTCGTGATTTTCGGTTTTGGGACTTCCTGGGCATTATATTTCCTCGCCAAAACCTAAATCTTTGATCTCGCGCTCCAGCTTCACTCCGAAGGAATCCAGCGCCCGGCGACGCATCTCTCGGATCAGCCATACCACATCCGCCGACCGAACACCGCGCTCAGTCACGATAATATTGGCATGATTCGCCGAAACGCGCGCCCCACCATGCTTGAGGTCTTTACATCCGACCTTATCCAGCATTTTTGCGGCGAAGTTTTTTTCAGGATTCCGAAAAATGCTTCCTGCTGAAGGCAATGTCATCACGCCGCGCTTGTATCTTTCTGCAATGGTCTCATCAATACGTCGCTTGATGTCCTCTGCCCTATCCTCCGCCAACAAAAGCTCAGTGCCAAGAATGATCTGATTGTTCAATCCGGGTGAACTACGATATGCGAACCCGACACCCTCAACACTAACCCAGCCGGCGAGTCCATCGCTATCCATTATTTTTACACGGCTTACACATTTTGAAATAGTGTGCCTGAAAGCCCCTGCGTTCATCTTCAGCCAACCGCCCAGACTGCCGGGTATGCCTGCAAGATTCTCAAGTCCTGTCAGACCAAGTTGCGCGGAGAGTTTAACGACATCAGCGCCCCAGATTCCTGCTTCGGCGTAGATATAATCTTCGTTTACTCGCCAGTTTTGCAGTCCTTCAGCCAGAGAAATCACACAACCGTCGAAACCATCGTCGTTCACCAACAGATTTGTGCCGAATCCAATGATAAACACCGGAATTTGCTCCCGCTGGCAAAACGCAAGCGTGATCCGCAAATCTTCCGCATCGAGAACCGTAACGAACACTTTGGCATTTCCACCACAGCGAAGCGAAACGTGGCAACCCAAAGGCTCATTGGCGCGCACATTACCCTTCACAAGCCGTTTTAAGCGGCTTTCAGTGTCAATTCCTGACTCAATGTGTTGGGTGATGGATTGCGCCTGCATGGCTATTACCTCGCCTGTAAAGCTGTGTATATCTGCGGTGCAAGCTCACCCACTGTTCCTGCGCCGATAACTATTACTATGTCGCCTTTTTTCACAATTGAACATACACGGTCAACAACTTCATCGCGATTTTCAATGTATTCAACATCCTTATGACCAAAATCTCGCGCCGCATCGTAGATCAACTTGCCGGTAACGCCAGGAATAGGGTCTTCACGGGCAGGATAAATCGGCAATACCAACGCCTTGTCCGCGCCCAGAAGCGACTGCCCAAATTGTTGTGCCAGCCACTGCGTGCGGCTGTACAAATGCGCCTGAAATATGGCAATGATCCTTCTACCGCTCCAGCCAGCCCTAGCGCCAGCAAGTGTGGCGCTAATGGCGGTTGGGTGATGTCCAAAATCGCTAACTACCATAATTCCATCAACTTCACCAAGAATTTCAAAACGGCGATGCACACCTCGGAAATTCTCTAAAGCAGATTTGATCTTGTCAAAACTGACGTTGCACTCATTGCCAATGGCTATCGCGCCTAAAGCATTGCGAACATTGAAGATACCTGGCAAAGGCAGACCAACGGTTCCTTTTTCAACGCCACCAATTTCGACCTTGAAATTTGATTTGAAGCCGGTGTACACAGCGTCTTTAGCTTTGATATCCGCTTGAGGTGAAAACCCATAAGTTATAACATTCCTGCGCAAACGTGGCAAAACCGGATGCAGTGAAGGCTCATCCAAACAGATGAAAGTCAGCCCGTAAAACGGCACTGAATTGGCGAAACGGACAAATGCATCCTCGATGTCAGCGTAAGAGCCGTAGCATTCGCGGTGGTCGTCGTCTATGTTATTCAACAAAACCATCAAAGGAGACAACTGAAAGAACGATTTATCATACTCATCGGCTTCTACCACAATCAGGTCGCCTTTGCCTGAAACAGCACCGCCACCGAGCGTTTTCAACCTGCCACCGGCGATGACAGTTGGAGCGAGTTTGCCTACGGTGAGCACTTCACCAACCAGGCTTGTCACTGTAGTCTTGCCATGCGTTCCACTGATGGCAATACCCGGCTTCATCCGCAGGAATTCCGCCAGCATTTCAGCGCGGCGAATCGCTGGTATTTTCAGCTCATGCGCCGCGATCAGCTCGATGTTGTCCGGTCTGATGGCACTGGAATAGACAAGGATGTCAGAGCCTTTGATGTTCTTAGCATTGTGCCCAATATAAATGGATGCACCAAGGCGAAGCAGTCTATCAGTTACATCGCTCCGTGTCATATCACTGCCGGAAACATTAAAGCCCATCTGAATGAGAACCTCGGCTATCCCATTCATACCAGAACCACCAATGCCAGTCATCCAGATGTTTTGAAATTTCTTTAGTAAAAGTTCGAACATTAAAGTATCGCCATAATATCGTTTACAATCTCCTCTGTGGCATTTGAACGGGCTGATTTCCTCATCGCCGCGCCCATTTGCTCCAGCTTGTTCTGTTTGGTTATGTCCACAATGTTTTTCTTCAACGTATCTGTGTTTAAGTCACCGTCTAAAATCATTTTCGCCGCGCCTGCATTTTCAAAAGCAAGTGCGTTGGCTTCCTGATGCCCTTCAGCTGAATACGGGAAGGGAATTAAAATAGCAGGCAAACCTGCTTCAGCCAGCTCTCCCAAAGTCATTGCACCACAGCGGGTAATCCCCAGATTTGCCGCAGCAAAGGCGTGAGCCATCTCCTCAGCTGTGAAGAACCGCTTTTTCACCAGATAGGGCGACATAGGGGCTTCAACATCAGTCGTGTCACTATACGCCATCGGGGAATTTCCCACCTGCCAGATGATGTTATATCCCTCAGCGATCAATCCGGGATAAATCGCCTCAATAGTCTGATTAATCTTCCGCGATCCGCCACTGCCACCCGTAATAAAAATTGTCGGATGCCCGGTCTCTAACCCGAAAAATGTACGCGCCTTGTCCTTGCTGATATTCTCGCTGGCTGTTGCAATAGGGTTTCCGGTTAGTATGATATTATGACTGTCCGCCTTCAAATGTGTTTTTGCGTCGTCAAAGCCAATGTAAATTCTTCTGGCTCCACTTGCCATCAACCGGTTCACCAGCCCCGGATAGGCATTCTGCTCGTTAATCACATAAGGTATCTTTAACAATTTTGCCGCCGCCAGCACCGGAAAAGATGAATAACCACCTGTGCCGATTACAAATTCAACACTGTTTTTCTTTAATAATCCTCGCGCCTGATTCACACCTGTCAAAACTGTTAAAGGTAGTTTGACATTCTTGAGCGACAGGGCAGGTCTGTGGAGCATGATTGTCTTCACCGGTAAAAATTCATAGCCTGCTTCCCTGGCAAGTCGCTCTTCAAGGCTGTTGGCAGCGCCGAAATACACAGCCTGCAAATCAGTTCGCTTCTCCAGTAACCGCTTGGTGATGTTCAACGCAGGGCGAATATGACCGCCGGTGCCACCACCACAAATGCCAATGACTTTCTTCACAATCATGACACTGTCCTTTTTGAAAGCCGGAGCAAAACACCAACGCTCCAGAGCGTCACCACTAGTGAAGTCCCTCCCTGAGACCAAAATGGTAGAGGAATTCCTGTGACCGGACCCAGACCAACTGTGATGCCCATGTTTACCAGTCCATAAATCATAATCGAAGAAAGCAGTCCCATGCCGAGTAAAAAGCCAAATTGATCCGGTTGGTTGAGGCAAATCTGCAACCCACGATAGAGGAGAAAAAAGAAAAAGAATAACACTGCAAGTGAACCGAGAATGCCGAATTCTTCCCCAATAACCGAGTAAATAAAGTCACTGAAAGGAAACGGCAGGAAACGCCGCGATTGATCGCTCTGCGCAAAGCCAATTCCGTTGAAACCACCACGCGTAAACGCTACAAAGGATTGAATCATGTGCGGGTGCCAATCTCCAGATCCCGGATGTATCACCTGAATAATAAAATCTTTCAAGCGTTTGATTTGAAAATCCTGGATTAACCAAGCCACAAATCCACTGCCCATCAACCCGGGAATCAGCAAGTATCTTAACTTTATTCCACCAAGAAAAAACATCAGAGCCACAATGAAGACGATTAAAACCGTCGTCGAGAGATCAGGCTCAAAGAAAACAAATGCGCAAAGAACCAAAACAGCGCCGAGCACGCCAAACAGGCTTTTGTTTAGGCTGTTCATAATCTCCGGGCGGTCACCGATGTAGGTCGCAATCAATAATATCAGGCTGATTCTGACCACATCAGAAGGCTGAAAACTGATAAACCCCAGGTTTATCCAACGCTTGGCGCCAAATTCTGAATCACCTAAATTTGTCAAGTGTAAAATTAACATCAGTATGACGCTTAAGATAATCGCCGGCTTAACAAGACGTTTCCAGAACTGCGGATTGATGCTCTCGGCAATAACCAGCGACACCATTCCAACGGCACACGCGATCAACTGTCCGAGAAAGATATTAAACGCATACATCTGATAGCTGGCGCTCAGCACCATCACCAAGCCAGCGCATGTTACAATGATTACCACCCATTTCAAAATATAATCTTCCTGCCCCTCGGGATGTCCGGGCTCCGAAGATACTATTTTGACGAGCTCTTTAAACCTCGTTTTGGGCAATGAAAATCTCATTTCAACCCCATCACAATGCGCTTAAATTCATCGCCACGATGTTCAAAATCATTGAACATATCATAGGATGCTGCCAGAGAGCTGAGTAACACTACATCTCCAGCGATTGCAGATCCTTTAGCCATTGTTATCGAGCGCTCAAAGCTGTCGGCAAACTCAATTGTGGTAGCGCCCTTAACATCAGCCGCAATCGCTTCAGCACACTCACCAATCAGGATCAGTTTTTTCACACGCTCGGCTATCAAATCCCTTAGGCCAGCGTAGCTTTCGCCTTTGCCCCGTCCGCCAGCAATCAATATCACGGGTTTATCCATCGCCATTAGGGCACATTTGCCTGAGTCAACATTCGTGGCTTTGGAATCATTGATATAGTCAACACCATTCAGCGTTCTGACATACTCCAGACGATGAGCCAAACCCTTGAAAGCAGAAATACCACGCTCGATTTCTTCAGGCGACACTCCCGTGCAATAGCTTGCTGCTATCGCCGCCAGGGTGTTGGCAATGTTATGCCTACCGGAAATGGTCATTGCTGACAGAGGAATCGAAAACTCAACTCCCTCGTCATTTCGATAGATCATTTCATCAGCTCGCAGGAACGCGCCCTCGTCAAGCTCTTGTTCAATAGAAAAAGGAATTTTTTTCGCTCGCGCACTTAAAACCTGTTCGCTGACAACAGGGTCATCAGCGTTGTACACTGCAAAATCGTCTTCCATCTGATTCTGCCAGTTTAAGGCTTTGGCATCCTGATAATTTTCCTGACCATCGTGCCATTTTGCATGGTCTCCGGTGATGTTCAGATACACGCTAACCTTCGGGTGGAACTTGCGCGTGGAAACCAGTTGAAAGCTTGAAACCTCGACCGACACCAGCGAGTTGTCTGTTGTCTGGAGCGCAATGTCACAAATCGGCAATCCGATGTTCCCGCAAGTGAAGGCGGGTCGTCCAGTCTGCCTGAAAATTTCTCCAATCAGGCTGGTCACTGTGGATTTTCCGTTGCTCCCAGTAGTTGAGGAAATGATGCCTTTTGTGTGGAAATACCCAAGCTCTAGTTCGCCGATTATTTCCACACCCTGAGCCGCTCGCGACCGGACAAAATCCAGATACAGCGGCACGCCGGGGCTGAGAATGACCAAGTCAACACTTTGCTCCAAAGCTTTTCCGTGCCCGCCGAGGATGACCTGCACTCCCATCTGTCGGAACTCTTCAGCCGCTTTGCGATATTCTTCTGTGTCTTTGTCATCACTGATAATGACTTTCCAACCCAGTTTCCTCAGCAAAGTTGCCGCAGATCTGCCACTGCGTTTGAAACCGATAATATGTGCTTTTTCGACTCCCACTATCTGACCTTAAATGAAGTGAGTGTGATGAATAACAGAATTATCCCAATGATCCAGAATCGCACCATTACCCGCTCATCTGCCCAACCCAGCTCCTGGCAATGATGATGATAGGGGGCCATCTTGAACACACGCCGCCCCGTGCCGTATCTTTTCCTTGTGTATTTGAAGTAGGTGGTCTGCATTAACACAGAGATCGTCTCAAAGACCAGTATCCCACCTAGCAGCACCAAAAATAATTCCTTTTTCGTGAGTATTGCCACGGCAGCCAATCCGCCGCCCAAGCAAAGGCTGCCTGTGTCACCCATGTAAATTTTCGCCGGAGGCCCATTATACCACAAAAAGCCCATCGTCGCGCCGACCATCGCGGCACAGAATATGGTCAATTCACCGCTCCCGGGAAGGAAGGCAATGCCCAGATAATTGCTGAAAACCACATGACCACTCACGTAGCTAAGCACGCCCAAACCAACCGCCACAATACCCACCAAACCAGCCGCAAGTCCATCAATTCCATCAGTTAGGTTAGTCGAGTTTGTGGTTCCTGTGATGACAACAATCGTCATTATGATATAAATCAGCCCAATTCCGAACGGCGCAAAATCGAGCATGAAATCCTTCAGAAATGGCACAGTCGTCTGGGTTTTAATCGCCGCAAATTCCGGTGAAAACGCTTCAGGCATGTAATAAACCAACAGCCCAATAGCTAGGCCTGCCGCCACCTGCCCAAGAAGTTTGTAGCGCGGAATTAATCCCTTCTTGCCAGCCTTTTTCTTGAGAATATCATCTGAAAGACCAATCAATCCCATCCATGTCAGCATTCCGGTGGCAACCCACGTATGCGGCATATCCCAGCGAGCAAACAGCAATGTTGATACTACAATTGCAGGCATTATTATCAATCCACCCATGGTTGGAGTCGGTGGCTTAGTGAGATGAGCTTTGGGCCCATCTTCTCTAGGTTCGTCAATGTAACCTGACTCCGTCATTTTCCTGATAATCCAAGGACCCAGCACAATACACAGAAAAAACGATAGCACAGCCGCACCACCAGCGCGGCTCGTGATGTAGCGCATCAGATTGAAACCTGAAATGTATTGAGTCAGGTATCCTGCTATGTGGTATAACATTACTTAACCAGTCTTTTAATCTTTATCCCAGCCAACCATTTTCAACGCCTGACGGGCAACGATTCTATCGTCAAAATCAGAGATTTTCCCCGCTATCTTCTGAACTGCTTCAGCGCCTTTGCCACTGATTAAAACAGTGTCTCCCGGTTCTGCTTTGCGCATTGCAGTGTAAATTGCTTCGGCACGGTCAACAATCCGCATGGTTTTACTGCGGTATGACCGGTAAACACCCTGATATATTTGTTCAATGATACTCTCAGGGTGTTCAAATCTTGGATTATCACTGGTAATAATAATGAGACCTGCATGTTCAGCGGCTATTTTGCCCATTTGCGGACGCTTTGTTACATCGCGGTCACCACCACATCCAAAGACGACGATCATTCTGCCTTTTGTCAATGGTTTCAAGGTGTTAATCGCGTTCCACAGGCTCCGGGCAGTGTGTGAATAATCAACGAACACTTCAAAAGGCTGACCGGCATCCACAGTTTCCATTCTGCCGGGAACAAGCTTCATATTCCACACACCTTGAATCACATCATCAGTAGAAATTCCGTTGCTCAAAAGGATTCCAGATGCCAGAGCTATGTTTTCACCCTGATAGCCGCCGACTAGTGACGTTTCCACAAAGAAGCGTTCATTGTGAAATTCTATCTGAAAAACACTGCCACGAAGCGTCTGCTCACGAGACGTAACGATCAAATCCGCGCCTGAATCAGGATAACCGTATGTGACGACTTTGCCATTGCAGGCATCGAGCATCACTTTGCTCCACGAATCCGCGATGTTAATCACTCCAAATCCCGTCGCCTCAAGCATTTTGAACAGCTTTGCCTTTGAATTTGCATAGTGTCCCATGGTAGGGTGATAATCGCGATGTTCACTGGACAACTGGGTAAATCCTGCCGCCACCACTTGCACGCCGTTTATCCTGCCCTGATCCAGAGCATGTGAAGAAACCTCAGATACAGCCCACTGGCAGTCTTCCATTCTGTTCAGAAGGTAGCAGATATAGTCTATATCTGGAGTTGTTAAGGGAGCCGGTAGAATCTTGTTCCCTACATCATAGCCAATTGTGGAAATCATCCCGCATTTTTCACCTGTAGCATTCAGGATTGACTGAATGATATGAACAGTGCTCGTCTTACCATCGGTTCCTGTCACACCAATGAATTTTAATCTTCGCGACGGATCACCAAACGAATAATGCGAAAGAACTGTAAGCGCTTCTCGGATGTTCACCACACGAATCAGTGGCAACGAGCATTTCTTTGGCGCATCAAGGTCAGTAACAACACATACTGCGCCCTTTTGCTTGGCATCATCGACAAAATTCAAGGCATTATTGCTTGCGCCTGCGCGAGCCAGAAAAAGATAACCCCGCTCAATGCGGCGTGAATCCTGGCTGATTCCACTAATCAGTTCCGGGATTTCACCAACAATTTCTTTAATTTCCAGCTTATCGAGAACTGGTTTAAATGGAAAAGCCATAATTAACCTTCAGCATATAAAACACAAGTCGAACCCATCTCAACGCTAGTCCCACCCCTCGGAGTTTGCCGTACTATCCTTCCTGAGCCATTGACCTTCACATCCAGACCTGCCTGCGAGGCTCTGGCGATGGCATCACGGAGCGAAAGATCAATCATGGTGGGTACATGAATGTTATCATTGCTCTGCTCGTTCTCTTCTCCCAGTGTCAATCGAAGGGTTGTTCCTGAATGAACCTGCATACCCGCTTCAGGATATTGATCCAACACTTTCTTCCCCTTACCAAACACTTTTAACTGAAACCCGCGATTTAAAACATCCGCTTTAATATCCGACAGTACCATTGAATTGTAATTCGGCACTGTGACTTTCTCGACCGCCCATTGTGGTGTAATTGAAGATTGTTTTTTAATTTCAGGATGCGTATCAATGATTTTCTCAGCAATAGTTCTGAATGTGGGGCCACATACCTTACTGGCGTATTGAGCGCTCTGCGGTTCGTCCACACATACTAAAATCAGATACTCAGGGTCATCTGCCGGGAAAAAACCAACCATGGTTAATATCTTGGTTTTCTTGTTATAACCTTTTTTATTAGTATATGGTTTGTTCGCCGTTCCGGTCTTCGCCGCAATTTTTATCCCGTCAATTTTCGTCTCGACACATGTTCCAGCCTCAACCGCCTGAACGAGAAACTCGGTTAAAATATCAGCAGTTTCCTTGGAGAACACCCTCTCTTCTTGCACAGGTTGCGTGAATTCCAGCCCTTTGATTTTATGCCGATAGCCATACACAAGCCTTGGCGCAACAGGTACGCCATCATTGGCAATTATCTGATAGAGCCTGGCAACCGAGAGCATTGTAACCCCAATGCTGTAACCTATTGAAATACTGGACTGTGTCAGCTTATGCCATTTATCAAACGGTGAAAACAACCCATTTCGTTCACCCGGGAGTTCAATTCCGGTTTTCTTCAGGATGCCAATTCGCTGAATGAAATCGTAATAATTCTCGCCATCCAGCCTTTGGGCAAGTTGAATTATCCCGACGTTTGATGAATGGGCAATCACACCACCCGTGGAAATGACCCCATGGTTTTCTGTATCCCGAATCCTGCTACCAAACAAATCAACGTAGCCGGGATTAGTGTCAACAGAGTCGGATGTGTCAACCATGCCATTTTCCAGCAGTAGCGCCATCGGCATAACTTTCATTACCGATCCTAGCTCGTAAATGTCACAGAACACGCGACTACGTTGGTTTGCTACCGCGCTGGCGTTAGGGTTATTGGCATCAAATCCGGGTTCAGATGCTATTCCAAGACATTCTCCAGTCTTAGGATTAAAAATGAGTCCGCTGGTAGCTTTTGCGTCGAATTGGTTAAGCGCTTCCCTTAGAGCGGTCTGCAGAATTATTTGCAGATCAATATCAATCGTGAGAATGACATCCCCGCCGTTTAGAGGCGGCACGAAAAGATGTCGTTGCTGAATGTACTTATTACCAAGAGCATCAGTATCAACAACTCGCTTGCCCTCAACTCCACAAAGCAGGGTGTCAAACGCCAGCTCAATACCGCTTAGCCCGTGGTCAGCCTCAGAGTTGAATCCGACCAATTGTGCGGCGATTTCCTTGTATGGATAGAAGCGATCAATCTGAGGTTTCGTTATTAAAATGAGCCATTTTAACGAGTCTATTTCGGCTGATTGTTGAGGGGTTACTTTTTTGGCGAGTTGAACGATGCCTCGTTTTGCTGACATACGCTTGAGGTAGGTCTTCCATGATCCGCCGAGCACTTTTGCAAGATCATGCGCAAGATGGTCTGGACTTATTATCGTGTAGGTATCAACCCAGATGCTGATGTTGTCATCAAGTGAGTCAGTTAACGGGATTCCATTTCGATCATACACGACACCGCGCCGGAAATCCAGCGTGATTTCGGTCTTTCCCTGTCGTTCTGCAAGTTCAGCAACATTTTCACCATCAAATAGCTGGAGCAAAATGAGCCTGTAGGAAATCAACAATCCAAACAGGATAAAGCAAATCAGTAGAAACAGAGTGCGCTTTCGCAAACTGCTGTTATGTATGACAGGTTCCAATGATCAATGGCTTTTGCATACGTTCAAAAAGCCGGCATGGTAAACCACCGGCTCAGGGCAGTCAATTCCTTCAATCCAGACAGTGTCTGATTTGGAGTTCCTGAATACCATCTTTAAATCACTCTGTGCTCGACTGGTAATGGTATTCACGCCATCCACCTGTGAAACCTGAAGTGTCAAACGCACAGCTTCGTTGTTAAGGTGATCGCGATATGCCTGCACATCACTCAGTTTCCTGCCAAGTGAGGCATGCAAATATTCTTTACCGACAAACAACGTACCAAATACTAATACGCCAATAGCAACATACTTCATCCAACTAACGGGATTACGATCCCGGCTTGACGAATCTGTCTTAACCGATCTAACATTCACGGCAGTCCCCTCCTGAAAATCGGATCAAATCCTCTGAGCAATCCTCAGACGACTAGCTGACGAACGGGGGTTTGTAGCTAACTCATCTGGGCTGGGTTTTATGGCTTTTTTAGTTAAAACTACCAATCTTGGTTTGTAGTTGCAGTTACACACCGGCGATTCCGGCGGACAAATACAACTTGCGCTTTCTCTTTTAAAGAAAGACTTAACTCGCGAATCTTCCTCTGAATCGTAGCTAAGCACGATAATCCGCCCACCTTTGGATAGCAGGTCTATTGCAACCGGCAATGACTTTTCAATTGCCAGTAACTCACAATTTAAATGCACTCGTATCGCCATAAATACGCGGCTGATGCTCTTTATTTCATACTTCCCACGGCAAACTCGGCGCACAAGATTTGCTAGTTCGACAGTGCGGTGCAACGGTCTCTGACGGATGATTTCCGCAGCAATCCGCCTTGATCGTTTTTCACCGCTGTGTTTCCAGATTGTATCCGCCAGTTCCTTCTCACTTGCCGTGTTAACAAACTTTTCAGCATTCTCTTCTTCATCTTCATGAAATGTCATTTTCAGAGGTCCATCGTTCATGAAAGAAAATCCGCGCGCCGGATTGTCAATTTGCTCAGAACTTAAGCCTAAGTCATAAATTATTGAATCTACACTACTTACACCCCATTCAGCAACAAACTCTTCAAGATCAGCGAAATTTCCATGTTTGAGATTCAACCTGCAATCGCATTCAGCAAGATTCCGGGTTGCCCGTTCCAGAGCTTCAGTATCTTGGTCTATCCCATAGAAATTATAATGCAACCCCGTGCGTTTCCAGAGGCTTTTAAAAAACGAACCACCGCCGATAGTGCAGTCGAGATGTGTCGAACCACCAGTGGCTACCATATTATCAACAACGGTTTCACACTGGACAGGCTGGTGAGGTTTCATTAACATGTTAGTCCAGAAGCAAATCGTCTCTTACATCGTCCCATGACACATCCTCAAGTAGTTTCCGGTAGTATGTATCACAGTCCCGTTTATTCCAAAATTCGACCCGATCCTCTACCCCAACAATGGCAACCTCATGTTCCAGGTTTGCAAATTCAAGCAACGAGTCTGGGATTTTAATCCTGAACTGCTTATCCATCGGGCAAGTAAAAGACATCGAGTTTAAAACTTGCTTTCGTTGATAAAGCTCAACCGAAGTCAAGCCCAACTCTGATAGCCTGTTTTTTCGGCGCTCCCAGGCAGATTTCGGAAAAGCAAAAATGCAATTCCAAATTCCTTTGGTCAGAATAAAGAGACCCTCGTCTTCAGGATACAGACTTTGGCGAATTTCGCTAGGGATTTGCACTCGCTTTTTTAAATCAAGGAGAAAATCGAACCGTTTGGTGAGATTGTGAACGGCTGAATAGTGTTGATCATTTCGCTGCCGATCATCTGGATGACGCGAAACATCTCTGTGCCTTAATTGTCGCTCGTATTGGTTCACAATTCTTCCAGGTTTACTTACGATTATGCGCTTTTTCGTATTTTCAGGAAGGTATTTGCAGGAAAAATTCTACGCAGGCGTCCTCTTCACCCTCGTCGTTACCTCGCTCTAAAGTAATGCTTAATGCCCCACTTGTCAAGTTAATTCTCTGTTTTTTTCCTCTTTTTTCTTTTTGTTAAACATTGATGTAAATACTTTATATACAATTAATAACATACGTAAATATCCTAATATTCCACCATTTCTGAGGCTTTCTGCGATATTTCCTTATCATTGCATTCCCCCCTTTTTCCTGCCTTTACCCCAAAATACACGACTTGCGGCTCAATTACAAGACATTCATGTCGATATAATAGAGACAACAATAAATATTTTTCTGTCAGATTGTATCTACTATAGAATCTTCTGCTTGACAATTGTTTGCGCTTACACGATTTCGCAGAATCTAGTGTTTTCATCACCCATACAACTCCCTTTAAGTCCTTTTTTTTCACCTGCGAGTTTCACCTTCAAGCAAAATGACATCACCGTGTTCTTAGTCTTCACCCTCCAACCAGACGGATTCTGATGTAACTTCGCAGTGCTTCTCGGTTCAGATTAATCCTACATCTATTAACTCAGTTGATAAATTCAGGAACAAGCTATACATTATGGTTTCTTTCCTTTTGCATTTCAGTAATTCATTTTAATAAAGATTTTGCCATGCAATTTCTCAAACGAACTTTCCTCGCACAGATTTTTTTCTGTGCTGTCATTTTTACGGGTGTTGCCTTTGCACAAGACAATGCAACTTTCCCTCGCTATCCATCACTATCGCCCGATGGTCAGCGCATCGCTTTCTGCTATGTTGGTGATATTTGGCAGGTTGACGTTGCTGGCGGTTGCGCGGTCAGGCTGACAACCGACCCAATCTACGAACATTCACCCCAGTGGTCTCCAGATGGTCAGTGGATCGCCTTCAACGCCAGACGCGAAGGCTATGAAGACATCTACATCATTCCTGCTACTGGTGGTCAATCGCAACGCTTAACCTTCATGGATGCAGGTAGCAAAATCTGCTCATGGTCACCTACCAGCGATGCCGTCTATTTTACATCGCGGCGAGATCATGTCTATCCCGACTATCCCCTACTCTACCGGATTCCACTTGCCGGCGGCACGCCACTTCCGCTGATGGATGGCTATTGCCATGATGCCGTCGTTTCCGATGATGGCTCTGAAATTCTCTATGTACTCAATGGAATGGCATGGTGGCGAAAGGGCTATCGAGGCAGTAAATCTGCTGAAGTCTGGCGCTATAATTTCAACCAGAAAAGTCACACCGCCATCACAGACACAATCAAAAAAATTGACGGCGAAGCATTTCGCCATCCTTCTTCGGAATTCCCGCAGTATGGGAAAGACGGTGAAATTTTCCTAATCTCCGATCGATCCGGGTCAAGGAACATCTGGAAGCGAGGCATCAGCGGGAATTGGTCGCAACTGACCCATTTTACTCAAGACGACGTGCGCTTCCTAAAGATATCCGCTAACAAAGAGATTCTCACTTTCGAGCAAGGACTGGAAATCTACACCCTGAAACCAGGGGAAGAACCTCGCAAGGTGAACATTATCGCGCCCTATGATAATCTTGAGCTTTTCCCCGAACGCACACAATTTACCAACTCAGCCAAGCGAGTTACCTTCGGACCTAACGACAGGCAATTGTTCGTCGAGGTGCGCGGCGAGGTTTTCGCTGGGAGAATTGTTGATGAGAAAGACGAAGCCGCCCGCAAAGACGCTCGCTGTCTGACCGGCGACACGCCCTTTAGCGATGGCGATTTCGCTCTTTCCCCCGGTGGCGACAGCCTGGTCTTTGTCTCTGACCGCGAAGGCAACCGAGATTTGTATCTGATCTTTTCCGACGATCCCGCAACCACCGAACTGACCGAAGCCAAATCACTGAAGCTCGAACGCCTGACAACTGATCCCGGTGAAGACCATCGTCCAAGGTGGTCTCCTGATGGTAAGAAAATCGGCTTCATTCGGGGAAACGGCAACTTATACGCGCTTGATCTAAAGAGCAAGAAGGAAAGGTTGATTCTGCCCGGCTGGTCAATGAATCGCTATACATGGTCTCCAGATGGCAAGTGGATTGCCTACGCTCGCGAAGATAACGACTATAACAGCGATGTGTTTGTGATGCCTTCGGAAGGCGGCGCATCGGTGAACATAAGCCGGCATCCTGATGAAGATTCTAATCCAGTTTGGTCTGCAGATGGGGAAAAACTCGGTTTCAGTTCACGCCGGCGAGAGAACAACTGGGATATTTACTTTGTTTTCCTTAAGCTTGAGGATCATCAGAAATACTATTCCGATCGAGCTGAAGAACGTTTTCTGAAAGGCGCTCCATCGAAGGAAGACGATAAGAAAGATGAGAAAAAGGAATCCAAAGAAGATAAAGCTGACAAGAAAGACGAGGTTGTGGTTGAGATTGACACCACCGATATTTTCAGGCGGATTCGCACTGTTACATCTTTACTCGGCGAAGAAAATCATTTCGACATTTCGCCCGATGGCGAATCTTTCATCTTTACATCTGACATTGATGGCGAACGTGATTTGTATAGCATTAAATGGAATGGCAAAGATCAGAAACGACTGACCAATGGCGGAAAATCACCGAAATGGTTTGCCTATTCCAGCGATGGCAAGAAAATTTATTTTCTCGATAAAGGCGGTCGCGCAAACTCGATCAGCGCCGATGGCGGTGGCTCAAAGGATTATCCCTTCAAGGCTTACGTAACCATTGACCGGATCGCCGAGAGAATGCAGAAGTTTGACGAGACCTGGCGCGGCTTGAACAATGAGTACTATGATCCAGATTTTCATGGCGTTGACTGGCAAGCCATGCGGGATAAATACCGCAACTGGGCACCTTACGCCAGCACGGAAAATGATTTCCATACGATTATGAACATCATGATCGGTGAGTTGAACTCTTCCCATAGTGGTTACAACTCGCCCCGGGGCGGTAAAGACCACCGCGTCGGCAGGCTTTGCCTTGATTTTAACCAGAAATACACAGGTGATGGATTGCAGATAACGCATGTTGTCCCATGGGGTCCCTGCGACCGTGGCAATGTGCATTTGCAATCTGGGGACATCTTGCTGGCAATTGATGGCGCTCTAATTTACCCCACAACCAACATAAATAAACTTCTGGACGAAAAATCCTACCAAGCTGTGGAATTGATCATAAAGAGTGGTAAGAAAGAGACTTCGCATGTTGTTCGACCAATGGGCAGATCGTTAGCAGGACGGTTGCGCTACGACGAATGGGTTCAGAATCGTCGAGCGGCAGTTGAATCGCTGTCAGGTGGAAAATTGGGTTATTTGCACATCAAAGGCATGGGTGACCCTAGTCTCTCGAAATTTGAAGCTGAGTTGTTTTCGCGCGGTCAGGGCAAGGATGCGCTGGTGGTTGATGTCCGGTTTAACGGCGGTGGATATATTACAGATTATCTGCTGGCAATGTTGCAGGTGAAGCGACATGCCACCACTTTCCCGCGCGATGGTGGCCCCGGCTATCCTCAGAGTCGCCTGCCATTATACAGTTGGGTAAAACCGATCATTGTTTTATGCAACGAGTATTCATTCTCCAACGCTGAGATCTTCAGCCATGCCATTCAAACCTTAGAACGGGGACGGTTGGTTGGAGTGCCAACGGCTGGTGGTGTTATCAGCACAGGCTGGAATGGATTGATGGATGGCTCAAGCTATCGAGTTCCCCTGCGCGGCTGGTATAAAGGAAATGTTGAAGAGCGCGACCCGGCTCGTAACGAGGAGAACAACGGCGCGGTGCCCGACATCATCGTGCCAATGGCACCGGACTGGCTGGATGCCGATGAAGATATCCAACTGCAAACGGCGGTTGATGAATTGTTGAAGACGATTGGGAAATAGTGTTTTGCCGGGTGCTCTCGTGCACTAGGGGTGGGGCTCAAGAAAAATCGTCACATCGTCACATAATTGGCTGTAACGCTTAGTGGGTAAGGGTTTAATGATGTGACGGAACGGTGACGGAATGGTGATGAAATGACGGAGTTTCTTTAATTCACAACAGATAAAACATAGAAAACAGATTAATAATTGTTCCCACGCAGGAGCATGGGAACAAAGTGGACTAGTAGGAGCTACTCGTTCCCACGCTCCAGCGTGGGAATGCTAAACTTTCAATCTGGGTACCCGCTTTCGCGGGAACGACGTGACTGGGGGCGTTTGGCGCGCTCGATGAATTAGAGGGTGATACTCGAACTTTATGGGATTGCTTCGGCACTTTGTGCCTCGCAATGACAATACAACCACCCGCCATTTACAAATAATCAGGATAGGCTTCTAAACGGGGAAAATCGAGAATTGTGGCAGATAAATGGCTATAATTCTTGTAAATAATGTCTGATTGAAGGTATTTTAACTAATTGAAATATGCGATGTTAAATTTAGGCGATTAGCTCAGAACGGAAAAAGGGAGGGATTTTTAACGGTCTCATTTTACACGAGTAAAACTAATTCTTATTCCAGAAAATATCAAAATCTTTTTCGAGGTACAAAATGAACCTGAAACCGGGCGAACTGGACATTCCTGAAAACGAACCATTCAAGAACGATAAACTCAAGCGCGAACATAACGCGAATATCCTCACTAAATTCATCAGCGCAATCAATGAACCTTATGTGATGGCGCTCGATTCAAGCTGGGGCGGCGGCAAGACTACATTTGTAAAAATGTGGCAGAAACAGCTTGAAAATCAAGGCTTCAAAACCATCTACTTCAACGGCTGGGAAAACGATTTCTGCGACGACCCATTGCCGGCGCTCATCAGTGAAATTGGTGGGATTGTGGAAAATGAGAAACCTGCTCAGGAAAAAGCTATAAAAGAGTTTAAAAAACATGGAGCCAAATTTATTAAGCGCGCCATTCCTGTCGCACTTAAAATAATCACCCAAGGAGTTATTGATATTAATGAAGATGCAGAAAAAGAACTTGCCAAACTGATTGGTTCCTCAAGCGCTGAATTAATTGAAGACTACAGCAAACAGAAAGATGCAATGGTGGAATTGCGCAAGTCCTTGTCTGAGTTCATCAAATCAGTAAGAGACGAGGACGAAAACTCCACCAAGCCGGTTGTTTTCTTTATTGATGAACTGGATCGGTGCCGCCCTCTGTACGCCATCGAAGTGCTGGAGCGTGTCAAACATCTGTTCTCGGTGGAAGGCTTGGTTTTCGTGTTGTCGATTGATGTTAAGCAACTGGGGCACTCGTTGAAGTGTGTCTATGGTCAAGGCATGGATGTGAACGGCTATTTGAGCCGCTTCATTGACCTCTATTATAGACTGCCAGAACCGAGCCGCAAGGAGTATTTCGAGTATCTCTTTAGCGTGATGGGGTTGGATAGGATGTTTGAGGAGAAATCAAGTCAGTATTCAGCATGGTTATTAAGAATGTATAACGAAAGAAATGAACTACTGGAGATGCTAGTATATCTTGGTGAAAAATTCTCCTTAAGTCTGCGAGAGATAGAGAAATGTGTTGGTCGAGTGAAATGTTTTTACATGTCTTTTGACACAGACAAATTAATTCACTCTGGTTTCTTGGCAATCCTAATTTTCCTGAAAATATTTAGAGAATCAGATTACAAAATTTATTTAAGTGGATTTGATTTGTTCAACGAGTTAGAACGAACAATTTCAGATTCAACGATATATAGTGTGAGATTAAAGCAAAACAATAAACGAAGTAAACATTTAAATATTACTTCTATTTTAACGATTGAAAAAAAGGTTGATGAAGGTATATCTAAAGATAGTTGGGAAGGTTGGGTAGTAACTTCGCACGAAACTGGTAGAATACATAATGATCAATTGCCTCATTTTAGAAATATTGCAAGACTAATATGTGAAGAAGACATGCTTGCTGGTCGAGCTATTACCAAATACCTCGACATGACCGAGGGCTTTTCCGCAGGGGAGGAGAAGGCTTAGACATGGTGTTTTATACACTAGTTTCCTCTTCACAAGTAACAACTGGCGAGCGGCGTGTATGTGGTGAAGTTGGATGCTGGCGGTGAGATATATCGGGAGAAAGTGGTATTGATGAAACAAGGAATTCTATCAGTATATTTCACAAACAAGGAGGAGTAATTAGCCATGTTCAGCGACCAACTTTATAAGGACGAGAACGGAAAGACTACTCTGAAAACGTCTTATTGCCTTTTTATGGATATTCTCGGATTCAGCGATGAAATGAAGAATGCCTACACAGAAGGCAGAGGTGAACAGCACTTTGATGAATTCTCGGAATTCTATACAGATGTCATTCAAAAGATGGAGGGTGAGAGACATGGGATATTTTCTGATTACGATGAGGAAACCAGCGATCGTTCAAATGGGTATTCGCAATGGATACAGAAGGTTTTCACAGATAATATTGTAATTGGTGTGCCAATGCGGTCAGGAAAAACAGAAATAGAATTCGGATTCATCCTGATGACTATCATGCGGTTTCAACTTCACTTTGCTCTGAATGGTTATTTTGTGCGAGGCGGTCTGGACTTCGGAGATTTGGCGATGGATGACAACCTTGTTTTTGGGCTTCCGCTTCTTGAATCACACCGTTTGGAATGTTCAGTCGCAAAATTCCCTCGAATAGTACTCTCGAAGACCGTCAACACCTTGCTTGAAAAACATATAAGATATTACTCGAAATACTTTCCCACTGGTGCACCTCAGTACGATGAAATCCTCATATCAGAAGGCGAGCGGTTCGTTAACTACATGGAAGATATTGTCGTAGATACAGGGGACGTTACATTGGTGGATTGGGATAATCTGGATATTCACAAGCAGTTGATCGAAAAGAGGTTATCAAAATTTGCGACTAACGCCCGTGTCTTACCGAAGTATCAGTGGCTCGCTT
This sequence comes from uncultured bacterium, assembly GCA_964484805.1. GTDB lineage: Bacteria > Electryoneota > AABM5-125-24 > Hatepunaeales > Hatepunaeaceae > CAZAGU01. The sequence continues at coordinate 29,818 of CAZAGU010000022.1, forward strand.
CCTATCACAATGCGTTCTGCAACGCGATTTCACATCACCCGGAATATTCTGGAGACTATGAAATTGACACTCAGGCAACTTACGCCATCACCGGACTTGACGGGAAACCGTGGGGAAGAGTAATCAGATTAACATATTAATTAAATCCCATTGCGAGCCGTCGCCCGGGAGCGACTGCATCCCGGGGTAATCCCCTATCATGGGGTGGCGGTTCAGGATAAGTCCTGCCATGTTTCTCCTAACTGAAAAACAGCGGAAGAATTCCGCTGTCATCCTTGCGAATGCGGGGAACCAGATTGAGAGTTTAAAGCATTAACCACCAAGGGCACCAAGAGCACAAAGAAGACGAATGCGATGGAAAAAAACGCACAACAGATGAAATAGATTTAACGGATTTTTTAAGGAAAATAATTCTTAAAATCAAATCTGGGTACCGGCTTTCGCCAGTACGACGGGACGTGGGGCGTTTGGCGTGCTCCTCGATTGTGAAGGTGATTCTCGAACTTTTATGAGATTGCTTCGTTGCTTCGCGCCTCGCAAAGACGGGATGGGGTTTTAGCCCGGAATGCAGTCGCTTCCGGGCTACGGCTCGATAGGGATTAATGCGATGAATACGCAGGTATGACATAAGGAAGAAATCCCTGGAATATTAAAACTGGGTACCGGCTTTCACTTGTATGACAGAGAGATGCGCCGAGTTGTCTGTATTTTTCAGGCTTGTCGTAAGGACAGAGTTCCCCCGGAGGTTGTCCGGGCAGGTTTTAAGGCTTGTCGAATGGGGAATCGCTGGATGCAAATCGCCATCCACTAAAAATCTATCTATCTAAAAAAATCAATGTCTTTGCTATCGAACTTGGCAATCGGGATAAAAAAATGAAACGGCCATCGGCATCTAAACGCTTAACTGAGTCACAATGTAAAAAAAATCAAGGGTTTGTCAAGGGTTTTCTTGCAAGCTTGCACTTGAACCGTAATATAAAAACATACCGGCGGTTTGTCAAGGGGGAATAGTGGAATATTTGCCTATTGGTGTGTCCGAAAATCTTCAGGACACACCCTTAAATGAACTTCACTTAATCTGCTCAATCAGCGCTGCGGTCGATAAAACACTGGCAAAACCAAACGCCAGATTAAGCAAACTCGCTACGTGCAACTCTTCAGATACGGATCCCGTTCCATCAGCCAGGAAAAACAACCTGTAATCCCGGTAATAGGCACCCCGTGCCGTTGATTCACAGCATAGGTTGGTCATAATGCCTGAAATAACAAGATCTTCAATTTTCAAGCATCGCAACACAGTCTCCAGATCGGTGTTGTAAAACGCCGAGTACCGATGCTTGAGAATTACTTTCTCATCGGGAAGCGGAGCAATTGAAGGATGCACTTCGCTCTCCGGGCTACCTTCCACGCACATCCCTCCCCACCACCAGCCCATAATACCCGCGTCTGTCATGTTTGAATTATGAACGTGCTTGGTGTAAATTACAGGTCGATTTGCCTGCCGGAAAGCATCAATCAGCAGTTTGACGTTTGGCATTATCGCCTCACCCCCACATGTAAAAGTCGGGGAGTCCGGATCGCGAAAGGAATTCTGCAATTCTGGGGATCGTCATGGGGAATTTGTTTAGCGATCCGGACAGC
>CAZAGU010000023.1:0-30487 GCA_964484805.1 uncultured bacterium
CGAAAATCAGCATCACGCCAATCAGAAACAGCTTGGACAGATCGACAAACGCATTTTGAAATTCCATGAACTCGCCGCGCAAATCCAGACGATAACCCGGATATTGCCTGCCGATCTCGGCGTATCGCTCCTCGACTATTTTCGTAACTTTCGCCGCCGATGTGACCTTCTTGTCAATGTCCGCCGAGACCGTCACCGCCCGTTCCTGCTCGAACCGCTTGATGCGATACAGCGACGGACCTTCCTCGAATTTGCAGAAGTTGTCCAGCCGCACCATCTGCCCCGTTGGTGTCATTATGCTGTATACGCGAAGCCCCTCAAAGCCGATGCTGTCGCTCTCGGCGAGCTTCACCCGCACATCAACCTCTTCATCGCCATCGCGGTAAACTGTAGCTTCAATGCCCTCCATCGCATTGCGGACTTCAACCGCGACCATTGCCACGTTTAAGCCATATTGCGAAGCGCGCGCCTCATCAACCATCAGCCGAAGCTCCTGCTTACCTTCCATGAGATCATCGGCAACGTCGAACACACCGGGAAGCGTCTCCAGCACCGCTTTCACTTCCTTGGCAACCAGCCCTAGTTGATCGAGATGCTTGCCTTTGACCTTGATTTCCACAGGTTTCGGCATGGGAGGCCCATTGGACGGCTTGGCAACCGTAACGCTGACAGGCCCCGCGATATGGCTGACACGCTCGCGCATATCCGCCATGATCTCGTCCATCTCGCGCTCACGGAAATCTCGCTCCACCAAGTCAACGACCAACTGCCCAACGTGATCGGCGTAGATCCAGTCTGAATCCGTCTGCAACAGCCCCGCGTTGGCAATCAGCGCATGAACCTCGCCATCCTTGAGATTCTTGGTCTCCGCTTCCATCTGCCGGATCACCCGGTCGGTCTCTTCGAGCGTCGTTCCGGGCGGCATGGTAACCCGCACCCAGAATTGCGACCACTCGTCGCCATCGTAAAGATTCACACCGACTAAGATCGGCGTTACAATCGCCAAAGTGATCAGAACCGCAAATATTAATGGACCCACCAAATATCGACGACGAATCATCTTCACTAAAATCTTGGTGTATAGCTTGCGGAGTTTTTTGAACCATTTCTGCGACTCACCCATGTGCCCCCCGCTCCACTCGGCAAAATGCGAAGGAGCGATCAGGAAAACTTCGATCATTGAGGCAACTAACGTTAAGCTCACCACAATCGGAATCACCCGCAGAAACTTGCCCATGATGCCAGACATCAGCATCAGCGGCAGGAACGCCGCGATGGTCGTCGCTGTCGCGGCTACCACAGGCCAGAAGACCTCGGTCGTTCCAAGGATGGCGGCATCTTTGCTCGAATAGCCATTATTTCGCAACCGGTAGCAGTTTTCGACCACAATGATCGCGTCATCAACCACCACGCCGAGAATCAACATCAGGGCGAACAGTGAGCTACCATTGAGCGTCTGCCCGGTGTGAGACATGAGGATGAAGGTCGCCATGAAGGAAATGGGAATGCCAATCGCTGCGACCAACACATTTCGGAAGCCAAGGAAAACAAACAGGATCAGAATGACCAGCAGGAAACCAAGTTGAGCATTATTGGTCAACTTGCCCAGAATTTCATTCAGCCAGATCGACGTGTCATTGGTAACTACAATCTTGGTGCCAAATGGAAGCTCGGAGCGATAGTTCTCCGCGGTCTCTTTCACCTTCCTAATGACATCCAGCGAATTCGCGGCGGCTTTACGCGAGACCGACAACGTCGCCGCCGGCTCGCCATCCATCCGCGCCCGGGTAGCTTCGCGATCCCAGCGATCCACAACCTTCGCCACCTGACCGAGATAAACGTGATTGCCTTTCGGATCCCAGCGGACTACTATCTTCTCAAATCCGTCTGGCGATTCTATTTCACCCACAGTGCGCACGAGGAAGGACTGGCGACCCATCACCATCTCGCCAGCGGGAAGGTTCATGTTCCGAGCCGCAACCGCCTGAGTAATCTGATTCAAGGATAAGCGGTGCTGTGTCAATTTATCAGGATCAACCTCTATCCATAGCTCGCGCTCACGAGTTCCTGAAACAGAAACTTTCGCGATGCCATCTATATCAAGCAAATCTTCTTTGAGGTCGTCTGAAAGATTATTCAGAGTCTTTTCGGGTATGTCGCCAACGATGGAGAGTGAAATCACGGGAATGAAATCATCGGTGTCGAAGTCTTCAATAACAGGGTCTAAAGCACCTTCAGGCAGATCAAGCTGATTGACAATCCCTTCAACCTCGTTCAAGCGCTCTTTGAAATCACGATCATTTATGTCCTCAAACTGAAGCCAGACAAATGACGCACCTTGAGACGATTCCGAGCTGATCATTTTCAAGTCATCTACTTCATCAACCGCATCTTCAACCTTAACGGTGATGATCTTCTCGACCTCTTCAGCGCCAGCCCCCGGATAGGGAACAATAATGAAAATATAATTGAAGGGAATCTTCGGATTCAGCTCACGCGGAAGCTCAACCAGAGCCACACCGCCCAAAATGAAGATCGCGATCATCAGCAGGTTGACGAGAAGCGGATTTTTGACAGAATATTCGATTAACTTCTTCAAATGATGTCCTTTTCGCAGAAGGTTTGACGGTGTGGATTACTTGTCCAGCGACAATTCAATCTTCTGATCATTCTTCAAACTGCCAAATCCGATGACAATCAAAGTATTACCAACATTCAAGCCACCGCTTATCAGCGCATTGCCACCGCTCATTTGATCTATAGTTACTTCAATCTTCTTTGCGCGTCCAGCATCAGCGATAAATACGTAGGATCGATTCAGATCGGTTGTGATTACATCACGCGGAATTGACACGACGTTGGTGTACTTCCTGACAACAATTTCCGCATGGGCAGACATCCCCGCCAGTAATTCCCTGTCATGGTTCTTCAGGCGAATTTCCACCGGAAACAGCCGATTCGCCAGCCCCGCCGCAACTCCAACCGCATGGACTTTGCCATCAAAAAACCGATCCTTCCAACCCGTTGTCTGCACTCGGACATTCATACCCTTGCGCAATTGCACAATGTCGTCCTCCGATACACCAACATTCAGGCATATAGGATTGCATTGAACTACTTCACCAACCGGAGTTCCCGGCGCAATATTCTGAGCCACTTCCACCATCTTTGAAGCCAGCACGCCATTGTAAGGCATTCGCACAGTCGTCTCGCGGAAAGTTCGCTTCGCCATTCCGACCGCAGCTTCAGCTCCAGCCAACCCGGCTTCAGCATTGTGCAACCCAAGCTCCGCGGCTTCAAAGTCATTATGCGACATGTTTCCTTCATCGAGAAGTCGTTGGAATTTCACCATATCCCGACGCTGTTTCTCGCAAGCAGTCTGCGCGGAAACGAGCTGCGCTTCCGCCTGCCTAAGGTTCAGCCCTGCCAGTTCCGAATCAAGCTCCAAAATTGCCTCGCCTTCGTCCAGCGACTGCCCAACTTCCGCCAGCCAGCGCATCACACGCCCGCCAGTCTCCGAGCTAAGCATACTGCGGTGCCGAGCTGTCATAACGCCCGTCACGCTCAGTATATGCTCAAAATCAGCATAATCAACCACAGTGCCACTAACTGGAATGGAAATATCCAGAACGGTAGAATCCGGCATCAATGGTGGAGTTTCTTTCTTGAACCGACTGCTGTTGCTCGTTAAAAGCACGATGACAAGCGCAACTAACAGTGCGCCCACGACTATCCAGCGAATTGTTCTGTTCATGCAATCGCCTAATTTCGATTTACCAGGTTTTACTATCGGGGATAATGGGATTGACATCAACAACATCCGGAGGATCTAATCTAACTAAGTCCACAGCCTGCAAGCCTTTGGGCCCTTTGGTTACAGAGTATTCCACCTCTTCGCCCTCGACGAGCGTGCGAAAAGCTTTCCCGCGAATATCGCTGAAATGAATGAATACCTGCACCCCATCCTCACCCGTCACAAACCCAAAGCCTTTTCTGGGAAGGAAGTTCGTTACATGCCCTTTAATGCGCATTTCATCTTTGTGTTGTTTTGTAGAATACATTTCTGCCTGATTTTAAAACTACGAATATATCTCTTTTTGACCGCCAAATCAACAAGAATTGGCGTAACAGCAAACAAATTTAATAATTAACACTTTGTTAATATCGTGTTTCTTGAATGATTGTACTCATCCTTGCCATTCTGAGAGAATAATGCGCCTAAAACTCTAAACGCTGTCAAGCCAGTGAAGGCAGGGATCCAGGGCTTCCATCCCTCTTTTTTCTCCTCATTCCCAACTTGATTGGGAATCCAGATTGAGAGTTTAAATGACATATCCTATATTCACAACAGATTATACAAATTTAACAGATAAAAAAAAGACTCTCAAAGCATTGGATTCTATTCACCAGAGGTGAACAGTGGCAAGCCAATGACCAGCCTTCGCTGGAATGACAGCGGACTTTGTCCGCTGTTTCGTCATTCAGCCATCATTACTGACTTGGCATTTCTTTGTGTTCTTTGTGAGCTTGGTGGTTGAACATATAAACTCTCAATCTGGATATCGGCTTTCGCCGGTACGACGTGCTTCGAGCATTCTCGACATTCTTGGACAGACCTACCTGCTCTAATACGTCGCTGTCATCGAAAAAAAAACCCATTTTCATGGGCTTTTTTAAACTTGGGAAAATCTGTTTATGATGCGATGAAATTGAGTTCTTTGCCACAACCACGACATAGATTCTTATCAAGTCCAACAATTTTGACTTCTCCAGCATGTCGCTCAACCAAGGTATGGCCACAGGATGGACAGACGCTATCCTGATGCTCTTCCGTCCACACATTCCCCATATAGACAAAATCGAGATGCTCCCGTGCGACATCATAGCCTCTTCGCATCAGCGCCATATCGGTAGGTGGTTCAGTGTATGTGTTGGCTGGAAAGTAGCGATTAAGATGCAAGGGAATCGCAGGGCTGAGATTTGCTATCCACTTGACCAGCTTCTCGAGCTTGCTTAAGTCTGTCGCCAAACCGGTTACCATCAGGTGGGTCAGTTCAAGGTGCTTGCCCTCGTCAACGACAATCTTGATCGTCCGCTCAACGTCTTCCAGCTTGCCACCACAGAAATGCCTGTAGCAGTAATCTTCGTTGCTCTTCAAATCTATATTAAAAGCATCGGTGAACGGTAAAAGCTCACGAAGCGGTGGTTCATTTATGTAGCCATTGGACACAAACACATTAACCAAGCCACGTTCATGGAGAATGCGCCCTACATCCCGGGCGTATTCAAACCAAACTAAGGGCTCGCCGTAAGTATAAGCAATGCCAATTCCGTCGAGGGCATCAACCATATCGGCAAGCACTTCAGGCATTATCAGGCGTGAAGGAGAAACCGCTTCATTTGCAACATGATTCTGGCACCATTTGCATTTTAGATTGCACCCGTTCGGACCCACTGAAAGAATTTCACTGCCGGGGTAAAAATGATACAGTGGTTTTTTCTCAATCGGATCAAGATACAGAGAAGCAATCTGTCCGTAGTTGGTGGCAATAAGATTACCATCAATTACGGCTCTGCCTCCGCACACCCCTGCGTGACCATTTTCCAATTCACAAAAGTGCGGGCATAACGTGCAAACGACTTTGCCGCCTTTACGCTCCTGATATTCTGCCTTGATGATTGGTTGCGTAAAAGTATTACTAAAAGACATTAGCTATCGTGTTAAAAAAAACAACTTACTGTTTGGAATGTCAAGGATAGGCGTGGCAATTTGCGTCACACATCGCGACTACAAAATTAACCTTCCCATAACGAGAGACGCAACATTCTGGCAATTGTTTGCACCCTTGCCGAGATTATTATCTACAAAGGAATATTGCCGTGCCTTTTACGAGGATTTCGGTCAACTTTATTCTGCAACATCTCGAAAGCATCTATCAATTTTGGCCTCGTCAAATGCGGCTCGATCACATCATCCACATAACCTCGCTCGGCGGCAATATATGGATTGGCAAATTTATCTGTGAATTCCTGCTCAAATTCAGCGGCTACTTCTTCCTGATTGTCTGCATTGGCAATCTGTCTGGCGAAAATAATCTCCACAGCGCCCTTAGCGCCCATCACAGCAATTTCAGCCGATGGCCATGCAAGATTCACGTCGCCGCGGATATGCTTGGAGTTCATCACATCATACGCCCCGCCATAAGCTTTGCGGGTTATCACCGTTACTTTCGGCACAGTGGCTTCACAATAGGCATATAATAATTTTGCGCCATTGAGAATTATCCCGCGCCATTCCTGATCTGTTCCGGGCAGGAAACCGGGCACATCTTCGAAGGTCAGAATGGGAATGTTAAAAGCATCGCAGAAGCGGATGAAGCGCGCCCCTTTGCGTGATGAATTTATATTCAGAACACCAGCAAGAACAGCCGGTTGATTGGCGATGATGCCGATTGAACGGCCACCGAGATGGGCAAACCCCACAACAATACTCGGCGCCCAGTCCTTGTGTACTTCAAAGAATTCGCCATCATCCACCACTCTCGCAATAACATCCTTGATGTCATAAGGCTTGTTTGGATTGTCCGGCACTATATCGTTCAGTTCCGGGTCACAACGGTCGGAAGGGTCTTCAGTCGCCCTTGTGGGTGGTTCGTCAACATTGTTTGACGGGATGAAGGTCATCAGCTTCTTAATGCCTTCAAAGACTTTGGCTTCGCTGTCTTCGGCAAAATGCGCCACGCCGCTCTTGTTTGCGTGAGAATCTGCGCCGCCTAGCTCCTCTGAGCTTACTTCCTCATGGGTGACAGTTTTCACGACCTTGGGACCAGTCACAAACATGTAGCTCGTTCCACGAGTCATGAAAATAAAATCAGTAATTGCTGGCGAATAGACCGCCCCGCCAGCGCAGGGTCCCAATATAGCAGAAATTTGCGGCACAACCCCCGATGCCAATGTATTGCGCAGGAAAATATCCGCGTAAGCACCCAGTGAGACCACGCCTTCCTGAACACGAGCACCGCCAGAATCATTGAGGCCAATCACAGGCGCGCCGACTTTCATCGCCATTTCCATGATCTTGCAAATTTTCGCTCCATGCGCCTCGGCAAGCGAACCACCCATAACGGTGAAATCCTGTGAGAAGACAAACACCAGTCTGCCGTCAATCTTCCCATAGCCGGTTACAACCCCATCTCCGGCGGGTCGATTCTTTTCCAGCCCAAAATCATGTGATCTATGCCGCACCAGCATATCAATTTCTGTGAAGCTGTTGGCATCCAACAACAAGTCAATGCGCTCACGCGCTGTCAGTTTTCCTTTAGTGTGCTGAGTGGCGATGCGTTTTTCGCCACCACCAACCAACGCCTCCGCCTTCAAGCGAGTCAGTTCAGCCAGTTTTTCCTGCTTTGTTTTCCGCATGGATCAACCGCCTCCTTTATAAATTCATCAGACATTAAATGCTAAGTTAAGCGCTGTTTTCCCCGACCGCACCGCGCTTTCAATTGTAATCGGCAAGCCTGTCGCACACCAGTCGCCCGCGACAAACAAATTCGTAATGTTCGTTAGACCACCCGGTCGTAATCTTTCCATTCCCGGCTTTAGCAACGATGTGGCATGAGGAGACTTAATCACCTTAGAATAAATAACCAGCGCATCCCTCACGTTTGGCAACCGCCGCTCCATCTCATTTATGCAGGTGTCAACAATCTGTTCAGAGGTCATACCAGTCAATTCTACCGAGTGGCTTATAATGCAACTGACCTCCTGATGCCTGCCTCCTTCATCATCCCCCACTCCGAACAGCCAATGAACAAATCCACCTTCAAAATATATCGGTCGAGACCCGATGACAGGTTTGTTGAAAATCAGGTCAATAGAAGTTATCGGAGATGTTTCCCACAAATCTAAACCACCAAGCACAGCATCGGGCTCATCAACAAAGCGTAAAATATCCCAGGGGGGAAGTGCAAGCAGAATCTTCCTCGCTCGGTGAAGCTTTTCACCTACGAGAACGCCTTCAATTTCTCCTCTATTACTGATCTGCAATCCAGTTGCAGTATGGCGCAACAGTATTTCAACTCCATTCTTAGTCAGATAATCCAAAGCGGGTTTAGCCAGCAGTTCCTGAATTGGCTTTCTCGGCAACCCTAAGCGACCATTTTCCCCGCCCACTAACAGGCCTGCTTTCACGGAATTAATCAGCGTTTTCACACTAGCAACATGTGGAGAGCTGTTCAGAACCGCCACACTGAGAGCATCCCACAAACCACCAGCATCACCAGCCTGCAATCCATACCGACTCAGAAAATCACTAACGGTTTCATTATCATGGTCAGGTGTTAGCTTGGCATTCTTCATTGCCAAAGCGACTCGCGCGGATTTCAACCGATGCGAAACGCTCATGCCGCCGAAGCTCATTAAGCTCAGCGCATTGGCAACCACACCGCCAGACAACCTGAGCTTATGGAGCTCGCCTCCAGGTTTCACCCAGACGATCACTGAGCCGCGATGATAGTCTATACCGTCCTTCACACCCCAGATTGCCAGCAGTCTTTCTGTGGCAGTGTAGGCTTTGACCAACAGATGCATGCCGTTGTCATACCATCGGTCATGCACGGTGTCATGCAGTGAAAAGCAACGCCCGCCAAGCTGACTGGCTCTCTCCAGCAACGTGACGCTATTTCCGCATCTGAGGGCGTAGGTCGCTGCGGCAAGCCCTGCCCAGCCTCCGCCGACAATCAACAGGTCAGACTTAACCATTACAGCATCCCCGATCTCAAGCGGATGAACCATTCAACCGACAGCAACCCAATTATCACCGCCAACAGCCACCATTTCCCTCTGGTCTCATACTTTTGGGATTCCGATGTTTCAATTGCCGGAAGATTGATCGCGCCCAGCATCGAATCCGCCGCTGTAAAATCGACAAAAGCGCCACCCGAAACATCTGAAATCATCTGCAACAATCCCCTGTTATAGACAGCATCCAGAAGCTCAATATTGAACGCTTCGACTGCAACTTTGGCCGTTCTCTCACCAATGCGTTGTTGATTTACGTCGGCAACGACATGAATATTATAATCCCCTTCGCGCCACGGTTGGAAGCTGGCAACATAACGTCCTCCCCCTTGCCCTTCCATTGTAATTTGGCTACCGACTTTCCCATCCTGTATAATTTCTGCGCCAACTACCGCGCCATCGAGCGGTTCATAATTCTCATTCTGCACAAAAGCTGTAAATCGCACCGTCTCATGGTTGGAGTAAATCTCTTTCTCAAACTGAATCTCAACCTGCTTGCCAGTCTTTCGCACCGCCAGCCAGCGCATCATGCGTTGCAACAACGGCTCAATCTCGCCCTCATCACCGGGCTTGTCAAGCCCCCAGCGCCATAAATCCTGAGCCATCACCGCCAGCGATTTTCTGCCGCCCCGTTCGGAAATAACAATCGCCGGAGTTGAGCCGCGTCCGTCAGCAAACTGAAATCCAGCCACTGCCACAGCATCTGGCGACACTTCATATTTGCCCGGTGAAAAACGCAACGGCGGGAGGGTTCCCCAGTTGGAAACGGTCTCGACCTCTTCGGTGGGCGTGATGATGGCGTGTCGCTGGAGTGGAACGACCTTGCCCCAAGCCAGTTTAGGTCGGCGAGGATTTGGCTTGACCGGAAGAATGCCAGACAAGTCGCCAAATTTCCGGACAGCAATGTCCGCGCCGTCGAAAAATCCAACCGGAAGTTCGAGCGCATTCAGATCATTAACAAAGGCATCAAATTTAACGCTGTTAGTGTAAGCCGTTGGGAAATGATGGAACAGAACAACATCCACATCCTTCAGTTCATCCTGATTGGGGTAGCCACCCTCGTAAAAACCGCGCTTGTTGGAAGTGCGCTGAATGAGCTCAATCCGGTCATCGTCAGACAACCGTCGTACAAGATCGCCCAGCGAATTATCGGGCAAGCCAGCGATCAACAGTACGCGCATCCTTCTGCCAAGTACATCAAGGAAGAAACTGCGCGAGTTATTGGCTGTGGATATTTCGCCTTCCAGCGTGGAAATTTGAGCTTTGAAGCGTTGTCTGCCTGACTTCTCGATGGGTATATCAAACTCCGCTTCGCCATCAATAAAATCCGATGACACCACAATCGTCTGCCGGTCGATCACAACCCCGTCGGAGCCAGATATCGACACGGACACGCTCTCGCCTTTGCACCCCAGTATCCGGTATTTCACCTCGACCGGCACGATGCTGCCTTGGTAAACCGTCCGGTTCGACAAGGCTTGCAATACCATCAGATCGCGGAAGGGTTTGTCTGATCCAATGCCAATAGTGTAGATGGGCATTTTCAAGCGTTGTGCCATGCGAGATGGATCGGAACCGCTGTTGTTTGCTCCGTCGGAGATGATAAGATAGGCTTGAGGCGGGGCGAGGCTGTTCTTTTCTGCGGACTCCATCCAAGCGCGCGATATGTTTGTACCCACGCCTTCAGGCGGCTTGCTCAGCAATTCATCCCAGCTTCTATTTTCAGCGAGGATACTGTCAGCGAATGAATAATATCTCAGCCGGTAATCCACAGCCAGCTTGCCAATGCCATCACTGGCGGAAAGTGTCTTCAAAGCGGCAACCCGGTCAACATCGCCTTGAGTGATCGACATGCTGGCAGACTGATCGACCAGAATGTCGATTCGCGCTGGTTTAGTTCGCTGGCGGTTTACTTCCAGAGCTGGTTGCGCCAGCAGGATGATGCCACAGCTTATCGCGCTCGTTCGCAAAAACCAGAGCACAATCCGCTTCACCAGCGGCGATGGCGGGAGCGTTCTGTAGTACGTCCATGCCGAGAACGCGCCTGCCAGTACGATGGCTATTACAACTATGTAAATTTGGAAGTTAGCAGTGAGGTGGAGCGTCGTCTGATCTAAACCCATGCTGTTAATCTCCACACAGAGAAAGCGATGGGTAAATCGAGCAGTCCAGCGCGGTAAATTCACCTGAAAGGAATTTGTGGTAGCCGATATTGGCAATCATCGAACCGTTATCGGCGCAATGTGATGGTGAAGGAATAAACAATGGCAGGGAGTATTCAGCCGCAAGAGCCTTCCAGCGTCGGCGCAAAAACTGGCTCGCTGACACTCCACCGCCAACCAGAATAGCTTTATACTCGTGGTTAGCCAGCGCGCGTGCCATGTTGGAAACAAGCATATCGGCAACAGCGTCCAGCATTCCCTTGGCGATCTGCTTCCGCTCGTCGTCACTCAGTTCGAAGCCGTCTTCACCACGCGAGAAGTTGCTCCGCAAGTGATAGAGCACCGCGGTTTTCAGTCCGCTGAAGCTGAAGTTGAGGCTTTCATCTTTCAACCTTGCTCGCGGAAAACGCACTGGTTCAATATCTGGCTCCAGAGCCATTTGGTCAAGTGTTTCGCCAGCAGGAAATGAAATGCCCATCATTCTGCCGGTTTTATCAAACAACTCCCCTGCCGCATCATCACGGGTCGAGCCAAGTTTGGTATATTTTCCGAAGCCATCAACCCGGATCAGCAATGTATGCCCGCCAGACACAATCATCGCCAGAAAGGGTGTCGGGATAATATTCCCTTCAAGCTCCGCCGCCCAGAGATGGCCTTCAATGTGGTTCACGCCGATGAACGGCACACCAACAGCCTGCGCCAAGCCTTTGGCGTAAGACGCACCAACCAGAAGCGCTCCAGCCAGACCGGGGCCAATGGTCGCGGCAATCGCTGAAAGATCGGTAAGTTTTAGATTAGCTTCCGTAAGCGCCAGTCGGACACTCTCGGCGAGCAATTTCTCATGGGCGCGGGAAGCAAGCTCAGGAACCACACCGCCATATTTCTGATGCAAAGTCTGAGTTGTGGTGCACTCAGCGACGCTAACACCATCGACTACAATCGCCGTTCCTGTTTCATCACAGGATGTTTCTATTCCAAGAATTATGGTCGGTTTGCTCATTTCACCCTGACTATTAATCGCACTTCATGAGGTGTAAAATCAATGACTTCCAAATTGTCATCCACATCGACCAGAACACTTATTTTCTTTGACCGACGTGGTTGATAGCTTTTGTAGTCAACCCAGACTTTAACGTCTGACATTTCAAGATCGGACAGCTTTGACACCCCGCCACTGATCGTAACATCAATCATCCCCGGCTCAAGCATAATCGCCCGGTCAACCGGAACATTTCGCGCTTCAATCGGCAAACCGATCATCTTTCGTTCACCTAACCGCTCAACTGAGATTATTGCATTGACCTTCTCTGGTTGAAGAGTGACACCAAACTCGCGCGGCAACTTGAGATTTATCTCAACTCGTGTGTTCCGCTTCAAATCAGATAATCGCAACGTATCCGTCTGAACGCTCATCAATGTGCTCAAAGTTTTCCGAGGACCAATCATCTTCACAGTCTTCGGTTCAAATTCAATGGGATTTGAAAAGATGTAACCTGCGGCAGGTTGAACTGTGAGCCTAGACACTATCGGCACTTCCTGCTCAAGTTTGTCGTCCAAAACAAACAGAACTGAGTCAGGAAAAACTATCTCCAGCGGTTCGGCAACAATTCCCCCCTGCATAACAATCATGTCAAGTTTGATGGAGTATTTATAGTATTCCTTGATGGTTGACATGTTTGCGTGAAGTTCGGGTTTGTTGATGAATAGCATCCGTAAAAGCTCTTTGCCCGTTGCCTGAAACTTCACCAGCGTCATGCGAGGATAGGGACTGGTTATCATCTTCCCATCCATGATGTTCGTCGGCACCAGAGGAAGCTGCATTGTGTACTCGTACTTCTTCTCGGTAACAACCAAAAACCACAAGAGCGCGGCAAGCAGAAACATGCCGAATTTTACCTTGAAGTTATCCCTCAACCAGCGTGGTATCAGTCGCATCATGGATTATGACCCGAATTTACTCGTACAGCAAACATGCCGTTTTCCTGCCATTGCCTTTATCTGTCAGTTTGTATTGCCAGGCGGAACATTCTGCTGTTGCCTTGGGGCATCGAGGATGAAAATGACAGCCCGCTGGCGGGTTCGCCGGGCTGGGAACATCGCCAGTCAGAAGCTCGCGGTCGCGCCTCAAGTCAGGATCAGGATGTGGCACTGCCTCCAACAGAGCAACCGTGTATGGATGCAGCGGATTGTTAATAATATCCTGCGCCGATCCAGACTCAACGATTCGCCCAAGGTACATCACGCCGATCTGATCTGAAATATGCTCGACCACCGACAAATCATGAGCTATAAAAAGGTATGTCAAATTCATGTGGGTGCGCAGGTCAATCAGAAGATTTAGGATCTGCGCCTGAATCGAAACATCCAGCGCTGAGACAGGTTCGTCGAGAACAATGAACTCCGGCTCAACTGACAACGCCCTGGCTATGCCGATGCGCTGGCGCTGACCGCCTGAGAATTCATGAGGATAGCGGTTAATGTACTTCGGCGACAGCCCTACCTTCTGGAGAATATCCGCTGTCTTGTCGATAATCTGGTTGCGAGGAACAATTTTATGAAAGCGCAAAATCTCGCCGATCATTCCACCGATAGTCATACGGGGATTGAGCGAGCTATATGGGTCTTGGAAGACGATCTGGGCGTTGCGTCTGAATTCGCGGAGTCCCTCGCCTTTCAGATCAATGGCGTTGACTCCCTTGAAAAGCACTTCGCCGCCGCTCGGCTCAATCAAACGAATGATAGACCGCCCCGTTGTGGTTTTACCACAGCCCGACTCTCCAACTAGCCCCAATGTCTTGCCCGAAGCTATCGAGAAGCTGACATCATCAACCGCTCGAACGTAGTTGCTGACCTTGCCCAGCAAGCCTTTGCGAATGGGAAAATACTTTTTCAGCTTCTTCACCTCAAGCAGAGGTCCTGCTGAATAATTTGCTGTCTCGCTCATGTTTCTCTGTATTCGTTAATCGGGTTGAAAAATCGTTACTTCCGCCAAAAATGCCGGCTGAACATCACAATGACAGTGAATAATTCAAGCCTGCCCAGAATCATCAGCATTATCAGAAGCCACTTCGCCGGGGCAATGAGATGTCCGTAGTTATCCACCGCGCCAACATCTCCCAGTCCGGGGCCAATGTTCGACAAACAGGCAATGGATGCGCCAAATCCCGTCGGCAGGTCGAGCCCCATTCCAGTGAGTAACGTGGTTGAAAAAATCAGCACAACTCCGAATGCCAGCAATAGCGCCATTACATTGCGAACGATGGCGTTATCAATGACATCCTCGCCAATTCGCAGTGGCAACACGGCATGAGGATGAATCAGGCGCTTAAGTTCGATCATTATCTGGCTGAACATGATCTGCACCCGAATGACTTTCACACCACCCGCAGTTGATCCTGCCATACCGCCAACTACCATCAGTATGACCATCAGCACCTGCGTCATCGTGCTCCATAGCTCCCAGTCTGTCGCTCCAAAACCGGTGGTTGTCAGAATTGAAACACAATGGAATAAGGACTGCCGGAAAGTCTCCTCAAAACTGTTGAATGTTCCCTGAAACAGGTTGTTAACTGTGATAATGGCAGTGAAACTCAACACCAGAAATAAGTAAACTCGAAATTCCGGGCTCTTCCAATACATTCCCGGCTTCCCCCGCAACGCCCTAAAGTGCAACGTGAAGTTTGTGCCAGCCACAAACATAAAAAATATAATAACATAATGAATGTATCTACTCTGGAAAAAGGCAATACTTTCATTATGCGTGGAAAATCCGCCAGTCGCCATCGTGCCAAAAGTATGACAAGCAGCATCGAACGCTGTCATTCCCCCACCCAGGAGCATAGCAAATTCCACCGCACTGATGAGAACGTACACGCCCCAAAGTATTTCTGCTGTGTCTTTAATTCGCGGCGTAAGTTTATTCTTCACGGGTCCTGGGAATTCAGCGTTGAAAAGCTGCATCCCACCGACCTTTAACAATGGCAATATCGCCAGAGAGAGCAGGATAATCCCCATCCCGCCGATCCAGTGCGTCAAACTCCGCCAGAACAGAATGCCATGCGGAAGCGACTCGATTTTTATAGCGCCACCAAGAATCGAAGCCCCAGTGGTGGTAAAACCGGACACAGACTCAAAAAAAGCATCAGTGAAGGATGGAATCGCCCCAGAAATAATAAAAGGCAATGCCCCAGCAAAGCCCATCCCCAGCCAACCAAAGGTCGCGATTGCGAATCCTTCACGCAGCCGTATATCATTCTCACGATGACCCAGCAAATACATGACGATTCCGGCGAGGGCTGTAATTGCGACGGAAATAGCTAACGCCGATGTATCGCCGTCAGCATAAAACAGACTGACAACAAGCGGAAAGCACATCATCGCTGCCACGAAGAGATTCATCAACCCCAGAACGGAAATGATAGTGCGATAATTAATCATGATTTATCTTAAAAATGTTTGCCTGTAAGATCAGGCAAACATTTTGTCCAGTTTAGGAACAGCTTCCGTCATGCTGAACACAACCACTCTGTCGCCTCCGTGGATAACAGAACTTCCAACAGCAACGCTCACATCACCATCGTGCTCAATAGCGCCAACCAGAGATTGACGGGGAAATTTCAAATCCATCAGACGTTTGCCAACCACCTTGGCATTCTGCCCGACTGAAAACTCAACAATGTCCGCGTTGATTCCTCGAAGTGTTGAAACCGCCATAATTTTCTGACCTATCAGATGTTTCAAAATAGCATCTGAGGTCAGGATAAGCTCATTTACCGCCGCATCCAAACCAATTGAACGGGCAATCGCCATATATTCAGGCTTTTTAATCAAAGTAATCGTCCGTTTCACCCGCAAATGCCGTGCAAACAAACTGGTTACGATGTTGTTTTCGTTGTCATCGCTAAGTGCCGCAAACACTCCCATATCTTCAATGCCTTCTATCGCCATCATATCAATATCAAGCTCTTCGCCACCGCGAACGACCATAGTGTTGTTCAACTCCTGCGCGGCGATTTCCGACCGTTTGATGTCACTCTCGATCAGCTTGATGTTCAGTTTTTTATCCTGCTCCAATTCATGCGCCACCAGTCTGCCAACCAGACCTCCACCCAAAAGCATAATATCGTTTGAGTTCTCGTTGGATTTGCCTAGTATTTCAAACAATTGGTTCAGCTGGTTTGCCGGGCACATCGTGTAGATCAGATCACCCGGCATGATGCTGTCATCACCAGAGGGGATGATAGTTTTCCCGCGACGCAGCAATGCCACAACCCGCACAGAAATATTCGGGAATTGGGGAGTAACATCTTTCAGCTTTGTTCCAATGACTTGAGAATGATCCTGAACATTCAAACCCACCAGCATCATCCGACCACCTGAGCATTCGACAACATCAATGGCGTTCTGGTAGCGGATCATCTTGACTACTTCATGAGCCGCTTCAAGCTCAGGGTGAATAATCTGATCTATCCCAACATCCGAGAGTTTAACCGGAATATTCGGCTTGGAATACTCCTGACTCCGCACACGGGCAATCCGCTTCTTCGCGCCCATCTGTTGCGCCAGCATACAAGCAACGATGTTCACTTCATCCACAGAAGTGACGGCAATCAGAAGATCAGCGGACTCGACACCTGCATCCATCAACGTGCGTATGGATGTTCCCTGACCTCTAATTGCCAGGACATCGAGCGTGTTCCGCGCCCTGTCAACAAGATCAGGATTGTGATCAATGACCGACACCTCATGCTCGCGCCAAGATAGCGTTTTCGCCAGATGTCGCCCGACCGTTCCCGCTCCAACGATAACAATTTTCAAACTATTTTCCCTTGTCCTTGCCAGTGATAACGGTCTCGCCATCCATGAACGGACGCAGAACCGGCGGAATAATCACTGAGCCTTCTTCAGTCTGGTATGTCTCAAGCAACGCCACCATTATCCTTGATGTGGCGAGTCCAGAACCATTGAGAATATGCGGATACTGCGCCTTGCCACCTTTTGGTTTGAAGCGGATGTTAGCACGACGAGCCTGAAAATCCCGGCAGTTGGTAATCGACGACACTTCCAGCCACTTTCCACCATCCGCTGGCGCGTAAACTTCCAGATCATAGCATTCCGCGGCGTTGAAGCTTATATCACCAGCGCAGAGGTGAACGACGCGATAATGCAAGTCCAACCGCCGGATAATCTCTTCCGCATGACCAGTCATTTCCAGCCATACCGCCTCAGAATTGTCGGGATGTTCAAACCTGACCATCTCAACCTTGTTAAACTGATGCGTCCGCAGGAATCCGCGCGTCATCTGCCCGTAAGACCCACCTTCACGGCGAAAACAGGGTGAGTACGCGACGTATTTGATCGGCAGTTGATCCTCTTTCAGTATCTCCCCGCGGTGCATATTTACTAAGGCAACTTCGGAAGTGGGGATCAGGAACAGGTCGTCGCGCTCACAACAATACATATCATCTTCGAGCTTAGGAATCTGACCCGACCCCAGCATACTCTCGCGGTTCGCCAGAAACGGTGTCATCATCTCGCGGTAGCCGTGCTCTCTGGTCTGAACGTGGAGCATGAAATTTATCAGCGCTCGTTCCAGCCGCGCGCCAGCCCCAGACCAGACGGGAAATCCGGAACCTGTGATTTTTCCGCCGCGCTGAAAGTCGAGAATGCCCAGTCGTTCAGCCACATCAAGATGGCTTTTCACTTCAAAGTCATATTCGGGCATTTCTCCCCAGAAACGCTCGACGACATTTTCCTTCTCAGTCAGACCTTCCGGCGTGGAATCGGCAGGAATATTCGGCAATTTCTGAAGCCACAGCCGGGTATCTGCATCAAGCTGTCGCTCGCGCTCTTCGCCAGCTTTGACTTCCTGACCAAGCTCGCGCATTGCTGTTTCAAGATCATCGGATTTTTCACCAGCTTTGCGTTTCATTCCAATCTGCTTGGACACTTCATTACGCTCGCGGCGCATGTTGTCCAGCTTTGTGGTCAGATTGCGTTTTTCGTCGTCCATGTTCAGGATTTCATTCACATCCACATCCAGACCGCGCCGAGTCATCGCCTTCTTAAAATCATCAGGATTCTGTCGAATGTATCTTATATCATGCATTTTACTGTCCTTCGCCTCTGAAAACTTTATTGAAAGTTAAAAGGATAATCCGTAAATCCAGAGCGATTGAGATATGATTGATGTAAAACAGGTCGTAACCGGTTTTCTCACGCACATCGTCAAGCGTCTCGTCGTATTTGTGCCTAACTTGTGCCCAGCCAGTTAGGCCCGGCCGGATGCACATCCGCCGCTGATAGAGCGGAATCAATTTCGTAAACTCATCCACAAATTTCTTGCGTTCCGGCCTGGGCCCCACCAGCGACATATCGCCCTTCAGCACGTTGTAAAACTGCGGAATCTCATCCAAGTGGGTTTTCCGTAATAATCTACCAACTTTGGTGATGCGCGGGTCGTCTTTCTTTGCCCAGACCGCTCCGCTCTTTTTCTCGGCATCCTGCACCATTGAGCGGAATTTGTACAGCGTAAATTCCTTGCCGTTGCGGCCTACCCGTGTCTGACGGTAAAAGATTGGCCCCCGGCTGTTCAGCTTAATCGCCGTCGCGATGATCGGTGTCAGCACAGTCAAAAACGCCATCCAGATTATCGACGCTATGATATCCAGAACTCGCTTCACTACCTGCATTATCAGCGACACATGCTGCGCCGCCACTTCAACCAGAGGCATGCCATGTATCTCAACCGAACGAACCAACCCCATCACCATTTCGTAGTAACTGGCAACAATCATCAGCCGCACGCGATATTGCGCACATCGGTCAAAGACCTCCAGCAGATCGCCTTCCGATTGATTCTTCGGCGCGACAATCACCCAATCCACCCGCCGACTTTGGATTAAGTCTGGCAGATCGTCAACTGAGCCAATGAACGGGTATTTTTCATCTTCGTTTTCCGGTCGATTATTGTCGATAAACCCAAGAATCTTAAAACCCCAGACCGGATCATAGAAAAGCTGATTATAGAGCTTTTTGCCCTGATCCGAGCAACCGACGATCACCGCTTCCCAAAGTCCATACCCACGGTTTCTCAGCCAACGCTGCAAGGTGCGGATCGCCGTCCGGAAGATCACAATGATCCCGAAAGAAAACGCAGCGTAGGTCAATAGGAAAAACCGGCTCGTGCTAACTGGCGCATCCCGGTCAAAAGTCATCAGAAACAGAACCAGAACGCCCCAGAACACAGCCTTAGAACTGCGGACAATCTCGTCAAACCGCGACAATGATATGGGAGTCTTGTACATACTGGCAAGAGTCATTACTGCCCACCAGAAGACAACCAAAAAGATCAAAGGTTCTTTCATCGCCACCATATCTGCTGGGATGGCGTTGGGAAACCAGCCGCTCTCAAAGCGAAGGAAGAAATTTATCCGCCATGCGAACGAGGTTGCCACTGCATCGGCGACAATCAACAGCATTAAGGTCAGACTCCTCAATGTCCCGCCCCGGAGTCTGAAATGATCTGATTAACAGCTTGGAAAACTGATTCCACAGTCAACGATTCCATACATTTTGTTGTGTCAAACAAACAGCCCTCAAAACGACCAAAGTAGCAAGGACTACACGGTAAACCCGCTGTCACTGCAATATTTCGCTCTCCCGGCGGCATCTTACGATATGAGCCCGTGGGGCCAAACAAACCGACACAAGGCACACTAACCGCAGCGCTGAAATGCAAAGGCCCGCTGTCATTGGAAACGACCAGTCGCGCAAAGCTGGTTATTGCAGCGGATTGACGGATGTTAAACCTTCCAGCCCAATTACTTACACTGTCTCCTGATCGGGAAGCTATGTCCTCCGATAATTCAACGTCGCTCGCACCACCCATCAGAATGACGGAAAGTTTGTGCCTTCGCTGAATTAATCGGGCAAGTTCCACAAAATTTTCGATCTTCCAGCGTCTATGATGACCATCATGCCCCGGGCTCTCGCCGCCTCCAGCATAGAATATAACAAATGCACCGCAATTCAGCCCCTTTTCCTTGAGGAAATCTGAAGCAAAAGCCGATTCTTCAGCAGTTGGAAACCATTCCAGCCGTAAATCTTCAATATTCGCTGGCGGGTTTTTCCGCCCCGTCAGCCCATATATTGCATGGTCGGCAAGATCGCAGGCAGTAGAGACGCTATGCCTAAGTTCATCAAGCGGGATGGTAAAGGCAGTTTCGCCACCGCCAAAGGAAAATCGTTTGCTGATGCCAGCAACCTGTACAAATGAACTGATCGCCCGATGCCTGTGAAATATAATTGCCGCATTGTGGTGTTTTGATCTAAGCTGCCGGATCAGCTTCAAAGTCGGCAGGATAGTTCCGCTCGATGGGCTGAAAAACAGATCATTCGGCACGACAATCAGCTTGTCAAGGTTAGGGTTATTCACCGCCGCTGGCACCGTGTAGTTTGTCGTCAACAGATCAATTTTCGCGTCAGGAAATGCCGCTCGGATTCGCTTGAGCGCTGGTGAAATTATCACCAGATCGCCCAGCGCATGGAGCTTCACTATCAGCAGGCTGTTTATTTTCTCGTGCGTCACTCTGACAGTCAAATTTTGTCATCTTGTTGTTTGTGGCGTGGCGGTCTGAGGTTGCGCTCGAACCAGCCACGATTCCATAGTGATCTCATCGACATTCTGTAGCCAAGTCGCTGTTCCTTGCATTCATGTGGCGCGTGGAGAACACCAGTTATCATGTATCTGATGAACAGCGTGGACAGCCAGACATACCTCGAAATTTCAGCCGCAAAACCTGAGCAATGCTTCCGCATATATAAATATCGGCTCCAGTTTGCTGAAGCGACCGCCAGCGGCATGACATTCTGTGTACTGCCCGCGCCGATGTGAAGCATCCTCGCTTCAGGGCAGAATGCGACATGCCAACCAGCATTGATTATGCGCTTGCAGTAGTCTTCCTCCTCGGAAAAGAGGAAAAATCGCTCGTCATATCCGCCAATACTCTCCCAGACATCCCGCCGGATCATCATCGCGGCACCCAGAAGCTGGTCAACCTTCACTTCCTTACGCGGAGCTCGACGGACTATCCGCCATTTACCGTCAAAATAATTCACAGGAACAAGCCTTAACGCTCCAACCGCCGACCAGACGCTATAGAACAAGTTCGTGAAGGGAAAAAATGAAACCGTCGCGCGCTCATGTTCATCCATAACAAGTGGGCCTGAACAGCCAATGTTGTCCCCGCTCATGATGCGAGCTTCCAGATGCTCAATGCAACCCCTCTTCACTTCGGAATCAGGATTCAGGATAAACACCCAGTCGCCCTCGGTGTGCCCGAAGCCAATGTTGTTCCCTGCGCCGAAGCCACCATTTTCACCAGCTTCGACCAAATTCACCCAGCCAAACTCACGCCGCACAATCGCCACCGTGTCATCCGTTGAAGCATTGTCAACGACGATCACTTTCAGCCAGCCTTCTTGCGCGGCATACGCCAATGATCTCAGGCAGGCACAAATCGAGTCTGCGGCATTATAGGTGACAATCACCACTGATCCGCGCAGGCTCACTTCAGCTCCAGAAGTTGGCGGTACAGTCTGGCGTATTGCGCTGATGATCGGCTCATGTCAAGTCGTTTCAAGGCAAATTCCCGGCATCGTTGCGAGTACTCAGTGCGCACGCTTATCAAACCGCTGATTTGCTTGAAGGATGCTTCGTCGTCCATGTCAACGACGATCCCCAGCCCCCATTTTTCAACCGGCACGGTAATATGCTTGCCGACGAGTTCTTCGACAACCACGGGCACTCCGCAAGCCATGTATTCTGCAAACTTCACAGGCCAGTTGCCGCTCGGACGAAGCCCCAGCATCAAGCCAAATGTCCCGCTGGCAATGTGCTCCGGCATCTCTTCCGGCAGGCGCGACTCCAGCGTCCAGTCTGATTCTGCCACTCCCACTTTGCCCAAGCCATCCGCGACCATTTGCGGATTTGCCCGAGAAATGAGCTTCAGCTTCAAGTCAGGAACATCAGCCTTCAAGGCCAAGTAAAACTGCCCCACGCGGGAAGGATGATACCATGCGCCGTCCATTCCCCCAAAAAACAACATCACCGGTGTCTCCGGCAATATCGTCTGTTTTGATTGCTCGGCAAAGTGTCTCACATCGCCGCGATTGGGCACAAAGACAACTTTTCGCGCCCCAAATTCTATGAATGCCCGTTTATAATCGGGAGTAACCGCCACAACCGCGTCGCTCTCGCACATCAGCTCGCGCTCGACCTTCAGCCAGAAATTATGTGTCGAATCGCCTTCATGCCAGAAGCCGCTCTGCAATCCTTCTTCTGCGAAGGGACCCCGTGGATCAAACACATGCCGGGCTCCTGTCAGTTTTTTTGCCCATTGAGCAATCATGCCAGCGAAATAGCTTCGCGAATGAACTACGTTGTACTTTCCACCTCTGAGGATGAACCACAGCGGAATCAGGCAGAAAATTAGCGAAAGCACAGAGAATTGCCAGTGCCAGCGACTCGGTAACAGTAGCGGCAATTTAATCAGCTTCACTTTGTCATTTGCCAGAGTCTGCTTAAGCTCACGCCACTTCCCGCGGTCACGCCAGAATTGGTAGGGGTTGATGTAGCATAGCAAAGTTGCCTTAAGCCCATCGCTTTGCACCAGCAATCCCTCAAGCATTTTCTGCACCTGCCCGCGGAGAATCCCACTATACAGGATATTCTCATGGTAGGTGATGTACAGCAAGCTGACTGATTCGGGCTCGTGGCTCAAACAAGCGCTCCTCGCTCATCAGGCAGAGCATTCGCTGGGGTCTTCAGGCTGAATTTGAAAATATCTCGCCAGTCGCACTTTGTTTTTTTCTTGTAGAACAAAATTAAAAATCCACCTGAAATCAAAAATGTTATCGAGAAGGCGCTAGCTACGCCGATCACTCCCCACTTCGACAGCATTATCAGGCTAAGATCAAAATGCCCAGTGAAGATCAACACCGCAACGACAATCGTCAGAAAATTATTTCTTGCATTCGCGAAAATCCTAATCAACTTGCGTGTGAACAAGAACCCAATCATTCCGGGAACAACGATTAAAATCAGATACCAGCTTTGAAAGGCGCTGTCTTTAAGCAAACCATAGGAGATGGATAGATAACCTAAAACAGCAATACAAGTGGTAATCAATGCCCAACTGAACAAGCGGTTCAAGCCAAGCTCAGAGGCGAGCGCCAGCTCTGACTTGACATCCGCCTTCCCGGCAAACGACAATGGCAAGCGCCAGATCAGCTCACCAAATAGCATCGTCAGTATGAAAATCCCAGTTTCCGGAGCTTCAAGGAATCGAAAGGCAACGATAATGCCAATGTAATAGCCGGTTGTGATGAAAAAATCACGCAGAAAATCGTTCGTTCCCGCCGATAAAGACCGCCAGATAATATGCAAAGAAACGGATTTATTCTTACCGCTCATTGCCCATGCCATCACCACCGAAAACAGAACCGCCACTAACAGCCCACTCGCCCACCAGGCTATCGCTGTTTCAGTGGATAGCCAATGTGAAAGCCCATAATAGACCAATCCACCGACAAAAATTATCCCACTCAGCAATTCCGCGATCCAACTGATGACGGAACTTGCGCCTTTCGATCCGGGACGATGGCTGAAAACACTCATTAAAGCCAGCGGCAGGATAATCATGGCGATCATGCCAATGATATTTGAGCTGAATCCGGGGCAAAGGATTTCTTTGGAACGCTGGAGAATTATATAAGCTATCAGGGAAAATAATCCGCCCCAGAAAATGACGAAAAACAACCTGCTCCCAAACAAAACTGCCGATTGGTCGTTTTTCTTCGCCGTTGTTTGCCGGCTTTCAGAATTCAACCCAAGACTGACCAGTTTGCTCAGAATGATGGCGACAATCAAGGCAGTAAAAAACACAGCCGCAGACTGTAAATTCACTTGGTGTGAAATAAAGACAACAGACAGAAGTAAAACCAGATATGTAAAAAAGCTAATCCGCATTCAGGCTTAGTCCTTGTTAGTCAGCAACTCGTTTAATGGATGATTTCCAACCACGCTTCTGGTCGTAAGCGCCGGATTGCACTTCATTGTAAAGCCCAATCATTCTCTCGGCGTGTAGTTCGAAGCTGTAAAGGCTGGTCACTAAATCTCTGGCATTTCGTCCCATTTGAAGACGCTGGACATTGTTTTGTGCCATATAAAGCATCTTTTCCGCCATCTTTTCCACATCTTCAGCCGGAAAGGTCAAGCCGGTTGTCTCTTCAATGATGACATCTGAAATTTCTTCCCCTGCCGTAATCACAGCAGGCAGTCCAGCCGCCATAGCTTCTAACAATCCCAGAGCATAGCCTTCAACTCGATAGGGATGAACAAAAACATGGCTCTTCTTGAGAATTGCCAGATATTCGGCTTCAGTTACACGTCCAGAAAAATAAACGCGATTATATAATCCCTTCTGACTAACTCTATTTTTCAGCAATGCAACATATTTTTCTTCGCCCTCACCAAGCAACATCAAACCCGCCTGGGGCAATTCTTCGGCAATGCGCGCAAAGGCATCAATCGCCAGATCAGGCCCCCAGTTTGGATGAATCGGTCGGGCAAAACAGAAGCCGAAATGTTCCCGACGTGAGGAACGAGGATCAAACCCCTCAAATTTCTTTATATCAATTCCCGTCGGAATTAACTCAACATGCTTTGAATCTGCCACCACACTCTTGATTTGTTCGTACATCATCGCATAAGGCACCGAAACTGCGGCAGCCTGCTCAAAGTTTTCCCGTGTCCATTTGGGTGAATACACAGTATTTTCCCCGATCTGAACACTACTCCGCCACCAGGAAATGATTGTATGCGGATGAACCCATCCTCCCCAATGTTCACATCCGGTAAATGGGCAATGGATATGGACAATATCAAATTTCCCTTTTCGAGTAATCTGCTTTTTAAAATGCTGTATCTGATATTGCTGATAGTACTTCATGGTCGCTGAAGTAGAGCTATAGTTGACACCAATCGTGTGGATTGGAATATCAGACAGCGTTCCACCTGATGTCGCAATCACTTCAATTTCATGCCCTTTTGACTTCATGTACAGCGCCCAACGGCTTACCAACGACTGCCGTATGTCTCCAATAAATAGTATCCTCACCTTACTCTCCTGCCTGATTGGTAACTTCTGGGCGAGTCAAAACAGCAATAAATGCCAAAATTATCCACAATAGTATCACCAATCGAGAATGGTGAAATGGCGCATCAACCATCGAGGCAATGAGAGCTGTTGTCACTCCGGTAGTCAAGGCGATTATCATTCTGTCTTTTTCATCTGAAATATCACGCTTTCTTGAAAAAATCCTCATCAGGGCGGGTTTTAGTATTCCTGCGACCAGCCAAAGAAACGAAACGAGCCCAAAAATGCCATACTCAAAAAGCATCTTCAGGTAAAAATTATGCGGATGTTCCGCTGAAATAAACCCCATGGGAAAATTCGCCGGATAGATATGCCGGAAGCTGTCGATGCCCATGCCGGTGAGAAAGTACTTCGGGATTAAGGTAATGGAATTCAGCCAGATCTGCACCCGTCCCACCGATGACCAGTCAACCTCCTCGCTGACACCAAACATCATCGCCATCCGGTAAATCAGCAACACTGGCGCAATGAGAAAAATACCCAGAATAATTGGCGCAACCACACGAAAAACCCTTCTGTCCTTAAATGAGAGAAATGCAACACCAATGAATACAGAAAGGTAAATCGCTCTGGACTGGGTGACGAATATTCCGGCAAATATCCCCATTATCACTATCCACCAGAAAACTTTCTCAAGACTGCGGTGTGCATCTAACAGAGAAAACAATGCCACTGGCACTAACATCCCAAGGAAAAACGCCGCCGGATTTGATGACCAACCAATAATCTCCCGCGTCCAACCCACAACAAAATATCGAGCAAAACTCAGCCAACCAACAAGGCTGGTAAGCGCCATTACAACTGCCAGAAAGGTCTTGATCTCTTTTACACTTGGCTTAAGATTATAGAAGACAACAAACATCACCGCGGGAATAAGGACATTAAACCGAAACAGATACATCCCCATTGACTGATCCACAGCCCGTGTCATGCCATTGAACCCAGCGAGCAAATATATAGCGAGCGGCAACAAGTGGGGAATACTGATCGACATACGACCGGACTGCAAACTCGCCGAAACATAAGAAACTGTCAGGAGTATTGACATGCCTAAGGTTACATTATGGTACGGAACCAGAAACATGAACGGAAATGCAAACAGAGCGAATTTATACACATCAAAAAACAGAATCATCACAGCAATGAATCCCATCACCCCGATGCCAATCATTCCCAACATAGCATTGACGGGATAGAGCGAGATCAAAATTGGAATCGCCACAGAAATCAGAAACAGAGCAATAATCGCTGAAGTCGGAATCGAAGCTGTTCGCTCTGGTGACCAAAGTTTTTTATAGGAGCCAATCAATCGGACTTCCTTCGCCAGAGATTTTTCCTGATTTTCTGCACCTTCTGCCAATCTTCATTGTTTTTCTGTGGCAGTGTCTGAATGTATTCTATAACTAAAACTAACACTAGCGTGAACAGTATCGAGGCAGCGCCAGCAATCATGACAATAATCCGGCGGGGCGGTCGGGTTTTCCGCTCTGGAACCCGCGCCCGATCGAGGATTTGCACATTTGCGGTCTCACGCTGTTCCTGAATCAACGAGCTCTCGTACTGCGGATAAATGAACTCAAGCAAGGTCTGTTTTACACGGACGCGACGGACGAACTCGGCATATTTTCTTGAAATCTGCGGCATATCCTGCAAACCGAGAAATAAATCACCCTCTGAGCCTGACAGGATTTTCTCGTAGCGTTTTCCCAGCTCGAAAGTCGTTCGCTCAAGTTGACTGACTTTCGGGTGCTCGCTTCCATAGCTACTCTTGAGTACATCAAGTTGAATTTCGCCTGCAATCTGCCGGGCTTTCATATCGGCGGCGGCATTGATTGTGGCAAACATCTGATCGGAAAGGGAAACCGCATTCGTGGACTCCTGAAAACGCATCAGGCTATCCTGCAGAATCGACAGTGAATCTGTTGCCTGCCCGAGGCGTTTGCCGATGAACAGCCTATTATTGCGAGCTGTCTCAGAAGTAATCTTCCGGTAAAGCTTATCCAGTTCTTCGACGCAGGCATCCGCCATCTCAGCGGAACGTTTCGGCGATTGATCCTCAATGGTGATGCGTATCGCCTCATCCTTTCGAGTTTCCACCTCGTAATGAGAAGCAAAGGTTTCTATGACCAGTTCATCATAGACTTTGTCGCTCATTTCGTAAACATTCCGCAGATCAAACCGCTCGATTATGTTCTCCTTGAGCGATCTGCTATTGAGGATGGACTGATAGATTTGATCAGTTGGCACATCCAAACCAAAATCCGCTGCCACGCCTTTAAGATTGGAAGGCAAAAACGAAGGGATGCCTCCTGAACCACCTGAAGGCGGCAAAATTACCGAGTATGAAGTGTACCAGACGGGCAACACAAGCACCATTACCACCGCAACGGCGACGACAATGAGGAAATTCACAATGAACAGCTTCCGCCATTTCACCAGCAGAAGCGCTAAATCAAAAAAATTCAGATGTACAACCGGTTCTTTTTCCATAGTAGGAACATCTCGTTATTGATAACGATAACTAAATCCCAGATAGGCTCTGTCAGGGACAGATGTTCGCCGGGAATCCTTGATCCAACCAAACTCCGCTGTTGCGCCGGGGTAAAACTCCCAGCCAACACGGGTTTCGATCTCCGTCCATGATGTAACTTCACCAGACAGAAAATGCGTCTGCAGATGACTGTTGCGTGGGATCGCTTCCTCGATTTCGCCACCCTCTGATCCATGCCGATTTGATCTTACATTCAAAGCAAAGATCAAGGATCGCAAAGGACGATATTCCGCGCCGAAATTCCACTGGTCTGAGTTTGGCTTCAGATCACTGCCGAGCGAAGCTGTCCAGTGAGTATATCTATTCACCGGGTAAAAATGGGAATAGACAAAAGGCTGTAATCTGGCATATTCAACAGTAACATACAATCCGTCAATTTCAAGGTCGCTAAGGCGGATTCCTGAAGTAAATCCAAATTTATTGCCCGGATTGTCTTCGCCAAGTGTCGAAGTATTCAAATCGTCGATAAACAATGATCCATAAATGCTCCCTCTATTCAGGAAGCGATAGGCAATGTCCGCGTTTAGCATCACATTATCGAGGTCACCGCCATCATGTTCTGCTGAATAGAGAAAATTCAGCGGAATCAGATAGGCGGGATCAAGCCCTCGATCACCCCAGATCAACGCTTCTGACAACCCGATAGACAAATCCTTACCAACGCTAAAATCAAATCTATGCGCGGCGATCCATTTGTCCGATGGCACAATCCTCGTCCAACCGAGATCCGTGGTGTATAGCGTATCGCCAAGAGTTTCCCACGGATGCAATTTCCCCAGCAAATAGTGAAAGCTGAACCGCTTGTTCAGCTTCAGTGATGCACGAAAGTTCGTGTAAGAAGGGCCCTTTGAGCCAAGCATCAGATTCTGTTCTCCAGGCCCCCAGACAGGACGATCTTTGCCAAAAAACAGAGCCAGACGATTCCAGTTTATGGCGAAGTGAACGTCCGTCTGGTCATAATAGGTCTCATCGCCACCGAGCAAAGGCCCCACATAGCCAAAATGATCTTCAAGCAGGTCATCGCGCGAGTAATAGCCGTTGGGATTGCCGTTCTCAGTATGATCGACAAAACGGAAATAGTAGCCGAGTTTGCTGTCAACATCTCCAAAGAAGCTCAAGCCCCACGACCGGCGGTTGACATCGTAGCCATCGTCATCGGTCTTCCAATCGCGCCGAATGGTGGCAATGGGATCAAGGACAAAGTATTGCTCATCAGAATCATGCGACAAAAGCCGTCGATGTGGGTTTGTCAAGGCATCGCTCGGGCTGTATTTCACCGATCTAACCGAACGAGCACGACTCCCACTCTTTTTCGATAAGAACAATGCTTCCCAAGAATACTCACGCAGGAAATAGTCGAGCTCTGTCTCAAGGATTTTATCGTCAATCTTATGATATTGCGAAGCCACCTTGAGTAACATCTCAGCAACATGAACGCGAGTAACAGGCTTCACCGACAAACTCCGCGCGGGAATCAAGCCCTTGTCAACACAGCGGTCAAGATACCCATAGACAGCGTTGCTCACTGGCACATAGGAGCTTCCAACTGGCGCACTGTTGGCTAAAGAAACCAACCCAACTAAAACAAACAGAGCAACGAACTTTGTGGCGAAATTTCTCACCGTTTGCCGTACTGTTTTTCGTAGTAGTCACGGTAGTCGCCAGCCAGAACTGATTGAATCCAATCGGTGTGACTCGTGAACCAGTTGATCGTCTCTTTAATCGCCTGCTCGAAGTTGTACTCTGGCTCCCAATTCAGCTCGGCTTTGATTTTGTTGCTGTCCATTGCGTAGCGGCGATCATGCCCTGGGCGATCTTTGACGTAAGTGATCAGCGATTCCGGCTTGCCAAGTTCTTTCAAGACGAGCTTGACGAGCGCGATGTTCGGCATCTCAGAATTGCCGCCCATGTTATAGACTTCACCAGCGACACCACTTTCCAGCGCATTCACCAGACCGCGGCAATGATCCTCGACGTAAATCCAGTCGCGAACCTGCATCCCATCGCCATAGACGGGGATTTTCTTGTCATTGAGCGCATTGTTAATCAACAGCGGAATCAATTTCTCCGGGAACTGATAAGCGCCGTAGTTATTCGAGCAGCGGGTCACTACCACCGGGAACTGATACGTAACCCAATAGGCGCGAGCCAACAGATCGCCGGCAGCTTTACTGGCGGAATAAGGGCTGTTCGGCTCGATCTGATGTTGCTCGGTGAAAGCTGGCTCGGTCATAGACAGGCTGCCATAGACTTCATCAGTCGAAACCTGCACAAAGCGCTTTATGCCCAAGTGCATGGCGGCGCTGAGCATATTCTTTGTGCCGATGACATTGGTGTCGAGAAATGGACCCGGGTCAAGAATTGACCGGTCAACGTGCGACTCGGCAGCGAGATGGAGCACGCCCCAGCAATCCTTCATCACTTCAGAAACGGCGTCCGCGTCTGTAATGTCACCCTTGACGAATGAATAGCTCGGATGATTTTCAACATCCTGCAATGATGCCAGGTTTCCGGCGTAGGTTAGCGCGTCGAAATTTACGACGTTCCAATCCGGTCGCTCGCGCAAAATGAAGCGAATCAGATTGCAACCGATGAAACCTGCGCCACCAGTAACTAACACTTTTTTCGTGCCGACTTTTTGATCGGCAAAATCGGAATTCATAATGTTCCTCATGAATTTTTTTTTACGGAGGATTCCCAAGGGAAATCAGACCACGATGCGTCCCTCTCGTTAAGACTTGCCACTTTTCGCCTTT
>CAZAGU010000024.1:0-29916 GCA_964484805.1 uncultured bacterium
ACACTGAGAAACCCCCGTATGCCTCCTCCTCCAAGACCGAAGCCGCCGGAAATCAACGACCCCAAGGAAACCGAAAAATCAGAGTGAACGTGCTTTGAAACGGCAACGCCTATCATTTCTTATTCGACAGGAAACCATTAAGCAGTCGCCAGAATACCTGCAATCATTTTTAAGCGACTGTTGCCAGATTACTCGCCAGAATACACACCTTAACGCCTTCATACATACAGATTTTCAGAGCGCGGAACGACACGCCGGAGAAATCGTCAACGCTATTCGCAAGGGGCAGAATTTTGCTCTGGCGGGGTCGGCGGTTGCCGTTAAAGACAACATCGCTGTCAAGGGAATGCCTCTGACTTGCGCTTCACGCCTTCTTGAGGGCTACACGAGCCCGTATTCCGCGACCGCAGTGGAAAGACTTCAGGCGGCAGGAGCGATTGTGATCGGCAAGACCAATCTTGACGAATTCGCCATGGGGTCATCCACTGAAGCCAGCATCTTCGGAAGCGCTGTCAACCCATATGATAATGCAAGAGTAGCTGGAGGGTCTTCTGGCGGCTCAGCCGCGGCGGTGGCGGCGGGGCTAGCCAGCGTTGCTTTGGGGTCAGACACGGGAGGTTCGGTGCGCCAACCGGCATCATTTTGTGGAGTAACTGGCTTTAAGCCAGCTTACGGCAGAGTATCTCGCTATGGGCTGGTGGCGTTCGGTTCATCGCTCGATCAGATTGGGGTGCTCAGCCGGGATGTGGACGAAATCGCGCGGGTGATGTCGGTTATAGCCGGAGCAGATGCACTTGACAGCACGAGTTTGCGCACAGATCCGCCGGAATACCTTGAATACCGGAATTTGTCATTGAAGGGTGTGCGGATCGGAGTTCCGGTTGAGTTGAACCGCTCTGCAATTCAGCCAGCGGTAAAGAAGCAATTCCAGGAATTCTTGAAGGAATGCCAAAGCTTTGGCATGGAAGTCATTCCTTGTGCTCTGCCACATTCTGAATATGCCATCGCTGTCTATCAGATTATTTCCTCGGCAGAATGCTCGTCGAATCTTGCCCGATTTGATGGCATTCGCTACGGAAACCGCGCGAGCGGGGCGGATTTTGAAGAGAGTATTCGCAACACGAGGCAGGAGTTTCTTGGCGCTGAAGTAAAAAGGCGAATCATGATGGGAACTTTTGTGCTGTCTGAAGGATATTTAGATCAGTACTATCTGAAATCTCAGAAATTGCGCCGGCTTATTTATGAGGATTTCACAAAAACGCTTCAGAATGTTGATCTGATCGCTACACCGACCACTCCTGAGACGGCGTTTTTGCTGGGTGAAAAGCTGAACGACCCGCTGGCGATGTATCAATCCGATAAGTTTACTGTGCTTGCGAATCTTGCCGGAGTGCCTGCCGTGTCTTTGCCGTTTGGAACTGATGATGACGGATTGCCGATAGGGATGCAACTGATGTGCCGCGCGCCAGACGAGCCCTTGTTGTTGAAAATGTGCCGTGAGCTAGCGAGGATGCCCAAACTCGGCTGTGATGGCGTGGTGGCAGATGGACGGTGAGATGAAATATCTGCCGACCATCGGCCTGGAGATTCACGTTCAACTGAACACGGCGAGCAAAGTTTTCTGTGGCTGTCGCAATGTCTTCGGTGATGAGCCAAACCAAAACATTTGCCCGATCTGCCTTGGCTTGCCCGGCGCATTGCCGAGCCTGAACAGAGAAGCGGTGATGATGGTCGCGAAGCTGGGGCTGGCGCTCAATTCGACCATCAATGAGCGTTGCCGATTTGACCGCAAGAACTATTTTTATCCTGACCTGCCCAAAGGCTATCAGATCAGTCAATACGATCAGCCGATATGTTCGGGCGGCTATCTGGCAGTATCTGACGGCGAAAGTCATCGGCGAATCCATTTGAACCGCATTCATCTTGAGGAAGATGCTGGCAAGCTTGTTTATATTAGTACTGATGAAACGCTGGTGGATTTAAACCGTTGTGGCGCTCCGCTGGCTGAGATCGTCACCGAGCCTGAAATGCACAGCGCGCGCGAAGCTGGTTGTTTTCTGAGAGAAGCGAGGCGGTTGGTGCGCTGGCTGAGGATCAGCGATGGTGATATGGAGAAGGGAAGCCTGCGCTGCGATGTGAATGTTTCACTGGGCGAAGACGAGAAGGCTGGCATTCCGA
The DNA here is from genome assembly GCA_964484805.1 of uncultured bacterium. Taxonomy (GTDB): domain Bacteria; phylum Electryoneota; class AABM5-125-24; order Hatepunaeales; family Hatepunaeaceae; genus CAZAGU01. The sequence continues at coordinate 2,179 of CAZAGU010000024.1, forward strand.
TTGAAGTCAAAAACCTGAATTCCATTCATGGCGTGGAAAGGGCGATCAAACATGAAATCGGCAGGCAGACCGATATTTTGCGTGATGGTGGAACGATTGCTCATCAGACGCGGATGTGGGATGAAAACACGCGAACGACTATAGCATCCAGAGACAAAGAAAAAGGTTGCGACTATCGGTATTTTCCTGAACCTGATCTGGTAGAACTAGTTTTAGCAGAAAGTGAAATCAGCGAACTGAAGCAGAGTTTGCCTGAGCTTCCGAACATCCGGAGAGGGCGTTTTATCAAGGATTTCGGTGTGCGTGAGACTGATGCTGATTTGTTGACCGCAGATCGGGAAATTGCCGATTACTTTGAGCAGGCGGTTCACTCAGCGCCCGATGCGGCATCGCAGGTCGTTCGATTGATCCTTGGCGAGGGGCTTCGCTGGCGAAAAGAGTCAGAATCTGGAGATGATTTCGCTGTGCCGGCTGATGCTGTGGCGAAATTGGCAGAGCTTGAGGCGAAGGGGAAAATTTCTCATGCCACCGCAAAGCTTGTGTTTGAGCAAATGGTGAAAACCGCAGAAAACGACCCACTGAAGATAATTATTCAGCAGGATTTACTCATCAAGGACGATGTGGAACGGCTTAGAACGTTGATTCAGAAAGTTTTGGATGTTAACATAGAAGAATTAAAGAGATATAAAGCGGGAGATAAAAAGCTGTTTGGGTTTTTCATGGGGGAAGTAATGCGAGCAGCCGCTAGCGCGGAGCCGAGTGCAGTCAAGACAATGTTATCCGAAGCCCTTGAGGTTCAATAAATGTATTTCAGCCGACTTGAAATGATTGGTTTTAAGTCCTTTGCATCCAAGACGTTGATTGAGTTTCGTCCTGGTGTGATGGCAGTTGTAGGCCCCAATGGCTGTGGAAAAACGAACATCGTTGACGCGATACGCTGGGTGCTCGGTGAACAGCGCACCAGCGCTCTTCGCGCCGAGCGCATGGAGTCTGTCATTTTCAACGGCACTCAGGTGCGCCGACCGCTAGGGATGGCTGAGGTTACACTGGCGCTGGAGAATGACAAGGGCATGATGCCAACGCCGTTCTCCGAGGTGGGGATAACCCGGCGTCTTTTCAGGTCAGGCGACAGTGAGTACTTAATCAACCGCACGCCGTCACGGCTCAGAGACATTCAGGATTTATTCGCCAACACTGGGCTTGGGCGGGGCACGTACTCGATTATCGAGCTGTCGATGGTCGAGGGTATCATTTCGGGTCCTTCGGCGGCGCGGCGAGAGTTGATCGAGGAAGCCGCAGGCATCGCAAAGTTCAAGATCCGCCGTAATTCGGCTGAGCGCAGGCTGGCGACGACGAAGGAGAACCTCGTTCGGATTGATGATCTATATTCTGAAGTGGAAAAACGCTACCGGACGCTAAAACGGCAAGCCGCGCGCGCGATTAAGTTCAAGACGCTCGACGACGCTCTGACTCAGCGAACAATGATTGATTTGGCGAAGCTGATGTGGTCTCTGGATGAGCAGTGTCAGCCGTTGGTGAAAAAAGTGAACAGTCTTAATGTATCCATCGAGGAAAATGAAAAATCGCTGGCAGTGTCCGAGGCAAACATCAGCAAGCTGGAAGCGGAAGAACTGACCACGATTGACCAGTTGAACCGCCTGCAAAACAACCTGAAGCAGATCGAACGACGCGAGAATCAGACCACGAATGAACTGGCGCTGACTCGCCAGCGAATCACCTTCCTCGAGAGCGACCTTCAGGATGCCAGCCGCCAGCGTGAAGCGAAATCACTGGCGATTAATGAGGCTAAACATGCCCTGAACGATGCCGAAGCGGAGATTATCAAAAAGCGATCTGCCCAGGAGACGGCAACGACGACGCTAAGCGCACTGGAGAAAGATTTCCAGGGGCTACGTGAACAATATGAAATCGCCCGCCGTGAACTCGACGGCTTTCGCCAGCGGGAGGGCAGAGCACAATCTCGCAAGCACTCCTATTTTGCCGAACAACGCCGCCGCGAGGCTGAAGATAAACGCAACCGCGAGCGCATTGACAGGCTGACGCAGAGCAAATCCCGTTACCTGCAACAGACGACCGATATCAAGTCAAAAATCAAGGCTGAAGAAGAGAGACTGATAGCCGAGCAAGATCAACTGAAACAGGTTCTGGCTGAGATCAGAAATTTGCAGAGTGAACAAAGCAAGCTGAAGGCTGAACTGTCAGATCATTCGGACAGGGTGTCACAAGCGCGCGAGGCTTTTGAGAAGGCGCGGATTGACCTGTTGACACATGATGCCCGATCGGGTGCATCCGATGATTTTTCGCTGAAGTTTAAGAAAAAATTCCCACAACATGAGTGCTTCACGATTGCCGACAGGCTGCAGTGTGATAGCCGCTACCGCGCGGCTCTAGCCGCAGCGCTGAAGGATGTGCTCGATGCTCTTGACGTTCCCGCGGATGTGGATTTGGCTACATTGTTCCGTTTGATTGATGCTCAGAAGCGCGGAACAGTGCGACTTCAGCGTGAAACTGGGAAATTCCCTGTCGAATTGGTTGAAGCTCCAGAAGGCGAGACAGATGTTTGGGAAGCCTGGAAACTGATTGAGAATGATGGCGATTTTGGCGAATTCCTGCGCCGAAGATTGCACAGAGTGCTGATTGTCAAAGGACGCGATGAGGCGGTGAAACTTGCCGAGTGGGCCAGTGAACAGCAGGTCAAACTTGTCACTCTTGATGGTGAAAGTATTGATTCTGAAGGAATAGCCCAAATCGGAATGCTGAACCCCGATGCCATGCAAATTGGCTGGCAAGTTAAGCATGATGAACTAAGCGTGGCTCTGGAAAAAGTCCGACTGGAATATGAGCAGGTGAAAAATGACGCGGCGGGCTATTCGCAGAAGATCAAAGAGTTAGATTCGAGTCTGTCACAGAAGAACAATGCCAAGCGGAGTCTTGAGGATCGCAATGCCGGTTGCCAGCGAAGAATTACTGGTCTTAAGGACGATTTGAAACGAAATGACCGCCAGCTTAAAGAAATCGAGGATGAGATATCACAGTCGAAACTCTTTCTGGAGAATGCCACAGAGAGCACCTTGGGCACTGATTTAGAACAGATAGAGAATGACATCGCCACAGCCATCAATGCTCGCAAGGAGGCTGAGCAACGGTTTGCAGTTGCCGAAGAGAACCGCGTGCAACATGCGGACAGACGGGCGGATCTGACTGCCGCGCGGGCGCGTGCCAACGAACAGTGCAATGAAGCGGAGCGACTTATCCAGCGTCGCAAGCAGGAGCTGAACAACGTGTTGAGCGAGCTGGCAAAATTTGAAGCGACGGCATCTCAGCATGAATCTGACCTTGAACAAACTCGCCAAGCGGCGATGAACCATGAAAAGCTGGTAGAGTTGACCCGTCGAGAGAAGGGCGCTGTTGAGCAGGACATCGAGAAAAGGCGGCTGGAGCGAAAGCAGATCAGGGTTGACCTTGAGAAATACCAGCAGTTTCGGAAATCCACTCAGTCGAATCTCCAGCAACAGATCAAAGAGCGAAGTGGTGTTGAGATTGATGTTATCAAGCTTCAGGAAAGAACCGGCGAGGCTGAACGGAGGATTGTTTCGGAGCTTGAGATTCAACCGCAGAGTTTGACGAAAAGTACGGTTATAACCGCTCAGGATAGGCTTGAGACGGCTGGATTGGCTGATGTTTCAACTGATGAACTAAAGAAACGTCTGGCATCGCTGGGTCCTGTGAATATGATGGCGCTGGAAGAACTGGACGAAGTCGAGGAAAGGTATAATTTCCTGACCGACCAGAAGCAGGATTTAGAGAATGGCATCGAGGTGCTTGAAGAGACAATTGACCGGATCAACAACGAATCCCGCAGGCGGTTTCGCGAGACATTTGAGCAGGTTAATAGCAATTTTCAAGGGCTGTTCCGTCGGTTGTTTGAAGGTGGTGAGGCGCGGATCCAGATGTTGGATGGCGATCCTCTTGCGGCAGACATTAAAATCTGGGCAACGCCATCGGGAAAGAAAATGCAGTCGTTACAGGTGCTTTCTGGTGGTGAGAAGGCACTGACCGCAATCGCGTTACTGTTTGCGATATATGATGTTCGCCCCAGCCCGTTCTGTATTTTAGACGAGGTGGACGCGCCATTGGATGATGCCAACGTTATTCGCTTCAACAGATTGCTAAAAGAATACTCAGCAAAAACGCAATACTTAATTGTAACGCATAATAAAAGAACCATGGCGGCGGCGGATTCCCTGATTGGTGTCACTCTGAATCAGGATGGTGGGTCTCACTTAGTGTCGGTCAAATTGGGAAATGAGGAGTCGAGCGATGAAACTTAGCAAAGCCGGAAAACAACGACTTTCAGCATTGACTTTAATGCTCTTAATTCTTGGCGTGATTCCCACACTTGCCGCCTCGCCGCTGACTCTGGATGTTTGTCGCTTTCGCGGCGATGGCGGTATGACGTATATGGAAGTGTATTTAGACCATGCTCGGTCTGCGGTAACGCACAAGGAAGTTGATGGTGTCTGGTATGGCGCACTACTGATGAGTCTGGAAATGAAGCGAGCAGATAAAACTCTTGCCAAGGATTCCTGGATTATTGAGGATGTCGTTGATAGCACCGAAGCATTGTCTGGTTCGCAAAGATTGATAGACGTTCGTATTTATCATTTAGCTCCCGGTGATTATCAATTAAATGTGGCGGTGAAGGACAGTATTTCCGGGAAGGAGTGGGATGTCTCACGCGCTGTTACGATTGATCGATATGTAAACGTTGAATTTAATTTGTCGGACATAGAATTCGGGTCACATATTATTCCTTCCGATATGCAGGAGAAGTTCAGCCGTGGTGATTTTGGAATAATTCCCAATCCACGACGTATTTTCGGCGGAAAATTTTCTTTCTTTGTTTATTATGTTGAGATTTATCCATCCTTGAACCAACTTAGGATCATTGACAGCAGTGGAGTTTCACAGCAGGAATTTCTGGTCGAAAGATCTGTGCTGAATGGAGTTAAGGACACTGTGCTCACGCTGCCAACGATCATTCATAAAGCCACCACAGCACAGGCGTTTGCTGATATCGACAGCGTTGTTTTAGACGGGCTGTCAACAGGTGCGTATTCTTTACAATTGACTATAACAGGTCCCGATCAAAAATCCATTGGCCGCCGTGAGCGGTTTTTTATCTACCAGAAAGACATTCAACCTGAGCTGGCGGTTAAACCCATGAACATTGAAGACCCTGAGGCGGAGATAAGTGAGATAGATTTTCTTCTCAGTATCGGTCAGCGAAAACTGCTTAAAACGATGAATCTGGATGAGAAGCGGGAGTTTATGCAAAATTTCTGGAAATTATATGACGATGACCTGACTACCGTCGAAGTCCCATTACGGATGCTATTCCGCGGGAGAGTGGAAGAGGCAGATCGACGCTGGTCAAATTCGCAAAGACCCGGTCATAAAACTGCTGAAGGTCGAGTCTATGTCCTTTACGGCGAGCCGAACAATATTGATCGGTCGTATTTGGAGCTTGATTCAAAGCCTTATGACATCTGGACTTATGACCATCTTGGCGGCGGGGCAGTTTTCGTTTTTGTCGATCGGAGTGGATTAGGACAATATGAGTTGGTACATTCTACCCGTAAGGGCGAGATCAGCAATTCAAACTGGTATGAAATGTTCGTTCTGCGTAGCGGCACTGGTTCGGGTCGTTAATTTTATTGTTAAAAAAGGAGTCTGCCATGCCTGATCCTTTTGTCAGGGCAGTTGATCTGAAAAAATCGTTTAAAGATAAAAAGCGCGGCGTTGTTGAGGCTGTGAAAAACGTCAGCTTCGAAGCGTATGCCGGTGAAATATTTGGCTTGCTTGGTCCTAACGGCGCGGGTAAAACGACAACCTTGAGAATCCTGGCAACTATCCTCAGTCCTTCGTCTGGATTTGCCGAGATTGCAGGGCATGATGTTCAGAAAGACCCTGATGGCGCTCGTCGATCTTTTGGATTCATGAGCGGTGACACAGGATTATATGACCGCTTGTCCGCCAAAGAGATGATCTATTATTTTGGATCGCTCTATGGAATGGACAAAGATTTGCTCAATCAGCGGGTAGAGCTTTTAAAAGAACAGTTTGATATGACTGATTTTTTCAACCGTCGCTGTGCAAAATTATCGACTGGGCAGAAACAGAAAGTTTCAATTGCCCGCACAATCATCCACGATCCGCCAGTGTTGATCCTCGATGAACCGACTTCTGGTCTGGATGTCTTAGCCTCAAGGAATATTGTCAACGCCATTCGCCACGTGCGGGAAGAGGGTAAATGTGTCATTCTTTCGACGCATGACATGGGCGAAGCCGAGCGCATGTGCGACCGGATTGGAATCATTCATGATGGCGTTTTATCTGAGATTGGCACTAAAGAAGAGCTGTTCACAAGGTTCAATGCCGATAATCTAGAGGCTGTCTTCCTTAGTGCTGTGGGGTATAGTGAATGAAGGAAATGATTTTGCAATTCACAAAAATGCTCATAATTGCCATCTGCCTGCTGTTTAGCCTAAATCAACAAGCCTATGCTCAGCAGAATGTCACAGCTTTGGATAAAGAAGAAATGCGGTCAGACCTGCATTATCTCACCAGCCCGGAATTGCAAGGCAGGGATGTTCCCGGCGAGACTGGGGACATGGCGGCTAAATGGGTTTCTGAGAAGCTGAAAAACATTGGAATGAAGCCAGCATTTACAGATAGCGCATTCCTTCAGCAGGTGCCTTTGCTTACTGCGGATTTGGACACTCAGAAAACGAGTGCTTCATTTGTGATGTCAGATCGTAAAATTGATCTGAAGTGGGGTAAGGATTATTATTTTCTGCCCCGCACACCCACTCCGAAAGCCTACGATTTTTCGCTGTCATACTGTAGTTACGGGATTGAAGACCAGAGACTCGCGCGGCATGATTTTCAAAATTTGAAAACCGGGCAAGCCGCGGTGGTTCGTGCTGGTTCTGGCGAGTTGTCGCCCCAACAAGCCGGAAGACATCGCCTTGTGGCATTCAAAGCTGCATCCGCTCGTCGGCAGGGGGCGGAATGCCTGATTGTTCTATACCCCAATGACCAGTGGAATGTCGCTGAGGAAATTACCGGCAAGCTCGATGAAGTATTTCAGCTCAAGGTTGGGTTGCAGGATCAGGAGCCAGCGTTCCCGGTCGTTTATATGCGAGCGACAGCGCTCACTGAAGCTGGCATTGACATTGAAAAGCTGGATGGTTCTGCCAAGATCAGCTTCAAGCTACAATCCGCTTTTTATGACCAGAAAGTTCAGCACGGCTTGAATGTGTGCGCTGTAATTCCCGGCGAAACGGACAAATATGTCGTCGTTGGAGCGCATTACGACCATCTCGGTGTGAAAGAAATCTTGCCCAATGGTGAGGCTATATACTATCCCGGAGCAGATGACAACGCTTCAGGTGTGACAGGTTTGTTGCAGATTTGCAGAATGTGGCAGCGTAGCCCAATCCATAAGCAAGGGCTGATTGCGGTCAGCTTTACTGCCGAAGAGGATGGACTGCTCGGCGCGAAATACTTTGCTGATAACCTTCCGATTCCTGTTGAAAAAATAACGGCAATGGTCAATCTCGATATGATTGGACGAGATGGCTTTGCTTCAATGCGTGATGCAAAAATGGGCAAGGACAGCCCGGATCCGCTGTATGCTTCGCTAATGTATTCCGCCGCCTCCCCTGAGATGAGGAATGTCTTGCAGGCTACGGCAAAATTGAGTCCGCTGGCGGTTGAGCTTTCTGCGGTGGGTGGTTTTCCTTATACAGATGCTGGTGAGTTTCAGCGTCTTGAGATTCCATCAGTCCATCTTTTCTCTGGTTTTCAGTCTGATTACAGCGGACTTGGCGACACACCAGACAAGATCAACTGGGATAAGCTCGGAAACATGTCACTGCTGGGGTATCAGATTCTGGCAAATCTGAGCGAGCATTCAGAGCCTCTTGGATTTGACAGAACAATAAAGACCTCCGGGCATGGTATGAAGTACTGAGGTTGCTTATGAGGATGATTATGAACCAACATAACGCGGATGTCTGCCCGTGGCGCTACGCCTATCTTTTTGACAATCCGTTTCGCCGGCTTCTACATGATCCGGTGAAATTGTTGTCGTCTTATGTGAAGCCAGGAATGACGGTTGCCGACTTTGGCTGTGGCATGGGATTCTTCTCGATTGCCATGGCAAAGCTGGTTGGCGAAACCGGCAAGGTTTATTCTGTTGACATTCAAACGGAAATGCACCACGTATTGCAGAAGCGAGCACAGAAGAAACTCCCGGCAAATGTGGCGAAAATTATACATCCGATCCTTGCTACTTCAAACGATTTGGGGCTGGATGTTAAGTTAGATTTTGCGCTATCCTTCTGGATGGTGCACGAGACACCAGATTTCAGGGAGTATATTCGATCTGTGGCATATCTGTTAGTTCCGGGTGGGCATTATCTGATTGCCGAGCCGAGGCATCATGTGCAACTTCCCGAATGGCAGAAGACCATTGACTCTGGCATCGGAGCTGGGCTGAAGTATTTGTGCGATGTAAAAGCGAGAGGCAGTTATGCGGGTGTTTTTCTGAAGTAAGAACAGTAGTGCCAGACAAAAAAAGAGGTTGATCGTTCAGATCAACCTCTTTTTTATGAATAATTCTGAAGCTTAAAACACGGCTTCGACTCTGTAGTAACCGCCATTGGGTAAAGGATTTCGATCTGTGTAGCTGTTACCTTCGACGAAACCAAGGCTTTCACCCCGTTCACCCTCACGGAAGGGAATGGTGCAACGATAGACGTTGAAACCTCTGGGTTCATTTCCATTAGCTAACAATTGTTCAGCATTTGGTTCCCAGCTAAGGATAAGGTTATTCTCGATGAAAATCGGTTCAGCAAGTTCGGTGTAAGTGAACGGTGGCACCCAGTCATCAATAGCATCGGCAACTTCACGCGCCATAGTATTTTGGAATGCTTCAAGCCGGTCGTAAGAGAAGTTTGGTGAATCAAGAAAGCGATAGGTGCGCTCAAAGACCCGATCTTCGATGGGGAACGACCAATCCCAATATCCATTGCCTTCTGCATTGATGAGCTTAAAGGTATTTACCGCAGACCCAGCCGGGCCGTCATCATAGACCCAGTCTGAAACACCCCTCGCCAAGTTACAGAGCCGGCTTCCACCAGGCGAATCATATTCAACAGGAACAGAACCAGCGCGGACAAACAGCGGAGTCGCAATACTGCCAAGCTGAGTGCCGGGCATTGCCCAGATAATGCAATTATCTGGACGTTCGCCTTCAAGAACGCCTTGCCCGATGAAAATTGAGGCAGTTGTAGCGCGGCAAACCACCTCGCCATTAGGAATCTGCCCGTAAGGATAATTTTGATAATACCCTTCATAAGGCATGGCATAGTCGGTCATGCCTTCAGCGCAGAGATTGCGGATGACCTGCTGAAAAACGAATTTAGCAGTCAGGTTATTATCGTCAACGGCTTGTTTCCAGAGACTGTAAGCGCGGTCGTGACGGTTAGGACCCCAGTGGCTGGGGCGATTGTTGAGTCCATGTCCGGAATATGAGTAATTTGCGCGAATGATGAAGCCTTCTTCAGTTTCAGCGGCATCAACCCGTGCGTAAATATAGCCCCCAGTTTCAAACATGGCCGCGCCGCCAAAAGCGTCGAAAGCGCCATAGTTTGAATTCAAGGTTCGTCCGTGCACGTTGGTTGAATCCATTAACTCTTGAAAGTCGTCAACAGTTCTGCATGTTGCCAGCGCCAACATGTGGATTTCACCATCGTCATCACCCGTCCAGCCGTTATTGTTCGGACCAGCCGTCAAGTTGTACGAGTTCGAGTTTTCCAGCGCAAAGCCAGCTGCGTTGATTCCTGCATAGTACTGCCCTGAAACATCGTTTTCATAAGTAAGACCGATGAATGGAATGCGACCATCATCAACATAATGGTACTCTTGTCCAATTCTATTGACATCGCGGTTTTTCCAGAGTAGTGGACGACCATCTGGGGTGGCTAACCCGCTGGCAAGTCCGGTTGTGCATTCATTTATTTCGTCGATGAGCATTTGATCGCTGGATTCAACTCCGCCGGGAGGGTTCGGAGCCTGAATATTAGAGATCCCGATAAAGAAAACCAGTAACACGCCAAGTGTTAGGGTTAATGGGAATCTCTTTTGTAGATTGTTTAGTCTGAAAATCATTTGTTTTTTTAAACTCCGGTATCCGGGGTAAAAGGAAAAGTCCAACAGCATCTAAAAAGAGGTACGAAAAATCGGCTGTGCAAATTGCATAAAATGCTGTTCAAGTCTTTAAGAGATACGAATCTTGTTGAGAGGACCCGCAACCAAGCATCTTTATTGTTGCGCCACAAGTTTCTCCTATGTAAATTGAATTTAAAGAAAATCTGGTATCCAAACAAGTTTTAATTTGTAAATTTCACTTTTCTGACCCATCCTTTAATGAAAAGTGATCTAAAAAGATATTAAACGCTCGAGGAGAGTACTATGAAGGGAATCGTTCTCGCAGGTGGAACAGGTAGCAGATTGTTTCCATTAACGAAAGTTACCAACAAACATTTACTTCCAGTTGGTCGCAAGCCGATGATCTTTCATCCGATTGAAAAGCTCTTGGAAGCAGGGATTGATGAAATATTAATTGTGACTGGCTTGGAGCATATGGGGCATATTGTCAATCTTCTTGGCAGTGGTGCATCAATGGGTTGCCGTTTTACATACAAGGTTCAGGACGAAGCAGGTGGGATTGCCCAGGCATTAGCGTTAGCGGAGAATTTTGCTCATGATGACGCGGTAACTGTTATACTTGGCGATAACATTTTTGAAGACCCGATCGTTGATTTTGTGAAGGATTTTGCCAAACAAGATGGTGGCGCAAAGATTATCCTAAAGGAAGTTGATGATCCCCATCGTTTTGGAGTTGCTGAATTAAGTGGCGATCATGTAATTGGCATCGAAGAGAAGCCAAAGTCGCCCAAAAGTAACTGGGCAGTGACTGGAATCTATATATATGATGGCGAAGTGTTCAACATTATTAGGACTCTCAAGCCTTCCCACCGCGGAGAGTATGAGATTACTGATGTGAACAACGTATATATTGAAGATAGTAAGATGACCTACGGCTTCTTTAGAGGCTGGTGGACAGATGCGGGCACATTTGAGTCTCTGCGCCGAGCTGATGAGTTGGCAACCAACAATGAATTGGACAAAGCTGGCGAATAAAGCTGGTTTTAATCTTCAACAACAAAACAAAAAATTCCATGGAAATAATCGACAATTCGGATGTTTCGGTTGTATCGATCAGGGATGTTTGTGGCAGGATTGCCTCACACTTGCGTGGTAAATTGACTGTCAAGAACGAGCATTTTTATATTCAGGTTGTTCAACCAGAGACGGGTTGTTTCATGTTGATCTCAATCCAACCTGCCAACGAACTCAACAATGCTATCAATCTGCTGATTGAAATAGGAGATCTCCGGCGAGGGACAATTCAATGGCGGTTAGATTATAAATACATTTCGCACCTTTACCTGACATGGGACACACCTTTGCACATTATCTTTTGCCATGTCTTAGATACGCATTTTTTTCTCTTCAACATTGACAACAATTGTCAACTACAGGTGATGAGTGGAATCGACAAACGGCGCGATGAAACCGAAGAAACAAAAGCCGATATGGTAAGGAAACGGCGAATCTTTCACCATATTGGGGCTTTAAATCCTGCGAACGAGCAGGAATAGATTTTCAACTAAGCTACTTTTAGGAAGAACATTGATTTTTAAAACGAGACTTCAGAACCTGAACATCCAGAAGATTTTCAGCATTTTGATGATTGCCATGATTTTTGTCATGACGGTTGGGATTATGCCGACAAATGCGAATCCGGCAATGATGAAAGCTATGCAAAGGATGAATATGAAGCCAGCTGTGGCAGAGCCACAACCACCGGAAGGCGCTGTGGTTGGTCGTTTTGAAAATGGCTTGGAATATGTCCTTGTGCCGAATCATTCTGTTCCTTTAGTAGCCTGCAATCTGATTGTCCGAGCTGGCGCGCGAGAAGAAACTTGGAGCACTTGGGGCGCGGCGCATTTGCTGGAGCACATGCTGTTTAACGGAACAGAAACCCGCACTCAGGAGCAGATTTACGACACGTTTGATCGCATGGGCGCGTATGATAACGCCCACACCGGGAATCACTATACAGATTTTATGCTTCTAGTCGAGAAAGATAATTTTCTTGCCGGTTTCGATGTTCTTTCCGATATGGTTTTCAATTCCACGTTGCCTCCAGAAAAATTTGAGAAAGAGCGGGGCATTGTTATGGAAGAAATCGCCATGACATACAGCCGTTCCGATGACCCGGATCAGCAGTTCAACGAAGCATTATTTGGGCAAACTTCTTTCGGGCGAGATATTTTAGGTTCTGTTCGTTCTATCGAGCGGATTGTTCGGGATTCTGTATTTGCTTACTACAAAACCTGGTATGTGCCCAACAATGCCTTTTTGTTCGTTTCTGGGGATTTTGAACCGAAGGCAATGATTGATTCGCTCAAATCGGTGTTGACTGTTTTTGAACCTAGGAATTTACCGCCCCGTGCTGAGATTGATATTCCTGATTTTCATTCGCTTAGTTCACCGGGAATTTTGAAAAGACAAGCGAATATCAGTTCATCCCGGTTTAATCTTGCTCTTCAGGCACCTCTGCCCGGCAGTAAAGACTTTCCTGTTTTTCAACTCTTGACGATGGTCATGGATCGGCGACTGGAACGCATTCTGCCTGATGGCATAAATGGCTGGACGAATCTGGTTAATGATATTGATTTTTCGGTGCTTGAGGTGACATTCACCGGTGCATTGGGAACGTCGCCGGAAAAATACTGGAATGACTTGCTCGCGGATTTACAGCAAAACCCACCCAATGAGACGGAACTCAGGCGGCTCGCCACCAGCTACAAGGCTGACCGCGATTTGACTTCAGAACAACTGCATTATTTTGGCATAATTTACTCACCATACTGGTCAGTGATAAATTGGGATGAATTTGATTCCTGGCCCCGCAGGATTTTAGAGGCGACACCTGTTGATGTTAATTCATCTTTCGAGCAATGGATTGCTCATAGCCCTTCGATAAAAATGCTGATTACACCCAAGCCAGAAGCGGACGTTGAGACCCCTGAAGAGGATAGAGATGAAGCGAAGTTGGCTTCAGTCCATCATTCAGAAACGAATAATAATACCTATCTGATTCGTGAAGACCCCACCGCTAAAGTATTCGCGCTCCATTTGCTGTTTAAATCCCGCTGGCTTTGGGAGAAGGAATACGGAGTTGGAACGGTTGATCTACTGCACCGGATGATCTGGGAGTACGTTGACGAGAATGGCATGACGGTTTCAGACCGGCTTGATGAAATCGGCGCCAAGTTGAAAACCGTTGATAGCCCCGGCATTCCCTACGATGACTACTATACAGTACCGGGATACTCATTCATCCGCCTCGAAACAACGCATGACAAGTGGCAGGCGGCGAGTGAACTGCTTGTGCAGTTGCTGGCTGAGATTCCCATTGACAGCTCAACGATAATTAACGCATTGACATCTCAAGCCTCAGTTCAGAAAAGTTGGCGACGTAGCCCCATGCGCGCCGCTGGCAAACAGCTAAATGCGAAACTCCTCAGCGACACGCCGATGTCCGCTGAGATATTCTCCGACGAACTAGCGGAGATTCCAGTGGCTGAACTTCAAGAAAAGCTAACCTCGCTCAAAATAAACTATTTTCACCCGGCAAACACCGTCTGCTCGGTGTCAAGCTCAGTGCCGGAAGGTGAGTTTGTAGCATTTTATGATGGCTTGACTGAAAAATACTTCCCGGCATTGGCAGAAGAGACCCACAATTCAGAGACGATTGTGAAGAAGCCTGTAGGATACACGCCCTATTCAGAAACGCTTAAGCTTGGGCAGGCGCAAGGTGGAATCCTGATGGCGAAGATGGTTGATCGCATTTCGGTCGAGGACGAGGCAGCCTTGATCGTCGCCAATTCCTGGCTGAATGAAAAGTTGAGCATGGATATTCGTGAAACCAAAGGACTGGCATACTCCTTAGGCAGTTCAATTGCAGAATTTCCCGATGATGAGATGAACAACTGGGGATTTTGGAAAATTTCAGTCTCCACTCGTCCGGAAAACAACTCAGTGGCGCTGTCGAGTGTGAAAGAGATACTCGCAAGTATCCCTAAGCATAAATTCAAAGAGGCTGAAGTTGAAAAGCTGGTGAACGCCATCAATGGCAGGCTTCTGATGCGGGATATGTCGCGCATAGGTCAGGCTTATGCCATGGGCGTGGGTGAATATTTCCGGCATGATCCGAACCGCAGAGTTGCTTTGATCGCTCAGCTAAAAGAGATCAATGCAAAGGATGTGCAAAACGCGGCTCGCAAGTATATGAGTGACGAGGGATTTTCGTTGTTAATTATTGAGTGATGGAAGATGTTTATCAGACTTGCATAATTACATTATTCTCTGTATTTTATAGTAATCGGCGGCATCCGCCTCCTTTTAACTACTGATTCAGTAACTAACTCAATTGAGTCGTGTTGCTGAAAAAAATTTTAACGGCAGAAATTCTGATTGGTTGGCATTAAGTTGCCTTGACATTTTCGCAATTTCAGAGCAACAAGTCAAACCAAAGGCACAAGTTTCGTGTCTTACTTTTTGGCTTGTGTTTTGGTTTTGAGAAAATACCTTCAGTGCCTGCCGTCCAACCTGTAAAGTAGCAACATTTTCTTGTTTTCGCTATTTGTCGGGTTATTCATTTAGCTGAGCAAGTAATTCAGATGAATGATAGATACAGGCTTATTGCCAACGTCGGTACTCTAACACTTCCAGTGCAATTCGAACGAGGACTGCCTGAACAGCCGATCAAAATACTGCACGATGTTTGGCTTCACTTTGAACATGATAAAATAAAAGCAATTGGCGCGGCTGATGAGCCATTTCCTGAAGGCGTAAATTCTGATGAAGTTTTCGACGCGAAGGGTATGCTCGCCACTCCGGGCTTGATTGACTGCCATACGCATCCTGTTTTCGTTGGGACGCGCCAAAACGAGTTTGTGCGTCGCAATCGTGGCGAATCTTATCAGCAGATCGCCGCGGCAGGCGGCGGCATAGTCAGCAGTCTCAGGGGAGTTCGTTCTTCCACTGTTGATGAATTGGCAACGGTATTTCGCAAACATCTGAACCGTTTTCTGGAGCTGGGAGTAACTACTCTGGAAGCCAAAAGTGGCTATGGGTTGTCGTTTGCCGATGAGCTGAAGATGCTCAGGGCGATCAAGGCTGGTTCAGAAGGACATCCAGTGGAGGTTACGCCCACGTTGCTCGCAGCGCATGTTGTACCGCCCGAATTCAAAGAAAATCCAGACCGCTATGTTGATATTGTCTGTCAGGAAATCATCCCAGCCGTCGCTGAAGAGAAGCTATCGGATTCGGTTGATGTGTTTATGGAGCATGGGGCATATAGTACCGAACAGACAAGGCGAGTGTTCGCCGCTGGAAAAGCATACGGATTGCAACTTCGGCTTCATGCAGATCAGTTCACTGATAGCGGTGGCGCAGAAATGGCAAAAGAATTTAGCGCTTTGACGGTTGATCACATGGACAGAACACCAGAGGCGAAATTTGGGCTGCTGGCTGAGTCTGGTGCCACTGTGGTTATGTTACCCGGTGCTGTTTTCTTTCTTGGTCTGGATCATTATGCTTCGGGGCGGAAATTTATTGACGCTGGATGCAAGGTTGCTCTCTCGACTGATTTCAATCCTGGAACAACACCAACGAAATCATTGCCGCTGATGATGACGATTGCCTGCATTAAAATGGGATTCAGTCCTGCGGAAGCGCTTTGGGCTGTTACCATGGGTGGGGCTAACGGCACAGCACGAGCGGATCGAGTTGGTGGGCTGGATGTGGGCTATCAGGCAGATGTTTGCCTTTGGGATGCTGAGGATATTGATTTCATTCCCTATAATTATGGCGATATGATTCCTGAAGTGGTTTTTAAGAAAGGTGTCATGGTCGCAAGTCGGGGATGTCGAATTGATTCAGATGATGACAAAGACAGTCTGAAGCAGTGGGAAAGTAGTGTCTAAATCTAAAATTTCCTTCTCAGACCGTTCATTTGTGAATTCGGTTTTTGAAGATGTTTTAACAGATTATAAACCGCGAGAATTTCATTCAGCCAGCCTGAGCCGGATGATTGAAGCGTTATACGAAAGTCTGGAGGACTCTGGACAGGAAGTCGAAATACTTATCCATTTGCCTCGTGAAATGATTCTGGAACTGCAGAATGCCAAATATATCACGGATATTCTTGAGCCGGATCAATTTTATGTCTGCAATTTTCGGAAAGGTGAGACTTCCAACACATTTAAACCGTTGCTAAAAATCGACAGTAATCATTCCTTCTGCAGAGAACTGTTGTTTTTTTCCTTCAGTCAGACGCTGTGTTCATTAGTTTGCGCAAAGATGAATTCTGTTTCTGATGATCATGATGAGATTACTGGGAATTGGCGAGGATTGCTTTCCTGTGATATTTCCGCCATCAGAGAGACTATGCAAGTAGCCGCTGAATTACTTACTAAATGTGACACAGACGGAAAATTTAAAGACTGGTGCGATCAAACAGGCAAGAAGTATGACAATCAGGATATTAACTGCACTGGTAATTTAAACTGTGGCAAGTTTATTACACAATTTGCCTCAAGCCTTGACCGCACTCGTATAGTTCGCGAAGAAGAAATGCGTTGGATTCACTATCTCTCCCGCATTCAGGAAGCAGTTGGCTGGGAGCTTGATGTTGAGGGCTTGTTCACCGCAATGGGTAGCGTTCTCAAAGATGGTTTGGGCTTTAACTACATTGAATTGGACATCATCAACGAAGAATCTCAGGAGTCCAAAGATATCGTGATAAAGCGGAATGAGACTGACTACGGTGGTGAACTGTTGACTTTGATTATACGGCAAGATAAACGGGCAGAGTTGCTGAAAGCGAAGAAGCCTTTGCTGCTGGACGATTTCAGCAAGCTGAAAGAGATATTTGCGAATGCATTGTTAATTCAATACATGTCGCTGAAATCTGGTATCATTGTGCCATTGCGTTATCTTGATCACACCAACGGATTGCTGAAGATATTCTCCTGCGAAGCGAAGCAGTATAATCAGAACACCGTGGAATGGATGGAAGCGGTAGGCAGGATTTTGTCCCGTAGTTTACGCAACGTGAAAATGCACACAGACCTGCAACGCATGGCAACGATGGACGGTTTGACAAATGTGTATAATCGCCGGTTTTTCACAGAGCAGTTGACGCGGGAGTATGAACGAGCGTTGCGGTATCAGAGTGCTCTGTCGTTAATCATGATTGACATTGATAATTTTAAGCACTACAACGATACAAACGGTCATTTGCTTGGTGATAAAGTCCTGGCTCAAGTGGCAAGGATCACCAGAATGAAAGTGCGCGGGCATGACATTGTTGCACGTTATGGTGGAGAAGAATTTGTTGTAATTTTACCTGAAACGGGCTTGGAAAATGGACAAATCGTAGCTGAAAAAGTACGAGAAGCAATCGAGAAAACACCATTCAAGAATGAGATTAAGCAACCGGGTGGCACATTGTCAATCAGCTTGGGCATCGCCACTCTCACGGACTCGGTGAATTCTGCAAATGAGCTGTTAAATCGCGCTGACATTGCGCTGTATGAAGCCAAACGCAAGGGACGTAATCGTTGCGAAGTGTTTAGCACCCATTCAGAATAAACACTCAACAATGTCACACCTCCCAAATAAGAGCCATGGACAAGATATGGAACAATCCCTGAAAGTACTTTTTCTTTCCTCAGAAGTTTCTCCGTTTTCACGTAGTGGAATTCATGGAGATGTCTGTGCAGCCATTCCCCGTCAACTGAAAAAGTTGGGGCATGATGTTCGAGTTATTACACCTCGCTATCAGTTTATCCGAGACAGAAAGTTTGGCTTGCGTGATGTTGCCAGACTCCGTTCAGTTGACATAAATTTTAACGGCACGGCGCAGGAATTTGCAGTAAAATCTGGTTTTATCCCTCAATCGAAAGTTCAGGTTTATTTTGTCGAAAAACCAGAATACTACGACCGCGAAGGTATTTATCTGAATCCTGTGGATGGTAAGCCTTATGATGACAATGCGTTACGTTTCTCATTTCTCTGCCATGCTTCACTTCAACTAATTTTGCATCTTCAGTGGATTCCTGATATTATTCACTGCAACGGCTGGCAAACAGGATTGGTTCCTTTTTTACTCAGTTCTGGAGAAATATTTCATGATAAACTGGCATTTTCTCGATTAGTGATGCAAGTTCATCAGTTTGAGGAATTCGGTCTTTTTGAAGATGGTTGCGCTCCCGGTATTATATTCGAGGATGAGAGTCGTGAACTCGTTGAATGGGATGGAAAATTCTCATTCATGAAAGCTGGCATCCAATTCTCGGATTCGATCGTTTTTAGCCGCTCCCTTGACGAAGCTGGTAAAAAACAACAGTTAAAAGAGGAATTCTGGACTCAATTCAACGGCAGTAAGGATGACTTCAAACAGTTCGGCGGCAGTGGAAAATGTCTGGACTGGAATCCCATCTCCGATTTTACCATCGAGCAATCGTATTCAGAGGTTGATTTCGTTCAAGGAAAAGTCGCCAATAAACGGGCTCTGCAACGGGATATGAAATTCAGATTACTGCCCGATTTGCCAATTGGATTCGCTGTTGTGAATCTTTCAGAATCAAGCCATCTAGAATTTTTAAATACTTTGCGCGACAATGATTCCTCACTTAACTGCCAATGGGTCATCGCGGATGTGAGCGGTGAAGCGATCCCGAAAGCTATTGAAATCTGGCGGAAAAACAACAGGGAATTAGTATTCATTGTGACTGAGATGAATGAATTACTCTATCGAAAAATTTTGTCTGGTTGTGACTTCTCGCTGAAAATTGATGGATTTGACACTGATTGGAATGAGATTGCAACCCACCTCAATTATGGAGTTATTCCCTACATCATCCAACTGGGGGATCAGGCAAATACAGGTGGTTGGTGGAGCGAGTATTCTGAAATTACCGGCGAATTTCTCTTCAGGGGCGACTCGGATAATGTTTCTGCGCTCTTGAAAGCTGTAACAGAAAGTTATGCCAGCAAGGATTTCTGGAATGGCTGGGTTGAGCAAATTCTTAGAAAACGGCTGGACTGGGAGAACATAGTTAACCAACTTCTTGATATTTACGAAAACAGCCTCAGCAATCCGTCTTGCCGCGAAAAACACCATGAAATCGTTGAAGAATAATTTCAGCAAAATGCCAATAAGTTACCGCGTGGACTGTAACTTATTGGCATTTTTGTGTTTTATCCCTTTAATGATGTTATCGGTATCGATTCCATCTTTTGCCGCTGAAAGCTTGCCTTCCTTTTCAAAAAAGTTACTCATAGTTCCTGAAGCAAAAGTTGCCACAGGCAAGTCACTATCGCTCAGCTCAGAAGGGCATTTAGCGGCGGTTTGGTCTGCACCCTTTAATTTGATTATCTGGGATCAAAACCTCAACACAATACAACGGACAGACCGAACTGAAGGACTGATAGAATCGCCTGCTGATATTGACTTCTGGGGGCAGTTGTCGTTATTTCTCTGTGATGACTGGAATGGTGCTATTATCCAGTATAATCGTCGTTTGAAGATTGTCAATAAAATACTGAACACAGTTGAGACTGGATTCGAGCCAAATTCATTATGTCTTGACAGCCGTGGACGAATTTTCACAGTAAACAGGGCTGATGGGAAGGTCTGGACAGTAGATGCTCGCCTGACTGGAACCCATAGAAATATTGCCCAACCTTTAAGCTCGCCACTGATAAACCCGCAAAAGATACGGTATGACTCCAGCAACGATCAGCTCGTCATTTTGGAAGAGCATAGTGTGGCGATCTGCAAGACAAACGGTCGCGTAATCAAGCGCATCGTCAGTGAAGTTCCTGATCCCAGGGCAATTGCTTGTGACTCAAACGCAATCTGGGTGGTCGGTGACAGACTGGAGCGACTGCCACTGTCGGTGGGCGGCAAGCGCTTACTATTTCCCGATGATTCGCTGAAGACATGGGGTGTTTATCCTGTCGCGGCTGTTGCCACTGATGGAAAAAGCAAGGTGTATTTACTATCTGAAACTGGTGGCAGGTTGCTGGAGTTGATCTTTTCACCAGATGCTTTCAGGGCTGAATAGGTGAGCGGTACCTTTATTGTAAATTACCTCCTGATGTTGGCAATGCTTGGTCAGGTCAATGCTGTGCAAGATGGCGGCTGGCGAGCTGAAGCATTCCCTGCCGATTCGACTAGCACCACATTACACTTGCCCTGGTTGATTGACAATACCCTTGAGCTACGAACCAACAGCGACACGCTTGAAGCCGGTGTGGATTTCCAGTGGAATGACTCCACACGAACCCTGACTATCCAATCATGCCAGATGAGCGTTGGCGATTCCATTTTTGTACGTTACCGTGAAGCCAAGGTAACATCTCAGACCCTCTTCCAGCAGTTTACTCCAACAAATACCACCGAAACCGATTCGACACAGGAAGTAGTCTTCTCGTCCGCGGAGCCAAAGCTGAATCCATTTTCAAATTGGCGGGATTTGCGAAAGTCTGGCTCCCTCACTCGGGGCGTGAAATTTGGTGAGAGTGCGGATGGAACATCCTCTCGAATGCACCTGGAACTTAGCGGTGATCCAGCGCCGAA
The DNA here is from genome assembly GCA_964484805.1 of uncultured bacterium. Taxonomy (GTDB): domain Bacteria; phylum Electryoneota; class AABM5-125-24; order Hatepunaeales; family Hatepunaeaceae; genus CAZAGU01. Next base: position 23,057 of record CAZAGU010000024.1, read on the forward strand.
TGTTCGCGTTGACGCTGTGCTCGACGATCAGAATTTATCCGCCGGAAGTGAAGCTTCGTCAGCGACATTGTCAGAATTGGAGCGTGTGTTGTTTCGGATCAGCACGCCGAGCCTGTATGCTGAGTTTGGTGACTGGGACATTGATTGGGAAGATGGGAAATACAGTCAGGTTTCCAAACAGCTCAAGGGCGGAAGACTGGCGGTCGATTTGGGTGAGGTTGAAACCGAAGTCGCCGCAGGTGTGAGCGATTTATCTTACACTTCGCAAACGCTGGTGGCGCGTGAAGGCTATCTCGGTCCGTATGAATTGACAGATAAATATAGCAATCCGGGTGTCTCCCTCGCTTCTGGATCGGAAAAAATATTTCTCAATGGCAGACGGCTCAGTCAGGGTAGAAACGCCGATTACATCATAGACTATGCCAGCGGATTGCTGACCTTCACCCCACGCATTTCATTGACCGATAATTCAAGAATCGAGGTGGAGTACGAATACCTTGAAGGTGTATATCCCCGTTATTTTTACGGCGGGAGGGTAAATTCTTCTTTTGGTGATGTGCCTAAGGTTTCAGGAAAATTTTATACACCATCGACTGGTCAGCGAGATCTTACGCCAGAAAAAGGCTGGCGGTTTAATGCCGTTGCGACGATCGAAGCGCAGGATGAGAACAATCCGCGTTCGATAAGCTGGCGTGATGACTGGCTGCAAGCACTGGAAGATGCTGGCGATGACCGAGCGAAAGCCACTGTCAATGGCGCGGACAGTGTTGGCGTGGGCAAGGGGGATTATATCTGGTCGGTTATTGGCGCGGACACGGTGCTGGCGTTTTCTACACCTGACAGCGCTGGTTTGCCGACGGGTTATTTATCTGCCAGATTTGCTCGCAGTGACAATGGCGGTTATGACCAAATATATGACACTGAGCTGAAAGCGGTTTATTATCAATGGGTTGGAGCAGGAAACGGGACATGGTCGCCCAATTTCAACATTCCCCTGCCTGAAAAATCGGATCATTTTGACTTCGGCGCTGCTTTCGTTGGGGATGGCTGGGAGGTCGCGACGGAGGCGGCGTTCACTGACCGGGACATCAACACGCTATCTGCACTTGATGATGGCGACAACACCGGTGTGGCGCTGAATGGGAGCGCTAAATATGGCGATCTTGATAAAAATCGCTTCACCATTGAAGTTGCTGGCGAGAGTCGTGACGAGAATTATCAGTCAGCTCAGAAAAACCGCTCGCTGGATTATCAGTATGACTGGAATATCTTCACCGATGACATCGGGAACGAGCAGGCTGTAACATTGGCGGTGGAAACGGCTCCATTATCGGGAGTCACTATTGGTGCCACTGGTGGTCAACTGGATGGTAGCAAGGGAATCTACGCTCAGAAAGCGGGTGTAAATGCCGAAGTCGCCGTGAAAATAGTGCGGCTTGATTTTCAGGCAGATGAAGTGACGAGCGACGACAGCAAAGCCGATATCCAGCGATCCAGAACGAGCTGGTCGGGCGGTTTAGCGCTGGATATGAACCATCTGAAACCATTTTACCGGTTTGGCTCAGAGTTAAATGACCGAAACGCATTTTTATACGCCAGCGGAAAACGACTGGATACAGACCATCAAATCGGCTTAGGGTACAATTGGCGGGATCGGCAGGGATTTGAGCTTGAATATGACAACCGAAATCAGCAAAGAGGAGAAACGAGTCCGCTACAGCAGTATTCCAATTCACAGACGGTGAAGTTTCAATGGCAAAGCACTGGTTATAGACAATCCGCGTGGAATATTGCGCTCCAGCGTAATTGGCTAAATTATAATGACATTCAGATCCCGGATGAAAATTCAACCGCTGCGGTTGTTGATGGTCGATACACAGACCGCAAGCACGGCTGGTTGTTTCAGGGACAGTATAATCTCAACACCGGCGATGACAGGGCGCGCGTCACAATCGCAGAATATCAGGGAGCTGGCGAGGGCAGTTATCGCCGTGAAGGCGATCGCTATGTGCCGGATCCGGATGGTGATTTCGACTTGAAGGAAGTTGGCATTGATTCTGTGGCGCGAGCGACCAATGTAGATTTTTCCGGGCAGGTGAGATGGAGAAAGCCAAAATCTGACAAGCGTGAGAAAATCGCAGGTTTAACGAGTAGCTTGACCAGAGTGGAATTAACATCCACGACCCAGCGAAATGATCCACTGCCTGCCTTTTTCCTGCTGCCGCAGTCGTTTAAGGGCGATGGTGTGGTCTATAGTCGTGTGTCATTTACACAACGGTTCGGCTTTCATGAGGGTGGCAGCGCTGGCGATGAACGGCTGAACACACGATATGATCAGACTCGTGATTTTTCCTATAGCGATGGCGAATACCGGCGCACGCTGGCTGTGGATTATCGCATGATGCGTCCGTTGGTTGAGAGTCTGCGAATCATTCTTGAGCCACAGTGGGAACAATCCATCAGGAAGAGTGTGAAAACTGGCGTTCAGAAAGCCAATGTTAACACCATTGGCGGGTTATCCACACTTGAGTTTCGTCAGGTTGGAGCGGATTGGGAGTTAAACGTAGCTTACGGATACATTCAGCGTCGAGAACAAACCTTGGATAATCAATCAATAGAGCGATCAGTCTCGCCGGGTTTCACCTATCAGATTCCCCGAGGTGGGAGCGCGAGGCTCGAAGTTGAATGGATCAATTTCGCTACCTGGAAGCCCAATGCCGGTTATGATCTGCTTCAAGGCTGGGATGAAGGCGATAATTATCAGGCAACGCTGGTTTCTGATTTTAGATTGGATAAGAATTTCACCTTCTCGGCATATTACAAAGGCAGATGGCGTGGCAGAAAATCTCCGGTTCACGAGGGACTGGCTGAATTGACTGTGACTCTATGAGAAGAAGAGCCATAATACTCATCCTGATATTTGTTGCGATCTTGGCCTATTCTTCTTTGGCAATCGCCACGGAAAAGGCAGGTGGTCAGACTAAAACGGTGATTCAGTTCAGCCTGATTGATGGGCAGGATGTAAAAGGTTGGACAGATAAAAGCATTGTGGTTGCGGATACTGACTCGGTCGGGTTGTATGAACAAATAGAAATCGTATTACAATCTCTGCGAAAAAAAGGCTATCCGTTGTGTCAGGTTGCTGATATTAAGACACAGTTAAAAGACGCTAATATAAATTACCTTATTGAAATTGATGCAGGGATGCCGTTCATTGGAAGGATGAAGCCGAGCGAGGTTGATACTGAGGCCGGCGATGGTGCTAACGAATTTCTGGTAACGGAAGAATCGCTTTTCCAGACAGTAAAGTCTGCTCTCGATAGCCTCACTGATAGCGGATTTCCTTTTGCCCGGGTCGAACTTGTGCCGCAGAAAATCACGCTGACAGATCAGTTGCGAGGCGAAATAATCCTCCGTCAATATACTGGTGATTTTATGCGAATCAATGCGGTGCGGTTCTCGCATCTGGTCAGAACAAAGAGTTTCTATCTGCAAAACGAGTCTCGAATTCAGCGTGGTGACGTTTTTTCTCGAACTTATCTTGAAAGGTCAATAGATCACTTATCGCGATTAAATTTTATTCGCTCGGTTGAATCAGTGAAGCTGGCGGAAGTCGCGCCGGGGTTGATTGATGTTCTCATTGATGTTGACGAGCGTAGCAAGAATAGTTTTTCTGTCATAGCGGCTTTGGATCCGCAGACTCAGGAAATGCTTGGTGAGTTAGACGTGCGGTTCTCGAATCTTTTCGGTTCGGGGCGTGAATTGAAAACATTATGGTCAAACCTTGTTGCTGAGCGTCGTAATTTTGAGCTATCCTACAGTGAGCCATGGTTGTTTGGCTATCCGTTCAAACTGGGGCTTTCGTTGGTACAAATGGCAGATGAAGCGAGCGCAACCAACAGCACAGTGGGAGCTTTACTAGAGTGGCAACCGACATTCCGCTGGAAAGGCACCGCCAATGTCGCCAGGGAAACCTACCATCCGGCTGAAGACACAACAGGAAACGCATTCAAGACGTGGTGGGTTGGCGGAGAATTCACTTGGGACGACCGAGACGCAGACTGGAATCCTTCGCGAGGGACATTTCTTAAGACATCGCATGAAATCGGTTACCGGAAGCTGAGTAATTTTGACAGCCGAGTTGTCCGTGATCGGATTGAGATGAGCAAAATATCAGAATTTCGAGCGCCCGTTTATGTGAAAATATCCGGCAGGGTGGAGGACGTGCAGGGGAGCGCACTCCACCGAGATGATCTTGCCACAGTTGGAGGTGCGGGAAGTGTCAGAGGATATGCCGAAAACCGCTATGAAGTCGAAGGAGCGACGACTTTATCGGCTGAGATCATTGACCGATTCGGACGCACTGGATATGCCGGGGTCTTTGCCGATACCGGGTGGCTGTACAGAGAAGCTACTGTCCACTATGCCGATGAGTGGTTGTGGGCTTATGGCGCAACGATGGCATTTAACACTCGCGCCGGTGTGCTCGGTCTGGACATCGGCTGGAACCGGCGGGCGCAATTTGGCGAAGGCAGAATTCACGTTCGGTTTACTGCAAGGTTCTGAGAAACGACGGTTTGGGATTAAATGATAGTGTTTAACCGTTCAAAATCGTTCTTTTTGGCTTTCCAAAGCTCCTCGATTTTTCCCAGTGTCAGACCAAGCCTATGTAGCGATCCCTTGTATGGGCGATCAGGAACGGGATTGCCACTATTGCCTATCTCATGTTTGTGTACGAAATAGTTGGCAATATGAGCCAGGTGAATGTGATAATCATTCTTGCCAGCTTTCGATGGTTCGTGGTGATAGCGAATAGCTTGGACAAGGGACGCTGGAAATTCCCAGTTCGCGGCTAAAAGCCCGCCAACTTCAGCATGATCAATCCCGATTAATTCAGTTGACACACGCATCAGTGGACGCTGTGATTTTTGCGCCTCAATGATGATCTCCATGAACTCTTTGTGGAAATGCTGGTCTAAAACAACCTTGCCAATGTCATGCAACAACCCAACCACAAAAGCATCATTAGCGCTGATACCTGATGTAAATTTACTGAGCATACTGGAAGTGTAAGCTACTCCCAAAGTGTGAAGCCAGAATTGATCTCGGTTGAAAACAGGATCGCTCTCGGCCGGGAAAGCCTGAATAATACAGGCGGCAAGCGTGATGTTCTTGATTTCATTGAAGCCAAGAATAACAATAGCATGGTTTACATTTCCGATTTCCCGATAAAAACCATAGTAGGCGCTGTTGACGATTTTAAGGATTTTAGCGGTTAAAGCCTGATCTTTAATGACAATCTCGGTCAAATCTCGCACCGACGCATCAGGATTGCGGCTGATTTCCAAGACTTCTTTTACTATACTGGGTAGGGGAGCAAGTTTGTTAATATTCTGCAGTGCGTCTCTAATCGCTTGTGGCGAGTTACTCATTGTAGTTGTCTCCAACTGGTAAAATAATGTAAAACGTAGTCCCCTTACCGACTTCCGAGGTAAAATCAATTCTGCCGTTATATGCCTTCAGCAAACCTAATGAACTTGACAACCCCAAACCACTTCCGCTAGTGATTCCGTGAGTGGTGCTCTGTTCTGCTTTTGTTGAGAAGAACGGATGAAAAATATTGGTTTTATTTTCTTCCGAAATTCCCTTTCCCGTGTCGGAAATTGCCACAATAATTTCATTTTTTTCAGCGTTGAATAATGTTTCTACAGTAAGCTTTTTCATTGCGCAGTCGGACATGGCATCAATGGCATTGTACACTATATTCATGATGGATTGGGAAAAATCGCTATAGACACCATGAATTAACGGCAAATCGTGAGAGAAAAGATAATCTTTCTGAATGTTATGCTTGAAAAAATGGTTGGCGTTTAAAAACGTGAGTTCATTGTCCAATAACTCATTCAGGTTGACATCTGTTTCCTCAGTTTTTTTCTCCTGATTCATCTTGTAAAGAAGATTCTGAATAATCTTCATGATGTTATGGGTTGATTGCTCGATGAAAGTCAATTCGGGAAAGCTTCGATCTTCGTATTTCAGCAGCTCAACATAACCAAGTAAAACCTGAACTGGATTTTGCAGATTGTGGGCAATGCCAGAGACATACATGCCCATTTGCGCTAATTGACGTTGCTGGCTACGCTCGACTTCAAGCTCAAGCTCATGCTGTTTGCGTTCAGCCGCCTTCTGAGTAGTAACGTCCTGCATGTAAAGGCGGATCAAACGCGGAAATCCCTGTTCATTCAATTTGGCATTGCCAGAAAGCTGAATTTCCTTAACAGCGTTGGACATGGTATAAAGCTTCAGTGGCACACTTGACAGCTCGCTTGATCGTAACAGAGCATCCCAGCATTGATCAAATCGATTCTCTGAGACCTCTCGAATTATATCATGTATGTTCAAACCTTTGGGGTCTTGTTGAATGTCTAATGTGCTTGAGAAAGAGTTATTGCATCCTCTGATGATCCCATCGGGATACACCACCGCTGCCATGGTTGAAGCGTTCTCAAAGAGATCACGGAATTCTTCTTCTGAATATTTCAGCTTCTTGTACAATAGCCGGTTGCGTATTCCAGATTGAATAAGTCCAGAGATCACATCAAGGTGGCGTTGAATTTTCGACTTATCCAGCTTGAATTTTGGCTCAAGAACCGCAATCATACCCTGATGATTCTGGCTGACGAGGACTGGAAATATCGCCACTGACGAAACAGAAGAATCTGCAAGTCCCCACATCTGAAGCAGGACTTCACTGGAAATGTCAGTAAGGTAAAGTGTTTTCTGATGTTGTTTTGTCCAACCCAGAACAACATCAGAAAACACTTTACCTTACTGACATTTCCAGTGAAGAAAAAGTGTTT
>CAZAGU010000025.1:0-29708 GCA_964484805.1 uncultured bacterium
TGTGGAATCAGGCAGAGCGATTGAGGCAAAGCCCAATCCGGCGGAACGAGCGGTGTGGCTGTCTTGTTGCAAGCCATAGCCTAGTGATGAGAAGGCAGATTCTGCTTGAGCAGATCCGGCTGACAAAAACAGAACCACCAGAGATGTCGCGATAATTATGTGTTTCATCGAGGTATCTCCGTGTAGTATAGTGTCAAGCGCGGATGAAGTGTTGTATCCTGCTCTTCCATGGAATAAAACGCCATCCGGTTAATATCCAGCGATTCTGTCCCCGAATGTATGGCAATGCCATGGTTTTTGTCCACTGATCGAATCCATTCGGACGCGGGAATTGTAACATCTATCTCCAGAGAGTCCAGCGTTGTGTCGATGGCTGTTGAAATGTACACAAAGCCCGATTCACCAGCCGAGTCCGGCATAGTGAAACCCAGCTCATCTGTGAGCCGGAATGGCCAAAGTGACAGGGTTGGGGGAAAATTCGCAGCAATCTCTCTTTTTCGGAAGATCGTCATCGTTGCCTTGTTCACCGCCACATTATAGTCGTCATGCCGAGCGTAAATATCCGAGACATCAAAGCGGAGATTGCTCTGATAGGCGCAACCACTACCGATGAGCAGATCACTGACAGCGTTGGAATTACTGTTTTCCAACAGGAAAATATCAGCATTCGCCGTCGTCATCAGCATATCTGGGTATGTATCGCCAGTTGCGGTGTCTTCAACGGTGAGCTGAATAAACAAACGCGGGCGGAGTGTGTCTGTCAATGCCCCACGTGCCCGAAATCGCTTCAGTAGCTCTGGCATTTCGTCGTCGCTGAACAGATGGAGCGTCAGTGAACTGTCAGCGCGAAGTGTATCCGTCCAAGTTGTATCATCTTCAGTGAAGTTGTTTTCCCAGCGAAGCCACTGATCCACCCACTCCCGGTTGACCGGAAAAGCCACCACGCCACTGTCAGCAGTGATGGCAATCGGATCGGGATAATTATTTTGATCTAAAGCCCCCAGATCCGCTAACGCAGGCGGTTCCGCTTCTGACCATTCCAGATCAAGCAGATTGCTTGCCACATTGATTGCACCACCTGTGCCAATGCCGCTCTGAAAGCCGATTTTTACATAAGCGGTGTCAATAGTCCACTGCGCTGGCAAAATCGGGCGATAAAATTTCATCAAGCCTTCAGCAAGGATGCCTTCATATTTCCCGATGTAAATATGTGCGCTAGCGCCGGTCTTCACATCACTATTGTAAAAGCTGGTGTCCTGTGCCACATTGAAAACGCCCATATAGGTCTGACCGCCTTGTTCAGAACCTACCCCGCTGCCAACGGGTCCATCGGGCTGTTCACACGACGAGAGCAAAAGTGTGAATAATGCAAACAAAACAGCCGCTGTTGTTGAATATTTTTGCTTCAAACGAACGGTACCTCGCTAAAAACTATAATCTGATAATATATAAATTTACAGGACAGACAGCAAGCGTAACACCTGATATTTTCCATGCTCAGATTGCTCATTGCACCCATCACACACCCCACACTATCATTCGGCGAGGCCCATGTGCGCCCAGAACGATCTGCTTTTCAATGTCAGCCGTGCGGCTTGGACCCGTGATGATGGCGTAGGTCAGGTTTTTCGGGGTAATTTTCATGAATCTGTCAAAATCCTCAAACAGGGGAACCCCGAAAGCTGCTACAATGTGAATCGGAGGCAACAGCGATACCAGACGGTCGCCATGGCTGAGTGATCCGCATACCACAGACCCACTGTCTGCGATCATGCCGTCCGCGCCAGTAATGCCTGCGTCTGCCATCGCGCACACCTCAATCGTCTGCTCGCGGGTGAGATTATCCTCAGCAAAATCCGCCAACACTTCGACCTTGTCACGCAAGAATTCTCTGATTTCAGATCCCATTGGAGGCCCCGCCACCACAACTTTGCGGATGTTATTGTCGCGGAAGAAATTCATGCCCCATCGGTCAATCTCAGACTCACCGGGAAGGTTGAAGTACTCACCCGATACAGCTTGAAAACGTTCGATGAAGTGTTCTTTTAGCTTCCGGTCATCAACAGGTCGAGGGTAAAACTGCACGTTTCCGGCGAACGACGGGTATTCGGTGTTGTTCATTTCTCCTCCCTGTTGTCAATATCCCGCGCTTTGTCGGGTCGCCCAAGCATTCTATCCCGGAAAGAAATCGCCGGCGTTTTCATCCAACCGCCCGGAATACCGCCGGGGATCATTCTTGCGCTGGCATTTGCCAATCTGCCAGCGAGGTTGAACCGCGCCGAAGTTGTCATTGTTGCCTGCCAGCCTATCGCGAAGATTTTCTGTGGCAAGGGTTTATCGCCACGCTGCCTCAGCTTAATCAGCAGATGTGGCAAGTCAATTCTGACCGGACAGACTTCCAGACACGCTCCGCACAACGTGGAAAGATGCGAAAGTTCAGCGTGCATCATCTCCTTTTCACCGAGAAGGTTGGACAACACCGCGCCCATTGGCCCTGGATAGACAGAATCATAAGCATGCCCGCCGATAGACCGATAGACAGGACAGACATTCAAGCACGCACCGCACCGGATGCACAGTAGCATTTCGCGCATTGTGCTATCAGCAAGCGTTCGCCGCCTGCCGTTGTCGATCAGCACCACGTGGCTCTCGGTTGCGCCATCTTCCGACGGTCGCCCCGGTCTCAGCAGATTCAGATAGCCGGGAAAGCGCTGACCAGTGGCGCTTCGGGCGAGCAATTTCATCAGTGGCGCCAGATATGTGAAATTCTCGACGACCTTCTCGACTCCCGTCACAGCGATAAACAACGGCGGCGTGGACAATCCCATCCGCACGTTGCCTTCGTTTTCGACGATTGCCAGATGCCCCGTTTCTGCCACGAAAAAGTTCGCGCCGGATATACCAAACTGAGCATGAATGAACCGCTCTCTGAGCTTCTCCCTGGCGATCTGCGTTAATTCTGATGGGTCTTCAATGTACGGCACTCCAAGTTTCTCGGCGAACAGCTTGCCAATCGACTGCCGCGAACGATGCAACGCCGGGGCTGTAATGTGCGATGGCGGTTCGCCGGCGAGCTGAACGATGTACTCGCCAAGGTCAGACTCAATCGCGTCAATCCCTGCCTTCGTCAGAGCATCCCCGAGGTGAATTTCCTCGCTGACCATACTCTTCGATTTCACACCACGCGTGGCTTTGTGCTCTTTAAGTATCTTTATAATGATCTTGTTGGCTTCGGCAGGATCCGCCGCATGATGAACCACGCCGCCGGCTTCGGTAAACTTCTTCTCAAATTTCGCTAGCAGATTGTCAAGATTATCCAGCGAACGCTGGCGGACTTCACGAGCGGCATCGCGCGCGGCTTCATAATCTGGCAACTCGGCGAGGATGTTATCGCATACTTTCAGCGAGTGGTCGGTGGCGTGGAGCACGGCTTTTTTCAGTTGGCTGTCGCGGAGCGCTTTCCGTATTTTGGCTTTAACGATGCTCATATCTTGCCCTCCGAAGCCAGTATCCGAGAGATGTGCAGGGTCTTGATCGGAAATTTATTTCGAATGAACGCTTCACCCAGGTTCAACAGGCAGGAGTCATCCACACCTGTGACATATTCCGGATTCAGCGCACCAAATTGGCTGGCGCGGCGGTCAGACATTTCCCGCGCGAGCGATGGATACTTCGCGCTGAAAACACCGCCAAAACCACAACACTCATCGCGAAGATCGCTCTCCACCAGGTTGATTTCATCCACATGGCTCAGGAGCTTATATGGCTGAGATTTTATGCCAAGCTCGCGCAAGGCATGGCAGGAGTTGTGAATCGCCACCCGATGCGGAAATTTCGCACCGATGTCCTCGACTTTCAGCACATCCACCAGAAATGCCGTCAATTCATGCACACGCCGTCGCAGTGATTCCCAGTCAGCACGCAGAGATGCCGGCAGATTTAAGTCAGCATAGTGATTCACGACCATCGACACGCAGGAGCCACTTGGCCCAACGACCACTTCAGAATCTCTGAACAAGCGGATGAAACGCTCCGCCATGGTTTGTGCCTGCTTAGGAAATCCGGCGTTAAACGGCGCTTGCCCGCAACAGGTCTGGCGCGGGTCAAAGTGAACTTCATGCCCCAGCTTTTCGAGGATGCGCAATGTCGCGACACCGGTTTCAGGCATTGCCTGATCGACAAAGCAGGGGATAAACAACGATATTTTCAAATGTTAAAGCCTAATTATGTAACCGAAAGGGTTCGTAAGTGATACTACATCACGAAGGCAGGAGCCGTAGCCCGGAAGCGACTGCATTCCGGGGCGAATTATAGGTTGTAATCGTGATGAAGCGGAGCAAAGAAGCAATCTCATAGAGTTCGCGCGACACCCTCACCACCATCGACAGCGATAGTCGTATCTCACATTATCCTCGCTGTCACTCCCGCGAAAGCGGGAGTCCGGTTTTGATTTTCAGGGTATTCCCTTCCTTATGTCGCTCCAGCGAAGGCTGGAGCCCATCGCTTTAGCTCCGAGCAGGTCATTCTACCTTAAAAGAACTTTATCCACAGATTTAACGGATTAAACAGATTAAGGACAAGAGCGTAAGTATCTGCGTAATCTGTACAATCTGCGGATAAAATTTCTTCTCTCAATGCGATGGATGCCAGCCTTCGCTGGCATGACAGCGAACGTTGTCCACTGTTTAATTAGGAGAAACATGTCCGGAAAAGCCGGACATGCCACACGTACCCTACGCTGTCATTGCGAGGCGGGCTTCAGCCCAACGAAGCAATCTCATAGAGTTAGAGCGACACCATCCCAAAGATCCAACACGCCAAACGCCCCCAACACCACGTCGCTCCGGCGAAAGCCGGAGCCCAGATTGAGCTTTTGGCATTCCCACGCAGGCGGGAATTCAGATTACTTCAGCCTATCCTCAGTTCACATCCCATCGATTGTCAAGCGGTTTGGAAACAACCCTCTCCTTCTCAATCGTCTCGATCAGCATCTCCCGCACCGAGACGGGCAAGTAAATGCAGGGTCTGCGTTTAGGATTTGCTCTGATGCCGGTGTAATATGCCAGATTTTCCCAAACAAAACCAGTGGTCACAATTGAAAACTCATCTAAATCATGAACTTTGTAGCCGTTGACTTTTATCGAAGTAGTTTTGCCATCATCAGAAATCACATGCAATCCTTGCCAAGTGCAATATTCCGGCGGATTCTTTAGTTGACGGCTAACAATGTGGATCAGCTCACGACCAGTTAGCTGAATCACAACCATCGGGCTTTCCATCGGGAATATCTCCCAGATGTCGCGCTCGGTAATGTTTCCGGCAGGCAATCCCTTCTTCAGACTACCGTTATTAATCATCGCCAAATTGGCAACGGGCACCGATTTCAGCATAACTCCGGTCACCCACTGCGCAAGATTACACGGCTGACGACGCTCAATGTTCCAGTCAATAGCCAGTTTCCCAATGCTCCGATTAAGTTTCTTGGTGTATTTCTTCTCAAGCTTTGCCACGTGGGAAGCCAGTTTTTCATCCGGCTCAACAACTCCTTCTTTCAATTCGATAACCGATCCATCATGCCTTGAAATCCTGTTGGCATTGGTATCGACTTCAAGGCTGAGCCAGCCAATATTCCGGCTGTGCGAACCCGCTTGAACAATCAAGACATCATTTACTATGCGTGGTGAAACATAGGCAGTGTCATTGCTTCCGCCAATTATGAGGTCAAAGTCTCCTCGATTCTCCGCCAGCAGACTATCCCCCAGCCAGCCAACGTTTGTCACAGCAACAAGAATGTCCGCGCTGTCCTTAAAGGTTTTTACAAAGCTAGCGGCTTCGGTCAGGATGTCATTCATCTGCAAGCCAAGTATGCCCTCTCTGAAAATAGAAAATCTGAACACAGGACTGATTATTCCAATCACAGCCACATCTATTCCATTTTTATGGAAAAGCTCGTAAGGTGGAAATAATGTTGTTCCGGCGGCAGTGTCCTGAACATTGGCAAGTAATATGCTAAAATCTGCTTGCTTGCTGACTTTTTTTAATGATTTCCATCCGTGGTCAAATTCATGAGCGCCGGGCACAAATATATCAATACCAAGCTTATTCAGGATGTCAATCTGAGAAGCGCCCTTAGTTATCGAAGAAACTGGCGTCCCGGTGAAATCGTTACCAGCGTTAATAATGAGCGTGCGGTTCTCATCTGGTGCCATGGCTTTCAACATTCCAGCCAGTCTCGGCACACCGCCGACGCTGACCGCTTGATCGTCTATGTTCACTACACCCGGTGTGTTTTGCGAATGAAGATCACTCCAGTAAATGATGTCCAGTTCTGCACAAATAGCAGATTGAACACCAAACGCTAACGTGAGAAGAAGGAGGATCAGTTGTTTTTTCATCAAAGCTTTTCCTTCATGCTGTGAGCAAAATAACCCAGCCGTATGTGGCAGGGTTATTGTAATATCAATGAATAATTGCCGATCACCGACAATCATGATTCGCGGATAAACTCCGCCGTGACAATTATTAATGGGCAACTATGATCTAACAGATCAACTCACTTTGACCAGATTAGGATTCGTTAACGCAAACGACAATGCTTCAATCTCAATTGCCATATTTTCATTGCGAACAAAGATGCCGTCTGGCACACTGAGATTGACCGGTGCGAAATTAAGAATTGCTTTAACTCCACCTGCTGTGAATTTGTCAGCAACACTCTGCGCCATAGGACGAGGAACGGCGATCACTGCGATGTCAACTTTTTCATGCTCCACATCGCGCTCGATATTTCGTTCGTCACGAACAACAACACCGTGAATGATCTTGCCAATTTTCGCAGGATCGCGGTCAAACGCGAGGGTAATCTGAAACCCTTGAAGACGAAATTGATCGTAGTCAATCAGAGCCCTGCCAATATTGCCCACACCTGCAAGAGCGACCTTCCAGGTATGTTCGAGACCCATTATCCGAGCAATATTATGCCTTAAATCAGCGACGTTATACCCTAAGCCTCGCCTCCCAAAAGCGCCGAAACAAGAGAGGTCTTTGCGAACCTGAGCAGCTGTAACGCCGTTGAATTGCGCAAGTATTTCTGACGAAACTGTCTTCACGCCTTGATCCATCAGGTGAACCAGTGTACGATAGTACTGTGACAACCGATGAATCGTCGAATCCGAGATTCTGAGAATTTCTTTTGTTGTGGACATGGTTCTCATATACGTTAACACTATCAATTTCTCGGAAAATAAATCCTTGAAGTATGAATTACAAGTCAAGTGCTAAATAATTCATCCTCAAATTAATATTCCCGGCGTGAAACCGGAATCATTGTCAATCTCCTGCCGCCAAGTATCAGCGCCAAGCCACCCATCACGTAGTGAGCTATTAATGTAAATACTTGCGGTTCAATGGCAAAGATTCCGAGCGCCAAGCCTGCGGGAATAAGCGCGATTCCCAGAAAAAAACTGGGCTGAACCTTATGACTGAGCGGGTGTCTTAAGCCCTTGCCCCAGAGGGCTCCAGCCGAAACCAAAACAATTTTGGAGCCCATAAATATGCCGCCTTCAAACCTCGCCAGCCAGTAAATACCCAAGATGACAAAGACAAAACCTATCAACCGGTTCAAGTAGGGCCAAGGGTTGAAATCGGCATAATCTTTGGGTTCATGTTGATTGTCTGGCATTTAACTAAAACTCGCTATCCGGATCTGCTTCAAACAGGTTCGCCTGATCGGGGCCAATTGGCTTCTCTGTGTCATCGTCATCTTCAGGTGGTACAGGTGACACATCGCTGATGCCATCGCCTTTGTTAAGGCGAATCAAGCGCACACCCTGTGTGACTCGGCCAATGGTGCGAATGTCATCAACCTTCTGGCGAATCATCATACCGGATGAAGTCATAATGAACAGGTCATCGGAGTCCACGACTTCCATAATAGAAATCATGGGTCCGGTTTTCGGTGTGGTTCGCAGAGCCATAACGCCCTGAGCGCCACGCCGTGTCATTCTATATTCGGAGATGTGCGACCGCTTGCCGTAGCCGCGTTCAGTAACGATTAACAATGTCCCTTCACGCTGCATAACCACCATGCCAACAACATGCTGACCGTGCGATAGCGCCATGCCTCGCACACCAGCGGCGTTCCTGCCCATTGCCCGGACATCCTTTTCTTTGAAATGAACAGCCTTGCCAGTGGAAGAGCCAAGAATAATCGAGCAAGTGCCATCTGTCAAACCAGCGTTCACCAGTGAATCTTCACCGTCAATCTTAATGGCAATAATTCCACGCTTGTTCGGATGCTTAAATGCCGAAAGCGGCGTTTTCTTAACCACGCCATGTCTTGTGGCAAAGAAGATGAAGTGGTCTTCATCAAACCCCGAAACGTTAAGCATCGCGGCGACTTTCTCGCCCGGCTCGATGTTAATGAGATTGATGATCGGTTTGCCGCGAGCCGCTCTGCCAAGTGACGGCAATTCATGCACTTTCAACCAATGGCATTTGCCGCGGTCGGTGAAGAACATGAGGTAGTTATGGGTCGAAGCCACAAACATGTGGCGAATAATATCTTCTTCTTTAGGATGATGCCCTGACAGCCCCTTGCCACCACGCTTCTGACGCTTATAGCCAGAGACAGGGAAACGCTTGATGTAGCCAGCGCTGGTTACTGAGATCACCATATCTTCTTCAGCGATCATATCTTCAACAGTAAATTCACCCGTCTCGTTAACAAGCTCGGTTCGTCTTTCATCGTCGAATTTATCGCGAACTTCGATCAATTCTTCTTTGACGATCTCTAAACGTTTTGTATTATCTGAAAGAATTCCTTCCAGTTCGACAATCAATTCCTTCAAGGTGCGAAGTTCATCAATGATTTTCTGGCGTTCCAGACCTGTCAGACGAGCCAAACGCATGTCAAGGATTTCTTTTGCCTGAATCAGAGACAGACCAAATCGCTCGATCAGACGTTCTCTGGCGGTGGGAGTATCTGGCGAGGAGCGAATGATTTTGATGACTTCCTCAAGGTTGTCAACAGCAATCTTCAAGCCTTCAAAGATGTGAGCTCGCTCTTTTGCCTTCTTCAGTTCATAGCGTGTGCGACGTTCAATGACCACGAGGCGGAAGGCAATGAAATGTTCGAGCATTTCTTTCAGCCCCATCACCTTGGGAACGCCGTCAACCAGCGCCAGCATAATCGCGCCAAATGTCGTTTGAAGTTGTGTATGAGCGTACATATTATTCAGGATGACTTCCGGCACAGCATCACGCTTCAGCTCAATGACAACCCTCATGCCATCGCGGTCGGATTCATCTCGAATGTCTGCAATGCCAACAATTTTCTTGTCATTGACAAGCTCAGCCGTCCGCTCGATCAGCTTGGATTTATTAACCTGATAGGGTATCTCAAGGATGACAATCCGCACTCTGCCGGTCTTGGGTGTCTCGACCACAACACGAGCGCGCACAATAATTCTCCCGCGGCCGGTTGAATATGTCTCATGAACGCCATTCATGCCATAGATAATTCCACCGGTGGGGAAATCGGGGCCCGGAATATGCTGAACTAACTCAGCAAGAGTAATTTCCGGGTTGTCGATCATCGCTATCAAGCCACCGACAATCTCGCCAAGGTTATGAGGCGGCACATTGGTCGCCATTCCGACGGCGATGCCACTGGATCCGTTAACCAGTAAATTTGGCAAACGAGTAGGCAGGGTTGTAGGTTCTTTCAGCGAGTCGTCATAATTTGGCTGAAAATCAACGGTTTCTTTATCTATATCAATCATCAGCTCATCGGCAAACTTGTGCATCCGAGCTTCAGTGTATCTCATTGCTGCAGCGCTGTCACCGTCAATTGAACCGAAGTTTCCTTGCCCATCAACCAATGGGTACCGCATCGAGAAAGTCTGCGCCATACGCACCAGCGCGTCGTAAATTGCCGAGTCACCATGGGGATGATATTTACCCATGACATCACCAACGACACGCGCGGATTTTTTAAACCGCTTGCCAGCATTTAATCCCAGCTCGTTCATTCCATAAAGAATGCGACGATGCACGGGTTTAAGGCCATCGCGTACATCCGGTAGCGCTCGCTGGACGATTACTGACATTGAGTAATCGAGATAGCTCTCGCTCATCTCCTCGAACAAAGCGCGGGAGTGAATTCTTTCGCCCTTAAGGGAGTTCATTTACTTAGGGATTCCGATCAAACTTGTTGGAGTTACTGTTATTTTTAGAATCTCATAAATATAACATGTCAGTTACCTTAAATCAATCTTTACTCGACTCAATGCCAGCATCCGAGACTTTGAGTTGAGGACATCATTTTTTTGACACCAGATGAGTATCCATTTCTTTAACCGTCGCGGTTAACCTAATGCGTGCCACAAGAGCAAATGCTCCCCCAGGGCTGTCATTTCCGCGAAGGCCGATACCCAGAGAAATGTTTTTAGGGTTATTTTCCCTTATGTCATACCTGCGAAGGCAGGTATCCATCGCATTCATCTCCTCCACGTCGTACTGGCGAAAGCCGGTACCCAGAATTTCATTTTTAACGGTCATACTTCCTTATGCCGCTCCGGCGGCGGGTGGTCTGTCCGGCTTGTCCGGACATGTTTCTCCTAATTGCATTTTTCTTAAATCTGTTCAATCGGTATAATCTGTGGAGAAATTCTTCCCGCCTATGCTGGTGACAGAAGGCATTCCATCACCATTCCGTCACATCGCATCTCCTGATTTTACATAAACATAACATCAAAATATGACGATGTGACGATTTTTTTCTCACCCCACCCCCTTGTTGCTGGAAAAGCTGTTCCGCGTCTTCGTAACTGTCCAAAGCGTCTTATCCAGCAATTCTATCGCGTTTGTCGTGTAAATTGCCTTACGAGTTTCGTCCGGAAATGCGAAATCAGAATTTAGTCCATCCTTTTCTGGATTGCGCATGCTTCTTACAACCAACATGTAAATTACAGCAAAACACACCATATCCACACCACGCTAAAACAAAAACCCCAAGCCACACTTGTAGCCGGGGTTTATTTATCTTTTATCACTACACTTAACCTTGAGCGGCTGACGGGATTCGAACCCGCAACTTCCAGCTTGGGAAGCTGGTACGCTACCAATTGCGTCACAGCCGCATAATCTTACAAGTTAGTCTGATTTATCGTTAAAAACAAGATTTCAAAGCCTGTTGTTTGGCGTTTCATAAAAGTCGTTTAATATCCCACAGCCGTCAATCTCTCCAAACAGTCCACGCCTTCACAATGCCTCGAGTCTCAATTGTCCTTTAATCTGCGAAATATCAGTTTAACGCCCTCACCATCGCGTCCGACAGTCGTAATATATTCTGACAGCTGGAGGAGTTCCGGTTGGAACCATTTTAACCTCATGAAATACCGCGCCAATTTTCATTTCTTTTTTAACATAAAACTTAAGGAACCCGACATGAATCCAAATCATGAAGCTCTGGCTGATGCTCCAGCCAACCACCCAGTGAAAATCCTGATGACTGAGCACAAGGAAGTGCTGAAGATCATCAACCAGCTTGCCATTGTAGCTCAGGAAGGTGGCGGTGAAATTGGGATGAAATTGACCAAAGCCGTCGCCGATTTCAAGTCCGCCGCCAAACATTACCTGCGCGAAGAAAACGTCCTCTTCCCCTTGATGGAAAAACACGGCATCACGGGACCGCCAGCGCAAATGTGGGCAGAACACGACAAAATCCGAGATCTGGAGAAGAAGATTTTCGGTGCCATCCACACCGCCAAAGACCCTAGCGATTCCAAATTCCTTCACCAGTTAGCCAGCGACGCTCTGGCATTGCAGGAATTGCTTGAAATGCACTACCATAAGGAAGATACCATCCTATTTCCCATGGCTATGAAAGTGCTCAGCGACAACGAATGGCTGGCAGTCAGTGGTGAATTCAACGACATCGGCTTCTGCACCTTTTCACCCTCAGTCGCAGGAACATTTGCAGTGAAATCTGTTGAAAATTCTGCTCCTTCCAGCGATGGCATGATTGACATGGGCAGTGGGAAGCTATCACTCGAAGAACTGACTAACATGTTAAACAACCTGCCGGTGGAAGTGACCTTCGTGGATGCCAACGACACCTTCCGCTACTTCAACAAGACCAAAGACCCCGTTTTCGTGCGCACAATGGCGGCTGTAGGCTTGCAGGTGCAACAATGCCATCCTCAGAAGAGCGTGCATCTTGTCAATCAAATCCTGTCTGAGTTCAAAGCTGGCACACGCGATACGGCTGACTTCCGCATAAACATGGGCGAGAAGTTCGTCTATATCCGCTACTTTGCCATCCGCAATAACGACGGCAAATACCTCGGCAGTATGGAGATCGTTCAAGACATCAAAGAAATTCAGCAGTTGGAAGGCGACAAGCGGCTATAGTTTTGCTACATCCCCAAAACACGAAAACCCCGACACTTGTTGAATGCCGGGGTTTTGTTTATTTAAAAATGGGATTTTATTCCCAAGTGTATGTCAGTTTTACGGATGTTGCCATGGTTTCGGTCTCGGCACCGGTCAAAATGTAAGGACCATTGGTCAACATGTCAGGATTCATCTGCATGTCAATATCAAGATTCTTGAAATGGAATCCCAAACCAAGGAAAAAGTCTTCGTTGGTGGAACCCTCATAAGTCTTTGGGTTGCCTGGAGTTGCTTCGTCGGGCTCGTAAGTGTCGTGATCCCAAGTTTTAGCGATACCCATGCGCAAATCTAGCCATGAATACAAGGCGCTCTCAAAACCTATAGTAATGTAAGGAATCTCGTTCATTGAGCCTGTGTTGGTCTCAGTCATAGCGCGATAGGTTGATTCGAGCTCAAAGGGATTCAGGCTGATGCCGACATTGGAAACGATCAACACCTTCTCGCTGACCTTAATGTTGTTACCAACACCGAGGTCTATGTATGTTCGGGACAATCTGCGACCCTTGAGATTTTCATTCTGATCCAAGAATTTTCTCTCGTATCCCTGTCCGATCATGGCAAAACTAAAATGCGGAATGATGGTGTATCTGTCTGACATGGCAAGCCAATAACGACCGCCAAAGCCAAAATTAATGTAGCCATCTGGGGCGGTGATTTCTTCCCCATCAGTGTCGTTATGCGTCCAGGAAATCATCTCAAATTTTAGATATGCATCTAAATTTGTATTGTAGGTTAAGCCAAGTCTTAAACCGAATTCAGTGATTGCTACTTCAGGATTATAGTCTTCGGCTTCTGCTGAGCTAGAACTTCCGTTAACATTCAGCTTTACTCCGTATGCAATATCCTTATCACCACCAGCAACGAGAAATGCAATACGCTGATCAATGGCTGTTTCGTTTGGCAGATAGAGGTAGTTGTATTTCAGGTTGTTGAAAAATACAGCCACGACTTTGTTGCCGATGCCGAATTGTGCGCCGCCTTCGTAGAAGCCCATTTCCGAGCTGATCTGACCGACCATCATGTTTGGATAATTGATGAGGGTGGAAGGATACGTCCAGATATTGCTCTGGTCTGCGATCACTTCATAGGCATACCCCATTGTCAAGCCGCGATTGGCGTGTGACAAAGACGGTAGAGCGACCATTAATGAGACTAAAAGAATTAACAAGACTGTTTTCCGCATTTCTCCTCCAGAAGTTTTTTGCGAACGATTTCTTTAGCGCTGCTTACAAACGCATTATATTTCAATAATCTAACATTTTACATAATGCTTAAAGATAGCTCGGATGTCAAGGATGTTGGAAGAATATTTTACAAATCAGATAAGGACAATCCAATATCGCGAGACCGTTGAAAAACTAAAATGTTATTCGGACAACAATGTTATTATTTGAGTATTGCGTTGACTAGCCGTTCCACTAAATCTTCCTTTTTCATTGATTCTGATATTTCCAAGGCTTTTGCTTTGTACTTTTCATTCTGGAGTAAATCTAAAACCTTCGACTCAAAAGTTTTAGGATTGAGTTTATTAATTCGCACTCCTCTGGGTCCAACTCCGGTCTCATGAATAATTTTGTCCCATACAAACTGGTCAATAATATGCGGGATAATCATCGAAGCACACCCATGTTTTAGAGCCAAATGGGTCGTTCCAGAGCCTCCATGATGTATCACAGCATACATCTTTGGAAATATCCAGTTATAGGGAATATTGGAGACAAAAAACAACAATTCGGAATCATAAAACTTTGGTTTTACAAGTCCTCCGGATGCAGTATTGATTATTGCAGGAATTCTGTTACGTTCAAGCACTTCGATAATTGTTTTAGTTTTTTCCTCTGGTTCAGGATTAGTCATGCTACCGAATGTTATAAAAAGTATGCGGTCATGTTTCTTCAGAAAAGCTTCCAGTTTTTTATCCACTGGCTCGTCGGTTGGTAATGTCCTTTCATGAAATCCCAAGACTTGGACGTTCTTCGGCCAGTAGTCCCGACGTGTGAAAAGGGTTGGGGAGATAGAATAGATTGCCATGCTGTTTTCAATTACACTATAAACCTGCCTTCTGCTAATCTTTCGATCATCTTTTAACCACTTTTTCGTCATCATAACTGTCGTAACCATCCCAAAATTCGCTAAGGAATATGTTAGCCTGTTCAAAAAAGAGCCATAATTGCTGTTGAATGCGACATGAGTATGATCTCTCACATAGTGCATATATGGAATTGGGCTGACGAGAATATTCTTGCCTGTATTTTCCAGACCCCAGAGTATCGGGTATATTGCTTTTCCACTATATACTATCCTGTCAGGTTCTTCACGCTGTACTATTTCGTATTGCTTTAGAACCAATTCCTTGTTTACTTCAGTGGATGCTTTGGCAAGTTTAAAATAGGCGAGCATTTTCGTGAATCCTGAGCAATCTCCCCCCATAGCGGCTTTACCATCAGCACTCTCCAATAACTCGATGAATTTTACACCTAAAGAATAAAACTTCAGATTGGATTCTTCAGCAAGAGAACGAAATTGATCAGGAAAGGCACATACAACCTGGTGTCCTTGTTTTTTCAGTATTTCAGCAATTGCCAGAAATGGTTCTACATCACCACGAGTGCCAATTGACATCAGCAAAAATTTCATCTTATTTTCTCCTTTAATGATCAAACTCAAGAGAGCTAAAATACAGACTGATATTTCATATTACAAGGCTATACGATTTCCTTATATTTCAAAAAAAACAGAAGAGCAGACTACCCAGCCAACATTCGCCGGGTAATCTGCTCTTAAAATTCAGATGCCGAATTAAAACAATCTACTTCACAACCACAATCTTCGTCTGTAAGGTCGTTCCGTCAGCATTCAAGGCGACCAGATACGTTCCGGTTGCAAAGTTCGCCGCATTTAGCGACACGGTATGGCTGCCTGCGGCAACCTGTCCCTGTGCCAAGCGAGCCAGCTCACGCCCAGCAAGATCAAACACTGTCAAGCTCACATCAGTGGCATTCGGGATAGAGTAGCCGATGGAAGTCGAGCTGTTAAACGGATTGGGATAGGCAGAATGAAGGCTGATTAACCGTGGCAATTCTGGAGTGCGTGCTCCAACACCAGCCGCGCCATCAATTGAAATCGTTCGCTCAATACTGCCACCTTCAAAGTAAGGATTTTCTTCCCCGTCTTCTGAGGTTAATGTAAATATTTCACCATATCCCTGAGCAACCCAGGCATATTTGTAGTAATCTGTCATTTCCCACTCTTCCGCACCGTCTTCCAGTTCCCAGGTTCTGTGGTAGGATTGTATCCGCAAACATTGGAACTCACCAGCCAAGTCTGTAATCGTTCCCCAGGCATCCACCACAGCGAAAATGGTATCCTGACTTAGATCACCACCAAAGTCAAAAGACATGCTGAAAGACCATTCATCACCATAATTCAATGGAAACATATAAGCAGGTCGATCATATTCAATCCCGAAAGTGGTCTCCATCTCCCCGAAACAGAAAGACATGCCGATCGTGTTTGCAGAATGTTCGTTGACTTCTTGAATCAGATAATATCTGTAATCTTCCATATTCATGTCGCGAAACATGCCAACGGTTGCCTGTGGGAATCCATCCGCTCCCGGAACTGAATCGGGGACCATGTAGTAGTCGGTGAATTCCATCGCATCAACAACCTGAGTGAAATCCCACGACTGGTTCGCGCCATTCTGACTCAGGTCTATTGGTAAAACACTTGCGCTCGCGCCCATGTGCTTCGTAACGCCCGGCACCATATTCAAGTCAGTGTGGTTGATTGTGATTTGCGCGGATGCCCCCTGTGCAAATAACAACACCAACGCAAACAACAAAATTTTTCTCAAAGAAACGCTCATTACTCCTCCTTAAAATGAAACCTCCACAGAATTCCTTTTACTTCAACTAAGCTCATCCCCAGTGAGTTTTATGTTCAGCAAAGATAAAGTATTATCTGGCATAACGCAATAGTACTTCCGGTGTTTTTTATTAATAATCACTTTGAAATCTTCAACTTGTAAGCAGCCATCGTGGATATTTCAAAGTGTCTTCCAGAAATTATTTCAGCGACTTGTCCATAAAAGAAGCCAAAATATATCGGACAGGCAGAAATTTGCTTTTGCAAACATTTTCTAAATATACCTTGTTTTTCTGGAAGTTCTGTTTAAATTACCGAGTAATAGAAACATCTTTAATGTGAGGTCGTTATGGGGTTGTATGTTTCGCCATGCGGTTTAAACTGCTTGGCATGTCCTGCTTTTAAGGCTACCAGAGATAACGATGATGACGCGCGGCGTATGGTTGCCGCGGATTGGTCAAAACTATACAAGTCAGATATTAAGCCAGAAGACATTAACTGCATGGGGTGCAATAGCTCGGAACCGCCGCTGTTTCACTATTGCCAGATTTGCCAGATCCGATCCTGCGCTCAGGGATTTGGCTTTGTTACCTGTGCCGAATGCGAGCAATATCCCTGCGACAAATTGAGCGCTTTCTTTGGCTTTGCTCCAGAAGCCAGGAATACTCTCGACCGGATTCGCAGTGAAAATTAGGCAAAAAAAAAGAACCCGGGATATCAACTCAACAGATCTCCGCTTCTGTGAGGAATTCCCGGGCATCACTAACCGAGGATAGCCACATCCTCAGTATCTCTCTCCCACAAGTAAGATAATAAATTATTTTCGATTTTCGTGATTTTTCTTTTTTTTCTCGAAAAATACCCATTTTCGCCTCTGAATCCTGAAATCCTATTTTAAAATCCTCTGTTTGTCGCTATCAATGAAAGTACTGCTTGCTTTAATTTCCGTTGAAGTTTATATTTCTTTTACGAGGGGAATAATACAAACGGACATTACTGATTTCAGCATGAAACTCCACCTTTCATTTCTTGACGACAATCCAAGCAAGCCCATTGTCAGCATCCAGTACGGCGAAAAGTTGTTCAACATTCGCCGCGAACGATGGTGTCAATTCCTTGCTCTGCTCACACACCGTCTTCTCACCGGAAAAAGTGATGGTTGGGTGACACTGGATGAAATAGCCAATCTCTCGTCTTTTCATCAAGCTCGAGATAAAGTCATTGGCAAATATCTGGCGACCAGTCGTTTTGAATTTCATAGTGAAATCACGCGCTTCTTCACCCGGACGATGGACGTTACTACTACCGGTCCGTATAAACTTATCCTTGGCCGCGAGTGTATCGAAACCGATCTCGCCCGGCTTGAGCAATACCTTAACCTCATCACCGTTCGCCCACTTCCAGACCGCATGGACTGCCAGTCACTCTGGCATAGTTCACAGATCACTCTCGATAAATTTGAGCTAAAAAGCTGTCTGCAAATTCTCCAGCGATACATTCAGATAGCCGGCAAGGAAGAACCTGTTCCAGAATACCAGCTACCGCTTGCCTATATCCGCATGTCAAGAGCCGCAAGATTGGCTGTTGAGTCCGACGTTGATGTTGATGCCTGCATCAAAAAAGCCATGGAGCTATCTCAGGTAATCACAGCGCCATACGAGCAGAAATTGCTGGTGGCGTACACATTCGCAGTGAAAGCGATAATCATCGGCAAGGATGTCAACACTTTTGCCCATATCAAGCAGTTGAATGACAAAGCCTTGGCTATGCTCGATGACATTGAAGAGGAAACACCCGATAAAATCTGCCTGCTGGCTCATATTAACTACACGAACTACAACGCCTCTGTTTTTAACAGCACCGACCCATACAATCCATCTCTCGAATGGGCTGACCAAGGCGATCTCGACCGTGCTCTGGAACTCTACACCCGCCTTGAAAATACAGACCCGCCTCAACTTGTTGATCTTGAAAAAGGTGTCATTGCAGGTGTGAAACTTCTGATGACCACGATACGCTGTGTGCTCGGCGACACCGACCTGCCGCCGAATTTCATTGACCACTACTTTGAAATCGTCTCCTCAGACACCGTGTCCAAATTCATTACGCTGAACACGGGCATTTGGATCCGGCAACACTACATCAAAAACGACGAGCTGGCAAGAGCGCATAGTTTTGGGCAGGATTGTCTGATTCAGCATGTTCGGCTGCATGAAACACAGAAATTTCAACGGCTCGTTGAGCATCAGAAAAAATTAAGTGACAAACTGAAGAATAATAAGTAATCTGCTCAGCACTGCTTCCACCACTCAAACGCGGTAAACATCCAGATGTTTTCGGGAATTCCTTTCTTTTACTCAAAAACTACCTTATTTTGCATTCTGTGAGAAAATTTTACGTGAGGCATATATCCTGACGAAGCAGACAGGATACTCACTGTTGTTGTCCACAAAGTAAGCAAAACGAGACACATTATAAATTGAACGAAACAAGCAAATCAATCCCTTTGAGGATACAGCCAGACGAAACATCTCGATATGGCACAAATCCAAGCATCCGTGGCGTTAGGGTCGGATCATTGACTATCGGTGGCGGTGCGCCCGTGATTGTACAATCCATGTGCTCAACCGACACACGCGACGTGAAAGCCACACTTAACCAAATCCACAGGCTAACCGAAGCCGGGTGTGAGTTGGTTCGAGTGGCAGTGCCCGATGCAATCGCTTCAGCCGCCTTGAAGGACATCGTCGCTGGCTGTGACGTGCCGATTGTCGCGGATATTCACTTTCATTACAAGCGTGCTCTGGAAGCGATTTCCGCTGGTGTGGCAAAGGTGCGAATCAACCCCGGCAACATCGGATCAGATGATCGCGTGCAGGCTGTCGCTGAAGCCGCCGGTGAACATAATGTTTCCATCCGCGTGGGAGTCAACTCAGGCTCCATGCCTGAGGATATTCTCGAACGTGACGACTTCAAAGTAACGCCGCAGGGCATGGTTGATGCCGCCATGCGCGAAATTGAGCTACTCGATAAATTTGGATTCCACGATGTCGTCGTGGCACTGAAAGCCAGCGACGTCAGGACTATGATTGAGGCTAACCGCCTGTTTCGACGCAATAGTAACCTGCCACTGCATCTGGGCGTTACCGAAGCTGGTCTTCCCGGATATGGCACAGTAAAATCGGCAATCGGCATCGGTTCACTTTTACTCGACAGCATAGGCGAGACCATTCGCGTATCCTTAACCACCGATCCTGTGGAAGAAATTGAAGCTTGCTGGTGGATTCTGGAATCCACCAACACCCGCCGACGAGGACCCGAACTGGTCGCTTGCCCCACGTGCGGCAGGCTGGAAATAGACCTGTTTGGCACTGTCAGCAAGGTTAAAGAAATTATCAAAGGCATCAGCTATCCGATAAAGGTCTCGGTGATGGGTTGTGTAGTCAACGGCATCGGCGAAGCCCGCGATGCTGACATTGCTCTCGTCGGCGGCAAGGGGCGCGGCATGATTCTCAGGCAGGGTAAGATTGTAAAATCAACCACCGAAGAGAATTTGCTGATGGAATTTCAGAAGGAACTTTCAGCGCTGCTGAAAGAGCGAGAAGCCACGGAAACTGCCGATGAAGGATAAGTCTCTGAAAAACGAAGACAGACCAGAAGAGCGCAAATGTCGCATCGAGGTCATTTTAGACCCCCAAGCAGGAATCTGCAATGGAGTTCGACGGGCGATCAAATTCGCCGAGCGTGAACTCCAGAACACTGACAATCGCAAGGTGTTTGTCCTGGGCGACATCATTCACAATGAGCCCGAAGTCGAGCGACTATCAAATGCTGGCTTGAACACGATCTACAACCCCGATCTCGATAATCTTCCCATTACAGATGGTGATGATCTTTCAGAAGATGCTGTTTTAATTCGAGCCCATGGCGAGCCACCGGAAACTTTCGACAAACTTAACAAACTTGGCGTGAAGGTCATTAATGGCACTTGCACTGTGGTGACAAGATCGCAGAAGCTAGCAAGAAAATACCATCTCAGCGGCTATCAGGTTGCCATCGTCGGGAAGCATAATCACCCGGAAATTGTCGGGATTATCGGACATACCGATGGCGAAGGAGTCATCATTCAGTATGATGAAGACTTGAATAAACTCGACCCAGACAAACCTACACTTGTAATGGCGCAAACGACGATAGATCCGAAATGGTTCAGCTCCATGGTGGAGAAAATCTTAGAATTGGTGAAGGAAGTTGAAGTATCGGAAACGATTTGTCGCTTTGTCATCCGGCGTCATTTGCATTTGCCCAAATTCGCGAGCGCCTCAGACGTAATTCTTGTGGTAGGAGGTCATAAATCTTCCAATACAAAGATGCTGGCAGCGACTTGTCAAAACATCAACCCAAGAAGTTACCACATCGTCGGTATCAATGAGCTGAAACGCGAATGGTTCAAGGATGCCAGGACTATCGGTGTAACAGGCTCAGCGTCAACACCATCGTGGCTTTTGCATGAGTTTGTGAAAACTTTAAACCAGTGGATAGAAAGAGGTTGGCCTTGCGAAGAAATTTCGGGGAAATGAATGAGTGAAATAATCTTCATTTCGCTTAAACCCGCAAAAATGACTCCCAAAACTTCCTTTTTCCTATTATATTAATTGGTTTACGAAAATTTTCTCAGAATTCACTTAAGGATACAACGTGAACATCGACAAGACCAAAGTTAACGAAACTGATGCAGTTATCCTGGTTGAACTACCGGCTGATGATGCGGGTAAATTAATCAGTGAGGCATTCGTTACTTTCCGTCGTCAGGCAAACATCCCCGGATTCCGTCCGGGCAAAGTGCCAATGGATTTAATCCGCCGACGCTACGGCAAAGACCTAATGCAGGAAAAAGCCGAAGAAATCGCCAAGGAAAGACTTTCTGACATCATCCAGGAAGCTGACGTTTCACCCGGTGGCCCCATTGACATCAAACTGCTCGAATATGGCGAAGATAAGCCGTTGAGATTTGAAGTTATCTTCCCATTGAAGCCAGTGGTGAATCTGACTAACTACCGTGGGTTGAAAATCAAAATAAGCGAAGCCGAAGTTACCGAAGCTGAAATCGACAAAGAAATCGAAGCCCAGCAGACGCGCTTGGCTGAAATGGAAGAAGTTGAAGGTCCCGCGACTGGCGAATCCATCATCTCTCTTAAAGTTGAGGAAGTTGATCCTTCCGGCATAGCGCTGATTGGAAGCGAAACCACTGAAGTCAATTTTGAGTTTGGCTTAGGAGACATCGGTGTAGGCGCTGATGAACAGTTAATAGGAATTCAAGTTGGTGAGAAACGGATAATCAGCGTTAAAACCAATGATCCTTCAGTAAAGACCGAAACTGAATCGATCATCATTACACCACAGCAGGCAGCTGATGCACAGCACCAAGCAACTGAAACTTACTATTCAGTTGAAGCTCTGAAAATCAAGGCAATGGTGCCACCGCCTGTTGATGACAAGCTTGCAGCATCAGTGAATCCCAACCTCAAGACCGTTGAAGAGCTGCGCAAGTGGATCGAAATCCAGTTACTGGCAATGGTGAACTACAGCATGAAGCAGGAAATGCACACCAGTCTGGTCGAGAAACTGATTGAGGAGAATCCTTTCCCCATCAGCCAGACCTTCATTGATATGTTCATAGCGGAAGCAGCTAAGGACAATCAAATTCCTCAGGATAAACTGGAAGATTACTACAAGAACAACCTCGAAGGTGTTGCGGCTGAATATCGCTGGATGTTGCTCAAGGAAGCGATCATAGAAGCCGAAGATCTGGATATTGATGATGAAGAGATCGAGGCGGAATATCGTCGGATTTCCGAACAGATCAGCAGATCTTTGGAAGAGATCAAGAAAATCTACGAGACCGAAGATAATGCCGAAGAAGAACTTCGGGGTCGTATGTTGGAGCGCAAGGTAATGGAATTCCTCGCCCAGAATGCAGACATCGAAAAAGAGATGCTGTCACTGGAAGAATTTGCCAAACAGTCTAAAGCAACCCACTAGACTAAGGTTTGGATCGAGGAATGAAGGATACAACCTGTTCAGTCTTTGAATACATCTGATGACAAGTATGTCCACAGTTTGTTTGTATCCTAAGTACATCGAAGAACACTTAATTATGGTGATATAATGAACTTAGTTCCAATGGTCGTTGAGCAGACGGGACGTGGCGAACGCGCCTTCGATATATTCTCCCGTTTGCTGAAAGAGCGGATCATTTTTATTTCTGGTCCCATAGAAGACAACATGGCGAGCCTCGTGATTGCTCAGTTGATCTTCCTTGAAGCTGATGACCCGGATAAGGACATCAGCATATACATAAATTCTCCCGGCGGCATGGTTACATCCGGCATGGCGATTTTTGACACAATGCGCTACATCAAGCCTGATATCGCGACCATCGCCACTGGCACCGCAGCCTCAATGGCGGCAATTTTACTCGCTGCCGGCACCAAAGGCAAACGTTCAGCGCTGCCAAACTCCAAGATCATCATCCATCAGCCGATGGGCGGTTTTCAGGGGCAAGCCTCGGATATTGACATTCATGCGCGTGAGATATTGAAAACCCGCGAAAAGCTGAACGGACTGCTGGCTGAGATGACCGGCAAGTCAATCAAGCAGATCGCCAAAGACACAGATCGTGACTATTTCATGTCAGCCGATGAAGCTGCCGAATACGGTTTGATTGACAAGGTCATTCATAAGCGTTCAGATGTGGCTAAAGAAGAAGAAAAAGCTAAGTAGCAACAGCGAAATTACCCGTCCGACAAAGACGGGTAATTCTGTTCCAGAAGTGAAAAAATTCAGTTCCGTTCCCGGCGCTGAACCACGCTGTTCTTACTGCGGCAGAACAATAGCGAAAACAGGCGGTCTAAACCCGACCACCACCGGAAACCTCTGTGATCTCTGTGCCAAAAAGATTGCTGGATTGATTAGTTTTGGGATCGAGAAAAATCCTGATCTGAAATAAAGGTAGATAGATTGAATAAAAAACCTCCCAAGAAAAGTTACCATGACATTAATGCTCCAGAAGCCTGCTCATTTTGTGGCAGGCGTTTTGAGCAAACGCAGGTGCTTGTCGGTCAAGACCCAGCAATCTGCGATATATGCGTTCTCAACGCTCTCCAGATTGTTAAAAGCAAGCTCGCCGAAAAGAACACTGCCTTCCTGACAAACTTGCCCACTCCACACCAGATATTTGAAGATCTGTCTAACTACGTTGTCGGGCAAGATGATGCCAAAAAGCGCATCGCTGTGGCTGTGTATAACCACTACAAACGCATTACCAACATGGCAGTTGAAGACGATGTCGAGGTCGAGAAATCTAACATCCTTTTGATCGGTCCCACCGGAACCGGCAAGACATTACTGGCGAAAACTCTGGCGAAATATCTGCAAGTGCCCTTTGCTATTGCTGATGCCACCACTTTGACTGAAGCTGGTTATGTTGGTGAAGATGTCGAGAATGTCTTGGTGCGTCTATATCGTGCGGCAGATGGAGATGTTGCTAAGACAGAAATCGGCATTGTCTATATTGACGAAATCGACAAGATCGCCAGAAAAGACACTTCAACCTCCATCACGCGCGATGTCTCCGGCGAAGGTGTTCAGCAGGCATTGCTGAAGATTCTCGAAGGCACTGAGGCGAATATTCCTCCTGAGGGCGGACGGAAACACCCCGAACAGCGTTTGATAAAAATCAACACCCGCAACATCCTGTTTATCTGTGGTGGTTCGTTTGAAGGTGTTGATGAAATTATTCAGCGCCGACTTGGGCAATCCGGCATGGGATTTGGCTCCACAGTCAAAGGCAAGAAGAAAATGGGCTACTATGAACTGCTTTCTCAAGTCGAACCGGATGATCTGCGCAAATTCGGACTGATACCGGAATTGATTGGCAGGTTGCCGGTTTTCACAGCGCTCAATCGCCTCAGCCGAGAAGCTCTGACATCAATTCTCACCGAACCGCGCAACGCTCTGATTAAGCAATACTCCAAGCTTCTGGAATTTGATGGTGTCAAGCTTGAGGTTCAGCCTGAAGCAATGGCAGCCATTGTCGAAAAAGCCTTAGAGATGGACACTGGCGCCAGAGCTTTGCGAACAGTGGTCGAAAATGTGATGAACGAACTGATGTTTGAACTGCCGGATATCACTGGTGTCAAGAAGGTTGTCATCACTCCCGAATCTGTAACCGGCAAAGAAACACCCAAACTTGTCAAGGGTAAATCCAAGCGCCGGAGCGCATAAGTGCAGACGATTGTGCCTGCTTGATCTCTGAAACCTGTTTTTCAGGGCTAGGGCGCTACATCTCAACAGGTCTAACAAAGCAGGTTGTCTGAGTAAATGATTAGGTGATTTACATTTAACTAATTTTTCTCAGACAGCTTGCTTTCCTGACTCATTGTATTCCATACACATACGGATTACGCAGGAATTTCTCCAAACTAAAACGGGGTCTAAGCTTCTATGGATTTTGGAACAATCATTGGAACGTTTGTAAATATTCCATCAATGTTGATCGTTGGAGGTGGGACTATTGCCGGCAGCCCCATTGCATTTAACCGCACCGCCGAAGGACGAGCCAAAAACCGGCGGGTAGAAATGCTATATTCTAAAGAAATGGTCGCCGAGAAATTAAGTGCGGCGAATAAATAGAAGTAATAATCACAACATCTTCAATTTTTCTAAAAAAGGTATGGAAAAGACCAAGAACATTATTATAATAACCTGTTAGGTTACTTTCACTAACAAGTTTAACGTGGAGAATACATCATGTCAGAAGTTTTAACGAAAATCAACGAACTGCTGGGATCAGAAGCTGATGGTCTGTTGAATTACACATGTGCGAAGATTCCAAAGGATCAGATTAACGCCCCCGGTCCCGATTTCATTGACCGTGTCTGGGCACTCAGCGACCGCCCAACGGCAATGCTCAGAAATCTGCAAACAATTTACAATCACGGCAGACTTGGCGGCACTGGCTATCTGTCCATTTTGCCTGTCGATCAGGGCATTGAGCATTCCGGTGGAGCGTCCTTTGCGCCAAATCCGATTTACTTCGACCCGGACAATATCTGCAAACTCGCCTTTGAAGGCGGTTGCAACGCTGTCGCATCGACCCTCGGCGTATTAGGCGCTGTTTCGAGAAAATGGGCGCATAAGATTCCATTCATTATGAAACTGAATCATAATGAACTACTGTCTTTCCCGAACTCATACGACCAGATCATGTTTGCATCGGTGGATCAAGCCTTTGAGCTTGGCGCTGTTGGCGTAGGCGCAACGATCTACTTTGGTTCTGAGGAATCAAGCCGTCAAATTGAGGAGGTCACTGAAGCTTTTTCTTATGCTCACGAGCTGGGCTTAGTCTGTGTCCTCTGGTGTTATTTGCGGAACTCGGCTTTTAACATTGACGGCAAGGACTATCACGGCGCGGCAGACCTGACTGGCCAGGCAAATCACCTTGGCGCAACAATTCAGGCGGACATCGTCAAGCAGAAGTTGCCCAGCGCCGGACAAGGCTACAAGGCAATGGAAGAAACTTACGGCAAGTTTGGCAAATGGTCGAAAGGCATGTATGAAAACCTGATGACCGACCATCCGATTGACCTCGTTCGCTATCAAGTAGCCAATAACTACATGGGCAAAGTTGGCTTGATCAATTCCGGTGGCGCTGCTGGCAAGAACGACCTCGCTGTTGCCGCAAAGACAGCATTGATCAACAAGCGTGGCGGTGGCATGGGTTTAATTTCGGGTCGCAAGACATTCCAGAAGCCTATGAAGGAAGGTGTTGAGATTTTCCACACCATCCAGGATGTTTTCCTCGAAAAAGAAATCACACTCGCATAGTATTATCAAGCGAAATGAAAAAGGCTGGCTCTTGTCTGAGCCAGCCTTTTTTATGAACCATACTTTCCGTCGCTCCAGAGAAGGCTGGAGTCCAAGGCTTTCATCTCCTACTTCGCCACCTCCGGCACTTTAATCTTCAGACAGATGAAAAAGCCCATCAGGGCGATGGCTGATGCCAAAATAAACACATACTGAAAGCCCCACGCTTCCCAGATATAGCCGGACAGAATCGGTAACGTCATTGCAACCGAGTGGTCAATGGTAATGCCCGCCGCAATCGTCGGCGTTATGTCCTGCGGGTCGTCGGCGATTTTCTTCAGGTAAGTAGTCCGCGCAATCCGAAGCGCAAACAACACACCATCAAACACATAGGCACTGTAGAGCGCCCAAAGATGATAAGGCGCGGGAATTAAATCTGAAGCGAAGGCATAAGTCATGCAAATAGCAATAATTAACAGCTCATCAACCGCGAGCACAATCCGTTCACCCAGCCAGTCTATGACATCACCGAGCAACGGTCTGAAAACAACGCCGATCAACGCGGATATGAAATACAACAGAGCAATCGTCGAGACAGGGACATCATTCAACGCGACTAGCACCCAACCGCCAAAGGCTATGAAAATCTGCTTGCGGATGCCAAACAGCGCGCTGATGGCGTAAAAGATTTTGTACTTTTTCTTGAACACCATTCGCTTCGCTGGCGGCTCACCTTTGCCGACCTTAATCCGTCCATAAAGAACGCCTGCCATCAGAGCAAATAATGCAATGATGAGAAAGAACAAATCAAAGCGTTCGCCGACAATTTTCGCCAGTACAAAGATCAATCCCACGCCGATTATCTGCCCGATGTTCCTCGCCCCGCCGAACTGACCCAGTCGATGCCCCTCCGCGCCCTTGCGGGATAGTTTCAAGCCGATCACACCTTCGACCGTAAAGATGATATGCTCGCCAAATGAGTAAATCATCAGCCACACTATCAGCATAGTGGTTCCGGGCGACAGATAGCCCATTCCCATCGCGCCTATTGCCGCGAGGATCATCGAGAACGCCGCCATCTTCGTCTCACGCATGATCATGACCAGAGCGCCCGATGTGAATACAATCAGGAAGCCCGGCAACTCACGCGGAAATTCCAGCCAGCCACGGGTCTCAGCGCCAAGATGGTGCACTTCAGCAAGGTAATTGTTCAGGATAGTCTGATAAATGCCACCCGCTGCGCCAAAAAACAGCGTGGCAATCAAAGCCGTCAATAAATCTCGGTTAGAGAGATGGAAGATCGTTTTAAATTTGCTGAACATACAGCGTTGAATACTCCCTGAGTTGTCGGTATCATTTCAAAAGTTGGTAAAAGTTAACCCATGCGAAAATGGGTCTGTTCGTGTGATTTTATCTCACAAGAAGTTTGTTTCGCAAAAGCAGGAAAAGGCTGTCCAAAAGAATGAACAGCCTTTTCTGCAGATGAATTTCTACATTACGCCAGAATCGGCTCGAAATACGAGAGGAAATGCGGCAATGCCGGCGGACGATATGTGAACTTCATCCCACGCCAAGGACATGTTTCACGCTCGTGATATAACTCAGCAATCGCCGCCGCAACGTACATCAGATGCTGGTCGGTGTAAACTCGACGCGGTATCGCCAGCCGAACATAATCTTCGTTGGGAGCAACCCGGTCTGGTTTGCCAGTGACAGGGTTGAAATCACCGAACATAATCGTGCCAATCTCACAGCTTCTGATTCCATAGCGCCGGAAAAGCTCCAGCGCCAGGGTATGCCCCTGAAGATCGCGCGCTTCAATCATATACTCGCCGTCTTTCTTCCAGAATTCACGCCCCCTAAGGAATACACCGTGCCCGCCACAAGGCTCTTTCACTGGCACGCCTTCCTCTTTCAGCCAGCCCCAAAGCCGACGCACCTGCTCAACACGCTGTGCCACGCGAGCGTCATCCACGCCTTCTTTCATGCCAACAGCGACTGCTTCCAGATCGCGCCCGGCAAGACCGCCATAGGTGTAGAAACCTTCGATTTCCACCATGTGTTCCCAGCATAACTCGCGAAGTGCTGCGGAGCGTGTGGCAAGAAATCCACCGATGTTCGCCATGCCGTCTTTCTTGGCTGACATCGTGCAACCGTCAACCAAGCTGAACATCTCAAGGGCAATATCTGCAACTGAACGGTTTTTCATGCCCGGTTCATGTTGCTGAATGTAATAGGCGTTTTCAGCAAATCGGCAGGCATCCAGCATGAACAGCATCGGGGGAAAACCATCGTGCATTGGCTTGTCATTGGCGCTGTAATGATCAATCATGTCGCGTACAGCGTGAAGATTCGCCAGTGAAACCGGAAGTCCGCCGCCAGTGTTGTTGGTAGTGGTCATCATCACTAACATCACTTCAGCTCGTGCTACGTCATCTCGGAGAACCATCTCAAGGCTGTCTAAATTAATGTTGCCACCGAAGATTTTATGCTCAAATTCTTCGGGCTTGGTCTGGTCAACAACCATTTGGTTTGGAACGATCAACACTGATTGTTTAAGATTGGCTGTGGCAACCTGCCGTTCAACGCTGTCCTTAATGTCCTTGGGATTCACACCAGACTTTTTCCAGTCATCAGCGTTGAGAGTGCCGTGCAACATGACATTGCCAGCGGTCGTGTCAAAATAGGAATTGATAAGCACCCTGCGGCGAGTCGGTTCGCCATTTAAGGCATTCTCGCGTGCGAGGTGATTAAGGACATAGAACAGGATGTTTTCAGCCGCCCGGCCCTGATGGGTGGGGATAACTAAGAAATCTTCACCAATCACGCTCTGGATACTATCGGAGAAATGTTCAAAGCTTGTCGCCTGTGCGTAAGATTCATCTCCAACCATCATTGCAGACCACTGCTCTTGGCTCATAGCACCAGTACCGCTGTCTGTTAATAAGTCAATCACTACATCTTTGGCAGGGATTTTGAACAGATTATATTTTGCCTGAACAAGGGTTTTACTTCTGCGAGCTACCGATTCGTCTGAGAGCGGATCGTTTACACTTAGGGGTTCAACCATTTTTATCTTAAAGGGTTCGAACTTGATGTTTTGCGGTGATCGCATATCTGACTCGTATTTTTTTGTTTAATCGTTCGAGGAACTTCACATAGCTTCCCGGACTGCACTTTATATGCTGAATACATAAAGATAGTGTCATTCATACTTTAGCGCAAGCCAACACACCACTTAGCAACCGTTATCAAATGGAAAATCACAAACGAAACTGTAAAATTGCACTTCATACTTGCCCGTTTACGGTTGCACCACTTATGTATTTATAGTATATTCACTTGGGGGTATGGATATTTCCCTCATAACTTGTTTTACAAACAGGATTTTTATATATGGATGCAAAAAAAATCATCAGCGATTTTGGCTCGCGCCTTGACCACATTGGCGTGGCAGTGCGTGACCTTGAAGCCGCTATTAAGGTCTATGAAACGCTTGGTTTGGAGCTTGAAGAAAA
>CAZAGU010000026.1:0-27828 GCA_964484805.1 uncultured bacterium
ACCAACGGGCTGTTAAAGTTATTTCCGAGGCGGTGCCGGAGGCAAATACAGTCGAAATCGGAGGAGCTTCACTGAAAATTTCTTGCCACCCTTAAATATTGCTTTTCAGTCATCGAAATATTTTTAGTCTATTACCTGATGTTAATTTCCATCGAGAGAATGTTGTCATATTGATGACATTCTCATACCAATTTTTATCCCACTTACTGAATCTAGAAGAATCTGACATCACAGGATCACGATAGGACTGGGCAATTGCTAGTATCGAATCGTAATCGGCAACAATCGAAGCGCTATCTGAAAGTAGTCTATCAATCTGAGTCTGCAACCGCCAACCAATCAGAGATGTTGAATTTCGAACAAAAATGCTATCTACCCACTGTTGAGCGTCTGTGGTTTGTGATAATTCTAGAGCACGTTCAGTAATTTTTGCATAGGCATTCAAAGTATCGCTTAATTTCTGTGGCTCGGTGACCCAAAGTGGTACTGTTAGACCGATTGGAACCGCCAAAGCTGACGGCGCAAGCGACGATTTTTTCAAGATGAGCCGAAATCTTCCCGCAGGAATACCCCATATTTTAAAATTCATTGCATAGTGGGGTCTGATGCGTGGAATAGTAGAAGGTTTAGTGGTCACTTTTCCTTCGCAACTCCAATACCAGAAAGAGAAATCAAAGTCGCTTGTATCGAGTATAGAACTATTGACATGTGGATCAGCTTCAATTTCATATATAACGGGATAAATCCAAGTTTCTGGCGACTGTGTACCAATGAAATAATCAGATGAAGTGCCGTTTTGAAACTCCACATAGAAAGACAACGTGTCCGAGATGCCCGTTATTGACCCGGATCGCATAGGATAGCCAAAATATGGTTCGTTCGGAGTAATGCCATATCCCACGGCGAGAGAGTTTGGAGGAAAACGATCATACTGATAAGCAACGGGAGCGTACCTGTCACCTCTCCAACATTCAGGGGTGTAAAATGGCATAGGGCGATCCATCATCGTCTGGCTTAACACCAACAAAGGTGTGCAGAGCAGAATAATTGTAATCATGATGGATAAGTTTGTGAAAATGCGATTCATTGTGGCGCCTTTGTGCTTATTTGACCTTTGTTTGAATTTGAATATTTAGGAGTGTAAGCGGGATCAAAGAAAAATTTCCCGTAATCAGCTCGCGTAGTATCAAATGATTGTACTGCCGAATATTGTGTCATGATATAATTATCATTGAAATGCATCATTCCAATAGAATGACCAAACTCATGTGTCATTGTGTCCCGAAAGAGACTATCACGTTCAGCAGGCCATCTATTTGGATTATCAACGTAAAACCGTTTGTTCTCGTATGAATTGATGTATTCAGAATTAATGACAATTCGGCTATGAATTTCTGGCACTACATATCCGAGAGCCAGAAATGCATTCCAATTTGGCCAGCAAACACCCATGATCCCTTTCGCGTCATAATCTCCTCCACCGGGCTGATGCAAAAACCAATGGCGTTCTTCTTGGTTCATGGTCCACCAACTAATCGCATCGTAGCCTTCGATCTTCATGCCAGCTGCGCCGATGTCCGCTCGCCAGATGAACCCGGTTGACGGGACTAAAATTTGCGCAGCGGTGAGCGGTAGCCAATTGCTCGCTGCCCCAAGCAGAAATTGCCCATCCATGCCAAGCTCAACGGATTCGGAAAGAGGAGTGTTTAAGGCTATCGCGTGAAAGAAGTAGCGTTGAACCAACGGAGGAAGGTTGGCTACAAGCGTGGAATCAAATTTATCGCCTGAAGTTGTCTGATGTTGTTCGAGGATTTTCCATTGCTCCTGAAAGTAATTGAAATCATTGGATTTCATGCCTTTCAGCGAACCATAAATCACCAGCAAAATAATCAGAAGTATGCCAACAATAATCCCAACCCACTTCATATTCTCCTCCCAGTCATAAACTTTCGTTTAAACTAAATCCTTGTGAAAATGGCAAAATTGCTTCACAGGGCAGCCGTCACAGTGCGGTTTGGGACGGCAAAAGTCCTTGCCTAATGCCACAAACTGAGCATGATAATCGTTAAAAAGCAACCGGTCAAACGGCAGATTCTGAGTGAACAAGTCTTGCAGTTCAAAGTATTTCACTTCCGTGTGACAATGTCCCAGCCGGCTCATAATGCGTCGTGTGTAGGCATCAATGACAAAGACCGTTCGGCTACAGGCATAGAGTAGAATGCTGTCTGCCGTCTCTTCGCCCACGCCATTCAGACCCAGCAATCGCTCTCTGAGC
The DNA here is from genome assembly GCA_964484805.1 of uncultured bacterium. Lineage (GTDB taxonomy): Bacteria > Electryoneota > AABM5-125-24 > Hatepunaeales > Hatepunaeaceae > CAZAGU01. The sequence goes on from CAZAGU010000026.1 coordinate 2,276, forward strand.
GCGGCTATTGAAACGCTTGCGCTGTCGTCGGTGTTTAGCCCGTTCCACTCGATGAACCAGCGAGTGATCGTCTTCAGCCGCAATGCTTTCTGGTTGAAATAGCCTGAAGGACGAATGAGCGCCGCGAGCTCATCATCTGGCAAAGACAGGATGGCTTCGGGCGAAAGCGCTTCGGCGTTCTTAAGGTTCAAGATTGCTTTTTCGACATTTGTCCAGGCTGTGTTCTGCGTCAGAATTGCTCCAATGACCACTTCAAAAGGGCTGTCGCCAGGCCACCAGTTTCTTGGTCCGAAATGCGCTCGAAGCGTTTCATAGAGCTCCAGCAAACGGTCGCACATCGTCGGATCGGCGACGCTCTGAGCGGGTTTACTTATGAGGGGACTCTTTGCGGCTGACATCGTCATATTTTCCGCCACTTTGCCCTTGAATCCCATCTGGATGAGCTTTAGGCCGTAGATTGCGGTCGATATTGACCATCACCGCCGTGTAGCGAAAAGCTTCTGAAGTCTGGGCGGTGTGAGGGTCGTAGATGTTGACCACGATGCTGACCGTCACACTGGTCTTGCCGATGCGGTAGCCACTGCCATGAAACTCAACAACATCTCCCACGCGAACAGGTGTGAGAAAATCCACGTCCGACATGTGAACCGTAATCAGATGGTCAGATTGTGTCAATCTCATGCACCAGATCGAGGCGGCGATGTCTGCCCAGGCGAGCATTTGACCGCCGAACAGGATTTCTTTTGTGCCAACATGTTGCGTTAAGCATAACTGGCGTGTGATTAATTCCATTTCATCCTTCCCGTTCAAATTTTCAGACGCGCCAGTGGCATTGGCTGTTTAAGATAAAAAACAAAAGTTTTTAACGTATCACAAGCAAGTAAAACTCAGCAACGAAAAATCAAGCATCTGGCAACATAAATGAAGAAAACTGTTTCCGTGAAAATAACCAACGACAACACATCAATAGACATTCCCGTTGGGGAAAATCTGTGGGATGCGCTGGTGGCTGGCGGCGTGATGTCGCCCGTGGGTTGCGGGCACAGAGGATTGTGCGATCTTTGCGAAGTGAATGTCGAGTCGGATGGTAAATCCTACCCGGTCATCGCTTGCCAATACACAGTCACCACCCCAATGACCATCTCTGTGCCGGAAAGAAACCGCTCGCGCCGGAAGGTTAGGTTCGCTTGAGTAAGACCATGGTTTCAAGGTCAGGTGTTTGCGAGAACATGTCAAAAGGCAAAATCTGCTTGACTTTGTATTTGCTGAGCTTGGTCAGATCACGCGCTAACGCCGCTGGATGACAGGAAACATAGATCAGCTTTTTCGCGCCGTTCTGGTTGATTTTCTGAGCGACTTCATCTGCAAGCCCTGACCGTGGCGGATCCATAATTACGGTATCCGCTGTGTTTAGAAACATCTCAAGGTCATCGGGTTTGTTCAGATCGAGTTTCACAAAACGGGCGTTTAAATTATACTCACGGGCAAACTTTTCGCCGGTCTTCAGCCCGTCCGGCGCTGAATCTACCACCACCGCTTCACCGCCACGCAAGGCGTGAGCCAGCCCGAATGCGCCAAATCCGCCGTATAAATCCAACAACTGGCCATCTTCAGGTACATGCTTCAAAATTTCAGCCACAAGCAAATCGCTAACCCCGTGGTTTGTCTGGATGAAGGCGTTTGGCGGAAGGTAAATCTTCTTGTCGCCGATAGGAAGGACGACGCGCGGATAATTGGCTTCATCAATCAGATTTGAGTCAAAGAAGCGCGATTTTTCACTCGCCGAGATGCGCACTTGCCAACCCGCCAGCGGCAGGAAATTCAGCCAGCCGCGAAACATCTCCAGCGCTTTGTTCCTGAGCTTCTTCACTGGGAAAAATACAACGGCAATCACGCCGCCTTCGCCGTTGTCGCGAAGTAAAATCCGAGCCGAACGCGGTTCGGAAATGTCACGGATCGCTTTGTGCGAGTTATCCATTTCCACGAGCATGGCTTCAACGGGTTCGCTGGCAAGGTTACATGTGACAATGGGAATCAGCTTGCGTTTTGCGCCGTTCAGGAATCCCATTCTCCAGCGGCGGCTATCCCGGCGGAGATGCAATTCTATCCGGTCTCGGTAGCGCCATTTTTCCGGTGATTGGATGACTTTGTCAACGGGCACATTGGTGAAATCGCCAATGCGTTTCAGTTGTTGCGTCAGGTTGTTGCGCTTCCACTCCAGACCGGCTTCATATTTCATTACGCCCAGCAATGAGCCCGGGCACCCTTGCAGATGGTGAACGCAGGGATGAACGCATCGATCCGGCGAAGATTCTTCGCGCTTGATTATGCGAGCGAGATTGCGGCGTTTGGTGTTGCCCTGTTCAAGCTCGGCGATGACCACATCGCCCGGTAATGCGCCGCGAATCATTGCCACGGCGCCATCAGGCATGAGCCCGACTCCATAGCCATCGGATGTCAGGTCTCTGATGGTGGTTTTGAATGTCTTGTTGGAATTTGTCTCGTTCATTTGTGTTTCTTTAGTCTTTTAAGGTCTCGCAGTCTTGGAGCATTTATTGGCATTTCGCGGCGTGGAATTACGCCGTGCGCCACATATCGTAAATCTTCAATCGAGTAAAACGCATGAGGATTGTGTGTCTTGACTATCTTAATGATACCCGGCAATTGGTGACGACTGAGCAACATGAAGATAATTTTCACAGGCCCGTCGCGTCCTTCCGCGTCAACGCTGGTGACACCGTAGTTCTTGCCTCGCAGGCTGGTCACGAGCTCGGAAGCGTCAGTGCGTGTGATGACTCGCAACGCGACTTTGCCAATAGCAAGTTTACCCTCGAATATCATCCCCACCCAGTTGCCAGCGGCGAAACCGGCGGCATAAGCGATGTAATTGATCGGATGGCTGAGATTCTGGAGTATCTGTGATGCTGCCACGAGCCAGATTAGTGACTCGAAGAAGCCCAGCAACGGCGCAAGAATCCTCTGGTCACGGGCAACGAAAATGACTCGGATTGTGCCGGCGCTGACATCAAGAATTCTCGCCAGAAAAATCAAAAGTGGCATAATCACAAAATTTATTAAAACGGAATCGGAATGTGTGAGGAAATCCATTTTATGGTAAATCTCTGGTTTCTTAACGTAATTATCGTCTGTTTCTTTCAACGTAGAAAATATAACGATCCAGTTTGTTAAATAATAGTTGAATAAGGTATAATCTTTGCTATAAAGAAATCTTTTATATCAGGAATGAAGATGACAAATTCCTAGCTCTCTGGGAGAGTGTTCAGCGCACTCCGTTATGCTATATCAGCGGAGGCATGAAATCACGATTTGGTTTTCATTCAGATTGTCAGGTTATATTTCTGAAGTTACTGTAATGCTTGATGTATCTTTAAAGTATCTTGCTTTCAGATTTTAGTTTAGTTATACTTATCAATATGAAAAATCCTTATTTATTATATATGGCGCTGACTTTCGCGCTTCTGTTACCGCCGTCAACGCTGGCAGACCCAACACCTTACGTATATCCTCCAGTGAATGCGTATTCTGTTGGGATGGGGTCAGCTGGTGTGGCGTTGGCGCATGATCCTTCGATAATCTTTTGGAATCCTGGCGGGATTGGCTTGCTGGACAGGCTTGCCGTAGAATTTTCTATGGCTTCATCGGGTCTGGAATCTCCCGGTTCATGGGCGTTTATCATGGCAAATAGTTCTGACAACGATGACAATCGTTTCGGTCTTGGAATTATTCGCCAACATTCAGAGCTTGACGAATCGACTTACAAATCCTACACCGTTCTGTTACCCCTTGCGACGAGCCTGAAAACCAATTCCTTGCCGATTGGAATGACAGTGAAGATGCTTTCCGAGAAGTTGAATGATGAAGACTGGCATTTTGGCGCGGGCATTGACTTCGGTGTGATGTGGCAGACGAAAACCGGAATGTTGCTCGGGTTGTCTCGCTTGAATATCTTTGGTAGCAGTCTGAGGTCGTATGAGCGGCAGACCTGGTTTGGCTTTGGCTGGGAGAAGAAAGATTTTCCGGTAAAAATGGGTGCTCAATGTCGGTTGGATCGCCCGTTAGATTTGGATTACATCAATCAGCATTATCGCACCGGCGTAGAGATTGACTTGACCGACGACAAGCAGACAGCGAAGAAAGAGTACCAATATTCTGTTCAGACTGGGTTTATTCGTGAAGGCGACACGAATTATCTTTCCGGTGGCATTTCGGCTTTGAAGATTGCCGACAGTGTTCATTTCTCCTACAGCATGGGCGTTGATACCAGAACATGGAGCCATCGGATATACATGCTGACTTATGGTTATAGTTCGCTCATTAAAAAACAACCCCGCTCTGGTCTTGTAAAATGGTCTGACTACAGGTAAATTCGTTATTGACAGAACCTAACGGGGCTTGAGCGCATAGTTCCATGACAACATCCCATACTGCATACGTATGCTCTGGTTTAGGAAACATTAATTTTCAGCAGAGGTTTTATGAAAGTTCCCACGAAAACAATTAACATCGGCGGCGAGTACTTTGAAGTGCCCGATATTCAGCAACTCTTCGGAAAAAGCATCTGGGGAATCGTGCTGGTTTTGGCGTTGCTCTGGCTTGGTAGTGGTTTCTACATTGTCGGCGCCGATCAACAGGGGGTGATTCGAACTTTCGGAGCCTTCTCAAGAATCACTTCACCGGGTATTCACTGGCATATTCCCTACCCGATTGAAGTGGTTGACAAACCGCGGGTCACTCAGGTAAAACGGCTTGAGATCGGCTATCGCACGATAGACCATGGGCCACCTGCCCGTTACGCCGATCGCCCTAACGAATCCATCATGCTGACCGGTAACTTAAACATCATTGACTGCGATATGATCGTTCAATATCGAATCAATGACGCTAAGAAATACCTTTTCAACGTCAGAGATTTAGAAGAGACTGCTCATCTTTGTTCAGAAGCTGCATTGCGTCAGATCATCGGTCGTCATGACATTGACGAGGCGTTGACTGCCGGCAAATCGAAGATCCAGGATGAGACCGGCGCATTATTGCAGGAAACCCTGGATAAATACGACAGCGGGTTAAGCGTGGTTGCGGTGCAACTGCAACAGGTTCACCCTCCTGCCGAAGTCGCTGATGCCTTCAAGGATGTTGCATCTGCACGAGAAGATCAGAACAAAATGGTCAATCAGGCTCAAGGCTATTATAACGATCTCATTCCCCGCACACGTGGCGAGGGCGCGCAGGTTGTTAAAGTTGCTGAAGCATGGGCTGCAGAGCGCATTGCCAAAGCTGAAGGTGACGCGAGCAATTTCAACCAGATCCTTAATGAGTATTCGCGCGCCAAGGTTGTTACTCGCAAGCGGATGCTGATCGAGACAATGGAAGAAGTTTTGCCGGGTATTAAGAAATACATCCTCAAGAGCGACCGTGATGGATCGCTGATGAATGTCATTGGATTGCCTGCAACTAATCCAACCAGTGGAGGCAGACGATGAAAAAAAGCAACATTAGCGCATTAGTAGCCATTTTTGTTCTGCTGATTGCTATCAAGATGGTCGTCTTTACGATCAACGAGACCAATCAAGGCGTTATCCTCCAGTTTGGAAAGCCGATCCGCACAGTAACAGATCCGGGCTTGCATTTCAAAATGCCCTGGCCGATTCAGACGATTACCTACTATGAAAGGCGGGTGCTCGGCTATGATTCGCACCCCACGGAAATTTTGACGATGGACAAGAAAAACCTGATCGTCGATAACTTCGCCAAGTGGAAAATCATTGATCCTCTGAAACTGATGGTCACAGTCCATGACGAAAACGGCGCGCAGGCACGGCTGGATGATATTATTTTCTCTGAGCTTCGCGAAGCGCTGGGTTTGCATGATCTCGAAGAGATCGTCACCACCAGCCGCGCGGAACTGATGGAGATAGTGACTTTGGCTTCAGACTCCGCGGCTCGCGAGTATGGCATTCAGATTTTGGATGTGCGCATCAAACGCGCTGATCTTCCTGAAGCGAACGAGCGCTCGGTTTATGAACGGATGCGCGCCGAACGTAAGCGCATTGCCAATCGTTATCGTTCGGAAGGTGAAGAGCAAGCGCTCAAGATTCGCGCGGTCACAGACAGCTTGAAGGTGGTTGTGATGGCAGACGCTTACCGTCAGTCAATGATCATTCGCGGTGAGGCGGATGCCACGGCGATTGAAATCTACGCTAAAGCGTATAACCGCGACCCGGAATTTTTCCAGTTTTCGCGCACAATGGAAGCGTACAAGACGATCATTGATTCAAATACGGTGTTAGTGTTACCGCCGGAAACTGAGCTGTTCAAGTATTTGAAGTGATAGAAATTCCGTCGCGAAAAGCTAGTAGCTTTTTGAAGCGTGAAAAAAAGAAGCGCAACAAGTTGAATCTGGCTAAATATCGTGGTATCATAACTTTGATATTGCGATATTTGGCTGGGTGGACGATCCCTACACTGTCATTCCCGCGAAGGCTGTTTGTCTGAAAATTGCCTTCGCAAGCGTTAAATTTCCTTTTTGTCACGTCGTACCGACGAAAGTCGGTACCCAGAACAAAAGTTATAGACATGTTTATTCAGGACTCACAAACTCTCAATCTGGGCTCCGGCTTTCGCCGGAGCGACGTGGTGTTTAATGATTTGGGATTATTAGACAATGCTGAAAACCGGGAGATAATCTTCTAAAGGAAAAACAAAATGTCTAAAAATATTGACACCAAAGGGAAATGTGAAGAATACGAAGTGATGCGAGATGCGTATTGGCGGGAATTAGTTCTCTTGACTTCGCAAGTCAAGCTGTATATCCATTTAATAGAAAAATTCAATGAGAACAAAAAGTTGAGGAGTTGCTCTCCATTCTTTTGGTATTTGACCTTAGATTGCTATTGGAGAAGTATTGTGCTAGGAATTACGAAATTGATCTTAGACCCAAATGGACGGGAGCAAAGCTTAACAATTTCTTATTTCTTAGACAAAGCAAGCGATCTTGAAGTAATTAGCGAAGAATTAAAAGCAGAATTAAAGGTACAAGCTGATGAGATAAGTGAAAAATTCAAACAACTTAGGGAAGTCAGAGACAAAAAAATTGCCCATTTTGACAATGATGTAATTAAGGGCAAAACAATAATCACTTACTCCTATAGTTTTGTAGAACTTAAGGAACTCGTAGATGAAATATTTGCTGTTTTCAACAGAGTCAGCATTGAATATGAAGATATGCAATTTCACAATGAGATTGATAAGCTATATGATGTTGATTTTGCCCTTGATTGCTTGAGCACCATGCTTGAGATCTACGATGCAAGGGATTGGAAGAGCATAAAAAACATATTAGGACAATTTGATCCTAGCTTTAATTTTCTTCCCGATGAGAGGAAATGATCGAGGAGCCGTTATTACACAAATTAATCATGTCCCGAGACTTTTGACCAAGTTTTACGAGGGTGAAAACAACATTGGACAAACACACTTAAGTACCCTTTGACAGAGCAAAAACAATAACTCTGCTGAAAGCAAGAAAGCATGTTTCTTGAGAAACTAAACATACGAGGATTCGGTTGCCTGAGGACGACCGTTGGTTTTGAGCCAGATAAACTGAATCTCGTCGTAGCAGACAACGAAACCGGCAAATCGACACTCGTCGCGGCTATCCTGGCTTCCTTCTACGGGATACGCGAGGATGACTTTCTCGCGACCGATAAACGACCGTTGCGAGAAAAAGTCCTCCCTTGGAGTAACCCCGAAGAATTCGGGCTCAGTCTCGATTTCGCCGCGGCAGGCAAACTTTGGCGGATTGATCGCGATTTCAACGCCAGCACTGTGACGCTGATCGATCGCGAGACTCAGAAAGACCACACCTCAGAGTATCGCCGCCCCCATGGCGAGCTTGAGATCGGTGAGGAGCTGATCGGTCTGTCCTGTCCAAATTTTCTGAAAAGCTTCTACCTGCGGCAGGAGGAAATCCTCAATATCCGCGATGCCGGCGGTCTGACGCCTCACGTTCAGCGCGTTGCCACAGCTCGCGAAGGACAGGCAACATCCGAGCACGCCATCGGGCGGCTCAAAGATGCGCTGCGCCGCTACACTGCACCCGGACTAGCCAGCCCAACCAGCATTGAAGCCGCCGTTCGGCAGTTTGAAAATGAGCGGATCAGCCTCAAAGAACAGCTTGATGAGCTCGACAGAGCAAGAAATAATGTTGAAACCAATGCCAATGAGTTGCAAAATTCAGACAAGAAACTTGCAATTCTGCAGGCGAAAAAAGAGAAGCTCGATTTATACAGCATTTCAGCAGAAGTCAAAGAACTTGAACGGACTGTCCAGCGTCAGATGTCTCTCAGGGCGGAATTAGACAGCATCAAACAAGAGGTCGCGGAACTCGATCAGTACAAGAATTTCCCCGTTGAAAAAATGGAGCTACTGCTCCGGGAAACATCCCGGATTGAAGATATAAATTCAGCCATTTCAAAAATCAAGCAACGCCTTGATGTTGATATTATCACTCGACTGAAGCGGTTGGAGGTGGAACGTCAGCGCTATGGCGAACTGATGCGCTCGAATGATGTTGATTTGCGTGCGCTTGAAGCCGCCATTGAAAGACATTCAGACCGCCGTGATCGACTGGTGCGAGCTGATGAAGAAGTGCGAGGTTTGGAAGCGCGGCTCAAGCAACGAAAAATTGAGCTTTCCCGCCTGAACAAAATCAGAAACAAATTCGGCAAGCTGGACGCGGAAAAACGCCGATTCCTCGAAGAGTTCCGTGCTGTTTACGCTGAAGCTGAAGCTAACTTCAAGGAGGCGGTGTCTCAAACCGGATGGAAGTTACGAGAAAAGGACATACTGGATCAGAAGCGCAAACAATCCAAGTTTCATTTCAGTGTGCAATTTTCCATCAGCGCGGCGGCTTTCATCATCGGGATAATACTTTTATTTGCGTTACATTTGGATGAGATCGGCAAATTCCTCATTGGTGGCGGACTAGTGATGATGGCAGCCTTTGGGTTTACCCGGGTTTTTAACAGCACACCCGATGCTGTTCGCTCCGAGCAATTAAAGAATGAAATCGAAGATGGTGAAAACTCCGAGCATAAAGCCAAGATAAATCTTGACCATCTGAGCGCTAAACTCAGCGATATTGCATCGCGATTAAAATTCACCAATGGCGACGAGTTGTTTGCCGCCTATATGGATTACATCAAAGCGCAGGAAGTCATTGAGCCTCTGGCACAAGCCGAGAGGATTTTATCTCAGGCACACGAAGACGAGCTTGAAGCTGCACAGAACCTCAGCCCATTCTTCGAGCGCGCTGGTGTTGATATGCCAAAGAATTTTATTCTGGAAGAGGCAGAGCAGCTCCTGAAACGCTATCAAACTGCCAGTCAGACCGACGATGAATATCGCCAACTCATGAAAAAACGGCAAGAATTTGAAGCCGACATCGCCGGACTGGAGAAGGAGCGGAACGAAATACTCGGTTCTGTGGTCGCCACACTCAGCCTTGCAGAAATTTCTGAGACAGACGAAATGGAAAACGCGGTGGAAATCTTCCGCAACGGCAGAGACAATCATCAACGTTATTTTTCACTGATCTCGGAAATCATGCCTCGTATTCAGCAAGAGATGATCACCGACAACGATCTTGAATCCAAGCGGGATCGCGCGGAAATGCTCAGGTCGCAGTTTGACGCTCTTCGCAAGGGCTACAAGGAGACCTTTGACGCAGACAAACCACGCGAGCACTACCGCGATCTGACCGATGAGATTGATTCGGAAATGGACGTTTTAATCGACAATCGGCAACATACGCAAACTTCGATTGCCGCACAATACAGCCAGTTCCAATCACAGTATCCTAATATTTTACAGCGCATTGAAGAGATTGACCGGGAAATATTCAAGGCGAAGAAGTTCCAGACAGAGGTTGATCTGGCGCTCCAGACCATGAACGATATTTCTCGTGAAGTCTATCGGAGCTGGGCTAAGGCTTTAAGTGAAATCTCCACACCGATTCTCCAGAGCCTCAACCCTCGCTACCGCGACTTAATCTTCAGCGAAGATCTGCGGTTCACCATCTATGACCGAGACCATGATCGGATTTTATCTTCTGATGAAATCGACATGATTCTGTCATCCGGCGCTCGCGATGAGGTCTTCCTGGCTGCCAGATTAGGTATAGCCGGCTATCTTTCACAGGGCGCCAAGGGGGCATTGCCAGTGGTGCTTGATGAGCCACTAGTGACAGCGGACGATGCAAAATTCCTGAATGGAATGCGCTTCTTTATGAATTCGCTTTCACAGAAGCATCAGGTGTTAATCATGTCCTGCCATGAGAAACGACACGAATGGCTGGAGGAAAAAGAGCCAGCAATGTTCCGCGAACGGGTGCATAATGTTGTCCTGAAAAACAGAGGAAACGCTTAAAACGGGGCATTTGGGGAAATCTTTAATGTTTACATTTGGGCATTGGCAATTCAGAGCGATAAAATTTAGTGTGAGACCATGACTAAACCACAGATTAAATTTCTGCACCTTGCAGACATTCATCTCAACCGCCCGCCCGGCAAGGACGGGCTGAACCTGCCTTACGACAAGAAAGCCAAAAGGCGGCAAGAATCATTGCAGGTTTTTATTCGCGCTATGGAATTGGCGATTAATGAACAGGTTGACCTGATTTTAATCTCAGGTGATCTCTGGGATGAAGACATGCTCGAACAAAAAACCGTGCCCTTTGTTTTTGAATCAATTAACGCTGTAAATGTGCCCGTCTTCATTGCTCCCGGCAACAGAGATTACTTTCACATTACCAGCCACTACTCGAACATCATCACCCGCGCCCGTTATAATAAGGTCTGGCCATCAAACGTGCATATTTTTTCTTCGCCCGAGTTCACCCATGTCATTCCCAGAAACCTTGACCATGTTTGCATCTCTGGCAAAGCCGTGGTCGGTCGTGAAGTAAATCCAAACAGCAGACCGTTCGCGAAAGTAATACATGTGCCAGACAAGCCGATTCGCCTGGCGCTGATGCACGGCTCGCGCGAGCAAAAATTGCCACCCGGAAAAACATCTGTGAATCCATTTGCAGATCACGAATTGCTCGCCCAATCGTTTGATTACGTAGCCCTGGGACATTATCATAATCTGTCGATAATCAATGATGAGACTGGCAAAATTAGAGCTGCCTACCCTGGTGCCGCCTGCAGCAATGGGGTCTATGACAAGGGACCATGCGGGGCTGTTATTGGAGTTGTCGAGCCGGGAGGAATTGCCAGAGAAGATTTCGAGTTCAACGAGCTCGATGACCGGCGAGTTGTTAAGATCAATCTCGATGTCACCGGTTGCCGGCATGTTCAACATGTTGAGAAAACGATTCTTGAAGGACTAAAAAAATCGGAAGCCCGTCCGGTTGACATGGTGATGATCGAACTTTACGGAACCTTTTACAGCGGTAGCCACATCGCTTTCGGTGAAATGTTTTTGCAGGATGCTTTCTTCCATCTCCAGATCGACACCAGCGCGGTTCGACCTGAATGGGCTTTGGAATTAAGCGATGAGAATTCAACAAAAACCACCGAAGTGCTCTTTCAGATTCGGATGCAGGAGATGCTCAAAGGTACTATTGGAAAAGGCGATGAAAAGAAATTGAGCCAGATCCAGAATGCCATGTATTACGGGCTTGATGCCCTCTACGGCAGCCCGGTAACACCCAGAGAAACTTAAGATTGTTTTAGCCCGACGACACCACTAACTTGATTTGATGGAAAAATTTGCCTACATGAACACTCGAAAAACATTAGTCGCTATGCGCAAAAATCTGGTGACCGGAATTCTGGTCATTGGGCCTGTTGTTGTCACCAGTTTCCTTTTGTGGAAGAGTTTCCTGTTTATTGATGGCATTCTTTCCGAAGTCGTGAACATTCTCTTGGGGTTAATAATTGATTCAGCGTGGCTGAAAACCCACACCATTCCCGGCGTGGGATTTATCACTCTTCTGATTGTGCTGACAATCGTCGGATTCGCCGCTCGTAATGTTGGCGGGCAGTGGTTCATTTCCAGACTACAGCGGGGAATTAGCCAGATTCCGCTGGTGAACCGGATTTATAAGGCTGTTCAACAGATCAGCAATGCTCTACTCTCCGGCAGGCAGGAGATATTCAAGAACGCGGTGTTGATTGAGTATCCTCGTGAGGGGATATACTCCATCGGTATTACGACATCTGAAGCAGCTCCCCATGTTCAGGATCTCGTGGCAGATACATTAGTCAGTGTCTTCATCCCCACAACTCCAAACCCGACTTCCGGATTTCTGCTGTTTGTCCCTAAGAAGGATGTGATTGTGCTGGAAATATCTGTTGAGAACGCCCTTAAGTTGATAATCTCCGCCGGCACCGTTTCCAACCCCGACGAAGATAACGCCTTCTCGACGAAATGACCCTGCCATATTATCCAAGATGAGAACTTCAAGCGAAATTCCGGCATTCGCAGGATCGTTACTCCAAGCGCGCGCAATTGGTGTAGCGAGTGAAGCTCATCATGTTAAAGATTTCCGCTTAAAGGCTTCTCTGTTCCTATTATCAGCGATTTTTATTTTTCAAGCGATTGCAGTGTCGGCTTGTTTTGCCAAATCAACACCCTCTGATGCCGCAAACTCGTCTATAATATCGCATAAACTTGGCTTCACACTGTACAAGGGCATTGGAGTTGATCGCTGGTCAGCCAATCAGAACTACTCAAGAGACTGGGCGAATTCCTCTGAATTTACTTTTCAGCAGGATCACACTTACATCCTGCATCAAGTGCCTCGTTTTTACCGCCAATGGAAGCAGCAACACAATGCAAGCTTCAGTTTCAGCAAAAATATCTACAAAAACACCACATTTAACAGTGCCGGCGAGTGGGATTGGTATCGCGATCAGGGAGCTCGTCCGGTTCTTTCTTCCAGCGGTGAAACCAATGGTACAATCGAGCGGGACTTTGACGTTAAATTTATCCCCGGCAGTTCTAACGACAGAGAAAATGAGCAGAATTCTTCGTTCATTGGCATCGGCGGGGGCTATCTTGATAAAAATAAATTAGAATTCAACTGCGCTCTTGGTCCTATTCTGGAAAACAAGAATCAAAAAGAGGAAAACGGCTTTCGAATTCTATCATCGTTCAATGGCAGGTCAAAGCCAATTGGCTTGAGTTTGACTGCTGAAGGCTGGAGGGATGAACTGCCGAGCGGGGTTGACCATAGCATTTCTGCCACTATATATGGCGACTGGAGCCGTAGGGATGGCACACAGGATCGCCTGTCGCTGTCATACAACCAGGTAACAAGGCACGAATCATCATTCACGGATGACTACACCAACCGTCGAGATGATGAATCCTTCAACCTTTCCAATACACTTAAAACCGGATTTGACACCCCTTGGAATTTGTCATGGCAATCCAGCATTGACCGTCAGGAGACCGATCAGAGCAACATCAATTCACAATACTATCAATTCGTCTGGAAGAATGAACTTACGGTGGATTGGGTGGGAGATTTCTGGGGCGGTATGACCTACGGCGGGCTCGATCTTCAGGAGCAGGATTATTCGGGTGGTCTCTCGAAAGGACAGCGCACCTGGCTGGGGATTGGGGCTTTCCTGTTCAACGCAGACGGCGACAGCCTTGGGATCAAGACTTACGCCCGACGCTACAGGTTTGACACTCCAGACGAAGCCGATAAAAACGACCGAGACGAGCTTCATTATCAGGTGATTGTCGATGGCATCTGGCAGGCATCGCCAAATTACTCAGTGAAATTGATCGGGGAAACAGACCTTCGTCATCTAGTCTATTTATACCGAACGCGGAGCGGTGAGAATCGCTGGCTGAGGCGCTTTCGCCTGCAAGCCGAGACCGACTGGACAGAGGATGACTTCACCAATCTCGCCAGATTTTCAGTCGTCAGCACATACACTGACTATGACTACAGCCCTGCCAGTGAAGATCAGAGCCGCGTTTACCGGGTTTTCACCGCCACTGACTCGCTAAATATCAACCTCAGCAAGGCTATTGGCTGGAATTCTGTCTTTATCTTTAAGGCTGACGACCACGGCAGGTTGAACTGGGGAGAGTGGATTCAGGCATTATCTGAAGAAGGCTACGGCGTAACAGTAATTACTCAGCCAACGTGGCAATGGGCGGATTTTCGGGGAGGTATTGGCTGGATTTGGAATATTCGCAAAACCTGGGTTTTTGAAGCCGATGACTCGCGCATGTTAAGCGAGGATGTCCTGTCGAGGGGTCCCGTTGGGTCTTTAACATTTAACAGCCGCAATCTGCATATAGAATTCTGGGGGAGAATTCTGCAGATTAAAGACCACAAACGCGGCTCATCGAGCTCGCCTGATGTAAATCTGAAGTTCGTGTGGATGCGATGAAACATTGTCAGATCACACGCGAACGATTCGCGGCAGGGGCAATTTCTTACGTCATCATCATGCTTCTGCTGTCTGCAATTCCTCTGAAGGCGCAGGACGTGGACAGCACCGATCAGCTCGTGGTATTTGCGATCAAAATCACAGGAAACTTCGTTACGAAATCGAGTCTGATCTTACGCGAAATGGGCTTGAAACCGGGTGATGTTCTTTCTCAAGAGGCAATTGATCGCGCGCAACTTCGGCTGGAAAACCTTGGTTTGTTCAACCGAGTGCTCATTACTAGTGTGTCTGACAAGGGGCGGGCGGTTGTGCGGGTGGAAGTCAACGAGCCGTTTTATCTCTACTTCTTCCCACTGATGAATTACCGACCCAATCAGGCGGACAAATCATACTTTGGTGGCGGGGTGTATCACCGGAATTTTCGCGGGCGCGCTGAGCAATTAGTTATCGCGGGTTGGGGAGGCAATGCTCGCGGGTTCTATCTGGTTCATACCGATCCGTGGTTTACTTTTCGGGGCATTGCCGGTTTTAACTGGAGCATTTACTACAATGATTCAGAACTTAAGGGACCCAATGGTAATTACTACAGGATCGAGGAACAAAAGCTAGGTTTTCACCTGGTCAACCGGATAGCTGAGCGTGATTGGATCAGCTACGGTTTCGAGTGGGAGGAGCAGGCATCGGAGGGTGATTTTTACACCTTTGCGCCCAACCAACGCGACAGGCTTGTCGTTGCTACTTTTGCCGTTCAAAAAGACCGCCGTGATTATCGGTATTATCCCAGCGATGGTTCATTGATGAGGTTCACGCTTCAAGGCAACGGCATGTTGAACGAGCAACACGTTTTCTTCCTTGAAGATATTGAATTTCGTCGCTATTTAAAATACGGTCGTTTCATTTTTGCTGGGCGGTTCTTTGTGGAAAGCTCGCAATATGAGCTACCTTATTATCGACGTTTCACACTGACGAACTATCTTTTTCGCGGCAACATTGAAGATTTTTACGGTGGATGGTTCATGCTTGCCAGCAGTGCCGAAATCCGCACGAACCTAATTCCGATGCGATACTTCAGCATGGGCTGGGTTCCGCTGGCTGGCAGGTATTTGATGAACATGAAATTCAGCTTGGAATCCTTTGTTTTTCTGGACTATGGATACAATGAATACAGATCAAACTGGCTGACTCGCCGCCCCGGTCAATGGGCAGCGGGCGGTGGTTTGCAATTCCAGTTGCCTTACGTTCAGACGATACATCTGGCTTGTGGCTGGCGCGCAAAAGATAACATAGCACAGCCTGCAATTTCACTCGGATTGGGAGTAACCTTCTGATGGCTAGGAATCCTTATGTGTTGGTAAATCAACCGCCTGAAGACAATTTTGTCATAGTTAAAGATGATGAAGCACGGCATTTGGCTTCGGTGTTGCGTGCTCGCCCCGGCTATCCTTTCGTCGCTTTCGATGGCAACGGTCGCGCCTGGCAAGCGAAGGTCAGCTCTGTAAATAAACGTGAAGTTACAGGGCTAGTGAATTTCGAGCTTCCGAAAACGCCGCTTCAGCTTCCTCAGATCACGGTCGCTGTGGGTGTTGTCAAAGGGCAGCACATGGATTTTGCTCTGGAGAAGGCAGCCGAGATTGGCGCGACACGGTTCATTCCGATGATAACCGAACTTTGTGTCATTCAACCCGGCGATGGCAAGGTCTCACGCTGGCGGTCGATTGCACTTTCTGCCGCCAAACAGGCGCATCGCCGCTATCTGATGGACGTTGCCGAAACGGTTGACATTAGGCAGATATTGGCATCGTCAGACCATGACACCCGATGGGGCTTGAGTTGCAATGGCGAGCGGAAGCCTATCATTGATGTCATCCATGAATGCCCCGCGCTGAATTCGCTACTGATATTTATTGGTCCCGAAGGCGGGTTTACTGACAGCGAGCTGGAGTTGTTTCAGTCGAGCGGTGTCTCGCTCATCACGCTGGGAGAAAATCCCCTGCGCACTGAAACCGCGGTCGCTGTAACACTGGGGATCGCGACGAATTGCCTGACACAGAAGGCGGACGAATGAATCTGATTCTGGGATTGTTTCAGATATGCAGGCCGTTAAACGCCGCCATCACAGGCTTAGTGGTGATTGTGGGCGGTTATCTGGCTCAGCGGTATATCGGAACTGATATTGTCTATCTGATTTCCGCCGCCATCTCGGCAGGCATGGTCGCTGCTGGAGGCAATGCCATCAACGATGCTTATGATCTTGACATCGACAGCATTAACCGCCCTGAGCGTCCAATTCCGGCGGGGCTGGTGAGTCAGCAATCTGCGGGAGTATTCGGCGTGCTGATGTTGGTTGGGGGCGTGTTGCTGGGGTTGTCAACCCGGGCTGACCTTGGAGCTATCGCGCTAGTGGTGGCGTTATTGTTGTGGGCGTACAGCGCCAGACTGAAGCGTATGCCACTGCTGGGAAATCTTGTGGTTGCGGTTTGCGGAGGGTTGGCGTTTTTATACGGCGCAGCGGCGGTTTCGCATTGGATCGAAGGCCTGATTCCGGCGGGTTTTGCGGTGTTGATTCACTTAGCGCGGGAGATTATCAAGGACATTGAGGATATTCCCGGCGATAAGCAAGTCAACGCTCGAACTTTACCGATAGTTCACGGAGTGGAAACTGCGCTGATGGTGTCAGCCGCGACAATGACGCTTCTGGCGTTGGCGACACCTTTGCCGTATTTGTTTGCCGGATACAGCTTGAATTATCTAATTGCGATTACTGTTGGCGTGGCGATACCGCTGTTGGCTGCCGCGACCGTGTTGATGCGTGACACGACGGAATTAACGATCAGCAGAATGAGCGCGTTTCTGAAAGTAGAGATGTTGGTTGGCTTGGGGGCGTTGTTCATTGGGTAGAGGCTTAGTTTAGGATGACAAACCACAAAGGGCATAAAGAGGGGATGAATGCTGTGGATACCTGCCTTCGCTGGAGCAACAGCAAGGAAAAATGACCGTTAAAAATGAAATTCTGGGTACCGGCTTTCGCCGGTACGACGGGGAGGGGATGAAAGCGGTGGATGCCAGCCTTCGCTGGCATGACATAAGGGAGAAAACCCTAAAAACGTTGTCCTGCTCCCGGTAGTATAACGCGGGTGCCATTTCAAAATAACTGGTCAGAAACATCTCATATCCGACCTTAACCCGCCAGACATGGCCAGTTTTCCAA
Source organism: uncultured bacterium (assembly GCA_964484805.1). Taxonomy (GTDB): domain Bacteria; phylum Electryoneota; class AABM5-125-24; order Hatepunaeales; family Hatepunaeaceae; genus CAZAGU01. The sequence goes on from CAZAGU010000026.1 coordinate 19,922, forward strand.
TCGATGTCAGGGTCATAATAGTCATAGCCGATAATCCCATGGATCCCCTGACGGATTTGAGCAATTGCCAGAATTGTCGAGACCATCTGCGTGGTCGTATCCTCAGCCACCCAATCCAGCTCACCAATCACTGTAAACGGCTTGAGATAGGCGCTGTACATCCCGCCATAGTATCGCAAAATGGGCTCAATGGGATTCTGCTCATCATAGCGATAATTACCACCAAGCGATAAAGCTAAATCTCCAACCTGCAACCGCTTTGAAGCGCGCACAGTCAACGCCTTGCTCCGATTGCGATCCACAGTACTGCCCGCGCTCCCGTTGGTAATGGCGGCTGTGAAATCCAGCCCTTCGGGATAGAAACCGATCTCCACGCCGCGATCTTCGCTGATAGCAGGCGTTCTTGAATACCTGAAAAAGCCGAGGTATTCGCGCGTGAAGGCTTTGTGGTCGGCAAATTGCCAGCCATAAGAAGGAACGAACTGCCCGGCGCGAATTGCGACTCGAAGCGGCAAATCCTGCATTAAAATGAACGCCTCACGCCAGCCACCTATCCCCTGCTCCAGATAAAGCATCAGCTTATCTGATGGCATGAACGCCAGATAGACATCTGCCTGCATGAGCAGAAAGCTGTTGTGCAGGCTGTCGAGTTCGTCTGTCCAGAACATCGTTCGCGCATCGCCACCGATTTGGAAATATTCGCCCAGCATCGGGTTGAATTTTTCCAGATCAGCCATATCTGTAAGCGGATTCATGGGTAGCTCGGCGTTGGAAGTGAACTGTGCGCCATAAATATTGCGCATTCCGCCGCCGGTTGGGTCATGGTGGCAGAGATTACAGGCCTGGTTGTTTGATGCTGTAAAACGCGGCAGTGCCTGAGTTGACATGGGGGCGAAGAGAAAAATCATCATCAGAAAACCAGCCAGAAAGCAGCTCCGAACGTGCATGGTTGCTCCTGAAATTATTTTAGCGCCACTCTAAAGGAAAGCTAGCTTGATTATTAACACCGAAAATACTGGAATGCAATCGTAAAATTGCAACTCAGTAAAGCCTGAAAAACAAAAGCTCTAAAGGGAGGTTTCAATGCAGTAAGTTGAGATCGTAAAAATACTCCCTTTTTTTCTGTCCTGAATTCATCTCCACAAATGAAAAAATGATATATAATCTGCTTCAACTGAATTTGGGAAACCAGGCTTTCTGTTTCCTGTGTTCAATATGAAAATAACACCAATGTTGTCTAATGTGAATTTTGTTGATATTTGTTGTCCAATTGACATTTTAGTTTTTCAACTGTCTCATTATGTTCGTATCATAAACAACACGCTGAAAAGATAATTTTCTTTTCAATCGAACGCATGATTTTCCTTAATCATGTGTTTAACAATAAAGTTCAGCACAACTTGGCGATAGTAATTTTTAGGAATAATCCTTAAACATGCTGATTAGAAAACGCTTCACAACTGTTTTCTTGCTGGTTTCAATGTTTTTCATCGGTTGCAGCGCCTGGCATCCTCGCCACAGCGTGGAATATCAACCGCCGGAAATTTACATGAACGATGCCCGCAAGACCACACCCAATGATGAAATCTGGTGGACACAATTCGACGACCCGGCTCTAAACCGGCTGATGGATTCAGTCTTTGCCGAAAACCTGTCGATTGAGCAGGCAATGGCAAGGCTCGACCGCGCTCACGCCACATACATTGGCGCAAGATCAACCATCTTCCCGTCGCTGTCTGCCAAAGCCGCCATTCAAGACGGCGATTACATTGACAAAGACAAAGCCGCGTTGCTTCCTCCGGGCGCAGGATTCAGCATCTCCCGCTATGAAGTCGGGCTCACCGCCGCCTATGAATTAGATATTTACGGCAAGCTATCGGCGGCGCGAGGAGCTGCGAAGGCAGATTTTCTCGCCAGCAAGGAAGATATTAAAAGCCTCGTCATCACAATGTCCGCCCAAACCGCCGAGCTTTACTTCGCGATCGTTGACCTGAGCCTGCAACTTGAGTTGACAGACAATATCAGTTCCGCCTACGAAGACAACCTGTCCATCGTCAATGGCAAGTATGCGCGAGGAGTATCGCCATCGCTGGATGTCTATCAGGCGCAAGCGAACTTAGCTTCAGCCAAAGCCCGCCGGACGCAACTCGACAGCCAGCTTTCGGCTCTGAAGCATTCGCTGGCGTTGCTGGTCGGGCAATATCCCGATCTCGCCACGGCAGACCGCTATCTCAGCATGAATTCCAAGACCGACGACAGTCAGCAGTCAATTGTGCAGTGGATCAGCGACGGCGGCGATGTTCCGCCAATGCTGGCAGAACTCAACGCCGGATTGCCGAGCGACCTCGTTCAGCGTCGTCCTGACGTTCGCGCCGCTTACCTGCGTGTGGAAGCTGCCGATAAACGCTGGGCGCAAGCCATGCTTAACCGTTTGCCAAGCTTCAGCCTGACTGGAAACGTCGGCGGGAGCAATGATGACCTGAAGGAAGCCATCAACCCTGAAAATATGATCTGGACAGCCATCGGCAACCTCGCCATGCCAATCTTTCAGGGCGGCAGATTGAAAGCCTCATCCGATGCCGCGGAAGCCAGTTTGCGCGAGAGCATGGCAGGTTATAAAGCAAAACTGTTGACATCTTTCAAAGAGGTTGAGGATGCCCTCGTCGCGGGTCAGAATCAGACAGAATATGTTTCAGAAATAGAGCGGCAAGTGTCGTCCTCGCTGAACAGCTTGAAGGCGGCGAATGATCGCTACCTGCGCGGCTTGACGAGCTACCTGCAGGTGGTAACAGCGCAGGCGAGATATTTTAACGCCCGCAGCTCGCTAATTTCCGCCCGCCGAGAGCTAGTCAACACGCGAATCGCACTGGCAACCGCACTTGGAGGCGGTTGGTCAAACGACATGGTTGAACAATTATCTGCCAGAGAAAACAATGACTGAGAAAAATACAAACGTCCGAACTTTCTTCTTCACGTTAATCATCATCCTTGCCGGCGCGGCGATTATGGTTGCGCTGACAGTATCGAAACAGAAACCCAAGCAACAGCAGGTTCCATTTGCCGGGGTGCTGGTCGAAACCATAACCGCTAAGCCTGAAAGCCCCGTCACGCAGGTTGTAGGGCATGGAACAGTTGCGCCGCGTGCTCAAATAAATCTCGTGCCGCAAGTCGCTGGCGAAGTCGTCTGGGTTCATCCTGATTTTGTCGCAGGTGGTGAATTTCGCAAAGGCGATGAGCTTTTCAAAATCGAGCAAGCAGATTACATTCTCACTGTTGAACAGGCTCAAGCACAGGTCGCCACCGCCGAGTATGCCCTCGCCACTACTGAAGCGAACGCTTCAGTAGCCTTGCAGGAATGGGAGACCATGAAGCGATCCATTCAGAAAATGCAGGGTGAAGATACCGTTATAGAAAAACCTGATGCGCTGGTACTTCATCAGCCTCAGCTCAAGCAGGCGGAAGCACAACTGGCATCTGCCAGAGCCACGCTCGAACTGACGAAACTTCGCCTTTCGCGCACGGTCGTTACTGCGCCGTTCAACTGCCGGGTGCGCCTTGAAAATGTGGACATCGGTCAGATTGTCAGTACAGGAATGACAGCCGCGGTCATCTACGCGACGGACTATGTGGAAATCGAAATAGGAGTGCCCGTCTCTGAGCTTAGCTGGGTGAGCATTCCCGGTTCGGAAGCTGAAATCATTCTTCACCTGAATGATTCCATACACAAGTGGCGCGGTGTTGTCACCCGAAGCCTTGGTTTTGTCGATCCTCAACAACGAATGGCGACTATTGTTGTGCGTGTGGATGATCCTTTCAAGAAGAAATCCGCTCAGGGCATGGAGCTTAGCGTCGGGTCGTTTGTGGAAGTGAAGATTGATGGGAAAATCCTGCCAAACGTGATTCCGGTGCCTCGTTTCGCAATTAGAGACAACTCGACAATCTGGATTGCATCCAAAGACAATATGCTGGAAATCAAGCCGATAACAGTGGCGCGCATGTCTTCGGAAAGCGCCTATGTTTCACAAGGCATTCAAACTGGCGATGCGGTTGTTTTGACAAATATTTCCGGTGCTGCAGATGGATTGAAACTTCGCAAAATGAGCGATGTTCAAAACAGCAGAAAATCCAAGCAATCAGATAAACAGACCAGCAAAAATGGAGCTAGCAAATGAAGGACATCGTAAAATGGATGGCGGGAAACCATGTTGCCGCAAACATCCTGATGATCGTCCTCGTCGCCGGCGGTTTAATCATTGGGAAAAACATCAAGCAGGAAGTTTTTCCTGAGTTTGAGCTGGACATTATTACCATTTCAGTTCCCTATCCGGGTGCCAGCCCTGATGAAGTCGAAGATGGTATAATTTTACCATTAGAAAATGCAATCAGCAGCGTGGACAACATCAAACGGGTTACAGCCACAGCCTCCGAGGGCGTGGGTATTGTTATGCTGGAAGTTATCGAAGGCTCGAATGTTGAAAAAGTCCTGAATGACGTTAAATCGGAAGTTGATCGGATTATCACCTTTCCGGGTGATGCTGAAAAACCGATTGTGTCTCAAGCGACCAACCGTCGCCAAGTGATAACACTGGTTGTGCTTGGTGACGTTTCCGAGCTTGCCTTGTATGAAATTTCTGAACGCATCCGCGATGACCTTCTGTCCGATCCTGGGATTACGCAGGTTGAGCTGGCTTCAGTTCGCGCGCAGGAGATTTCCATAGAAATCAGCGAGGAGAGCTTGAGGCGTTTCAATCTGACGCTTAATCAGGTGGCAAGTATCATCAGAACATCTTCGCTTGACATGCCCGGAGGGTCAATTAAAGCTGAAGGTGGTGAGATATTAATCCGCACCAAGGAGAAACGCTACTTTGGCACAGAATACGATTCGGTGGCGGTGTTTAAGGGAAGCAAAGGGGAAGTCGTTTACCTGAAGGACATTGCCAAGGTCAAAGATTCGTTTGCAGATGTTGACCTGATAACAATGCTTGACGGCAAGCCTGCGGCGATGGTTGAAGTCTATCGAGTGGGAAAACAGACCCCGAAAGGTGTTGCGAGGATTGTTAAAGATTACATAGAAACCATCAAGCCACAGCTTCCCACATCGGTGGATGTGACAGTCTGGTCGGATCGATCTGAATTGTTGCAATCGAGAATTGATTTACTTTTCAGAAATGGTTTCATTGGAATGTTGCTGGTGTTGTTCATCTTGGCATTATTCCTCGAAATCCGGCTGGCTTTCTGGGTGGCGATGGGCATTGCCATCTCATTCCTCGGCGCATTGATTTTCATGCCAATGTTCGGTGTTTCGATCAACATGATGTCGCTGTTTGGATTTTTGACTGTGCTTGGAATTGTGGTTGACGATGCCATCATCGTCGGTGAAAACATCTTCGTCCATTATCGGCGCGGGATTCCTCTCCGGCGAGCGGCAGTGCTCGGCACAAATGAAATTCTCCGCGCGGTCGTGTTTGCAGTGTTGACATCGGTTGTTGCATTTTCGCCGTTGCTTTTCACTTCCGGCACAATGGGCAAGTTTATGGGTGCTTTGCCGATCATCGTTATCACGGTGCTGATAATGTCCCTGATAGAATCTCTGTTCATCCTGCCATCTCACCTTTCCAGTGCTTTGATGAGGAGCAAGGCTAACTTCTGGCTCGCTATAGAACATCAACGAAGCAAATTTGACAAGGTCGTTGACTTAGTAATCAAGAAGTACTATTTCAACACGCTAACTTGGGTTTCACATAACCGCTATATTACTGTTGGGATTGGACTTGCAGTATTACTTGCCACGTCAGGATTGCTAACAGGCGGCAAACTGAAGTTTGTTTTCATGCCGACGATTGACGCGGATTGGATTTCCGTTTCGATAAAAATGGAGCCCGGCACATCATTCAGCCAGACCAAAGAGGCGACATTATACATTCAGGAAATGGGCGAAAAGTTAGCTGAAGAATACGCCGCCAGACCTGAAATTGGACGCAACGAAATTGAACATATTTTCACAACCATTGGGGCATCTGGTTCAAAAGGAGGCCCAATTGGTAGTGGTGGAACTAGTTCCAGCAATATGGCAAGCATACGAGTTCGCTTCCTTGATGCAGATGAACGAAATACTAATCTGCGCGAGTTTGGCATGGAATGGCGCAAGCGCATCAAACCGATTCCCAATATGGAAGCAGTCAGTATGCAATCGCAAATGATGGGTCATGCCTCCGATATTGATGTCCAATTGGCTCATGAAGATTTTACGATGTTACAGGATGCCGTTGAGCATGTAAAAACCAAGCTCGCTGAATATGACGGCGTTTACGAAGTCATCGACACATACAGCAAGGGCAAAACGGAGCTGAAACTTCAACTTAAACCCGAAGCCGCCGCGCTGGGCTTAACGGAAACCGACCTGGCTCAACAGGTCAGAGGCGCTTTCTATGGTTCCGAAGCGCTCCGGATTCAACGCGGGCGCAACGAAGTCCGCGTTATCGTTCGCTATCCCGAGTCGGATAGGTCGAACATCACTTCGCTTGAGCAGATGCGCCTTCGCACTCCAACTGGTGGTGAAATTTCACTGGAACAAGCCGCTTACATCACTGAATCAAGGGGTTATAGCCAGATTCAGCGCACAGACCGCAAGCGGGTGATTAACGTGCAGGCAAAATCTGACCGCAAGGTCGCCAATCCAAACGAGGTGCTCAAGGATTTAACGCTGAACACATTGGATTACCTGGCTGCCGATTACCCCGGTTTATCCTATGATTTTGAAGGTGATACCCGCGACCGCAACGAGTCAATGGTGAGCCTCGGTCGTGGCTTCCTGATTGCGTTGTTTGTGATTTATGCCTTGCTGGCGATACCATTCCGTAGCTTTACTCAGCCGTTCATAGTGATGAGCGCAATTCCGTTTGGTTTTGTCGGTGCGTTTTTAGGGCATGTTATCATGGGCTATCAGTTAAGCCTGATTTCAGCTTTCGGAATTGTGGCTTTGTCTGGAATTGTTGTCAATGATTCGCTGGTGATGATTGATTTCATCAACACGGAGCGCAAAAAAGGTCATTCGGTGAAACAAGCGGTGATGGAGGCAGGGCAACGGCGATTCAGGCCAATTATTCTGACCTCGCTGACGACGTTCTTCGGTCTTAGCCCGATGATGCTGGAAACGTCCATGCAGGCTCGTTTTCTCGTGCCGATGGTCATCAGCCTTGGTTTTGGTGTGTTGTTTGCGACGGGCATCACGTTGGTATTGATTCCGGCGTTGTATTTGATTCTGAATGACATACATCGCTTTTTCGGAGTTAAATCTGACGAAGAGAAAGCAGCTGAAATAGATGCTGAATTGGCTGACTCAGTGGATAAGCTGGAGTTATAGCCCGGGAAGCGACTGCATTCCAGAAAAAAAAACACACTGTCATTGTGAGGCACAAAGTGCCGAAGCAATCCCTTTGATATTGTTTGAACTGCGTGTGACATGTCCGGCTTGCCCGGACATGCCTCTCTTAACTGAAACAACAGCGGACAAAGTCCGCTGTCATACCCGCGAAGGCGGGTATCCAGTTTTGATTTTCAGGGTTATTCTTCCTTATAAAATCTGTTTAATCCGTTAAATCTGTTGTGAATTAAGGAACTAGGGATGAATGCGATGGATACCTGCCTTCGCAGGTATGACATAAGGAAGAAATACCCTGAAAAACGTTTCTCTGGGCTCCCGATCAAGTCGGGAACGAGGAGAAAAAATAAGGTATGACAGCAACGGGTGCGGTTAATGCGCTCCATGATTGTGAAGGTTAATTCTCGAATGCTGTGAGATCGCTTTGCTCGCGATGACGGAGTGTAGAGTTGGGTGGCATGTCCGGCTTGACCGGACATGCCTCTCTTAACTGAAACAACAGCGGACAAAGTCCGCTGTCATACCC